>DASPLH010000231.1:0-11540 GCA_035627675.1 Clostridia bacterium
GCTGAAGAACATCCTGCTCGAGTTCCGCAAGGCCGGCAAGACCATCCTGTTCTCGACCCATCGCATGGACACCGTCGAGCGCCTCTGCGACTCCATCTGCCTCATCAACCATGGCCGCAGCGTGCTCGACGGCGAGCTGAAGCAGGTCAAATCGGCGTATGGCAAGAGCAGTATCCAGCTTGAGTACGAAGGCGAGCTGCCGTTCCTCGCCGACCCCGCACTCGTGCAGAGCTTCAACAACTACGGGAACTACGTCGAACTGAAGATGGCGCCCGGCGCCGACCCGCAGGAGGTGCTCCAGGCCGCGATGCGCGATGCGCGCCTCACCCGGTTCGAACTGGTCGAACCCTCGCTCGAGCAGATCTTTATCGACACCATCGAATCTACGAACGCGGTGGCCAACAATGCGTAACACGCTCCTGATCATCCGCCGTGAGTTCATCGAACGCGTGCGCTCGCGCAGCTTCGTGCTGTTCACGTTGCTGACGCCGCTGTTCGTCTTCGCCATCGTCGTGCTGCCCTCGATGTTCATGACCATGCAAGGCGGCACCCGCAAGGTTGCCATCGTGTCGGCCGACGCGCGGCTGGCGGAGATGGTTCGCGAGCACGTCACAGAGCCTTCGAAGGAACCCGCAGACCCGATGCAGCGCTCGGAGATGTCCCCGCCGTCGTACGTCGTGACGGCCTACACCGACCCGAGCGAGCGGACGCGCGCCATGCTTACCGATCAGGTTGCGAGCGGAAAACTCGACGCTTACGTGTGGCTTGACTCCAGTCTGGCCGAGAGTCGCACGTTCACCTATGTCACGCGAAACGCCAGCGACTTCGTGGACGTGGAGACGATGCGCGCAGCCGTGCGGTTCGCGCTCACCCGCCAGCAACTCGCTGCCGCCGGCGTTGACGTGGCAGCGGCAGAAGCCTTGTTGCGGCCCGTGCAGGTCGAGACGCATCGCGTGGACAAGGCGGGGAAGGCAAGCAAGACCGGAGGCCTCGGCGCGTTTCTCCTACCGTTCCTGCTCATGATGATGATCTACATGTCGACGATCATCTACGGAGTGGCCGTCATGCGATCCGTCATCGAGGAGAAGACGTCGCGAGTCGTCGAGGTCCTCCTGTCGTCGGTCACGGCGCGTCAGTTGATGACCGGGAAAGTGCTCGGGGTCGGCGCTGTCGGCCTGCTCCAGGTGCTGATCTGGGCCGTGCTCGGTCTGCTCGGAACGTCTCCGGCGTTGGTGGCCGCACGACCGTACCTCGAGGAGTTGAGCATTCCTCCGGCGATTGGCGTGGCGTTCCCCCTGTTCTTCGTGCTCGGATATCTGCTCTACAGCACGCTGTATGCGGCGGTTGGAGCCATGGTCAACTCCGACGAAGAGGCCCAGCAAATGCAGTGGCCGGTGCTCATGCCCCTGATCGCGTGTTCGGTCTTTGCCACGGCGGTCATTCGCGACCCGAACAGTTCGCTCGCCTTCTGGCTGTCGATGATTCCGTTCACGTCGCCCATCATCATGTTCGTGCGCATGACCGTGCAGATGCCGCCACTGTGGCAGGTTCTGGCGTCGGTGGCGGTTCTGCTGGCTTCGATCTACGGCGTGCTGACGCTGTGCTCGCGCATCTTCCGCGTGGGGATCCTGATGTACGGCAAGCGTCCAACCCTGCCGGAGATCGTGAAGTGGATCAGGTACGCTTAAATGAGAAATGAGAAGTAAGAAGTGAGAAGGGCGAAGTATAACGCGGGAAAACCGCGTTGCTCCTGGCCGTCACCAACGCCTGAGATACAGCGTTCAACACTTTTTCCTTCACACTTCACCCTTCACCCTTCAAACTTTCCTTGTGTTCACCTTTCGTCAACGCGTTGCGCTGTGGTTGATCTCCTTTATCGGCGCACTCGCGATACGCCTGATCGGTTGGACGGTTCGCTTCTCCGAGAGCGTGGAGGACGGCGCTCCGCTGGTCGATCGCTTGCCCGCGCGTCCCTGTGTTGCGCCGTTTTGGCATCGCTGTGTATTCGCGGCCACCTACTACTATCGCGGACAGCGTATTGCCGTCATGACCAGCAGCAGCTTCGATGGCGAGTACATCGCGCGCATCATCTCGCACTTCGGATTCGAACCTGTGCGCGGATCGAGTTCTCGCGGAGGCGTGCGCGCGCTGCTCGGAATGCACGCGATCATCGAGCAGAAGCGCGTGGCGGCCTTCACCATCGATGGTCCACGCGGCCCGATGTATGTTGCCAAGCCCGGCCCCGTGCTTCTCGCGCGCAACACCGGCGCGCCGATCCGCTGCTTCTACGTGGCGCTCGACCGAGCGTGGATCCTCAAATCGTGGGATCGCTTTATGATCCCAAAGCCCTTCGCGCGGGCCTACATACGCTGGTCGGCGCCGATCGACGTTCCTTCCACCGCGGGTTCGCCTGAGTTGCAGGCGCTTCACGACCAGATGCAGCGCGCGCTCGAGCGCGTGACGGGGTACGCCGAGGCACAGGCCGCGCACTCCTCCCGGGCAGGGTTGTCGGATTGACCTCACGCCGAACACTGAAGTAGAGTCAGGACTCCGGTGCTTTATAGCTCCGGTGATCTTTGCAATTTGACGTTCGCGCGTCCGCAGCGCTCGCTGTGGACTGGGAAGCGGGTGCAAATCCCGCGCTGCCGCGCAACTGTAAGCGAGTATCGCCTCCGGCCACTGTGCATGTGCATGGGAAGGCCGCGGCGGAGGTTGGCCCCCGGGGCCGCTCGCCAAGCCAGGAGACCGGCGTGAACGCAGACTCAAACCCCTTTTCGCGTGCAAAGGAGGGTTGAATGCGATCTCTTCGCATCATCTCTGCATTTCTGGTTCTGATTTCTTCGGCCCTGGCTGCCGATGTCACCATTCGCGTTACTGATCCTCAACAGGCAAACGTCCCCGGCGCTCGCATCGCCGTCTTCGGAGGCGGATCGGAGCCGGTCGCGATCGTTCATGCTTCCGGCAGCGGCATTGCCTCAATCTCCGGAATTCGGCCCGGCAGGTATCGCGTTCAGGTTCTCGCCGCCGGGTTTCAGCCGGCGAATGTGGACGTAACGGTTCCGTCGGAGAGTGTAACGATCCAGCTCCGCGTCGCCTCAATCAGCGAGACTGTTGTCGTGACCGCGGCGGCAACGCCGGTCGTGGCCAGCGAGAGCGGCACGTCGATGTCTGCTCTCGACGGCAAGCAGATTGAAGTGATGAACCAGCAGGAGCTCGGGGACACGATTCGCTTTATTCCCGGCGCGTATGTCTCGAATGCGGGACGCCGCGGCGGCCTTACAACGCTGTTCGTGCGCGGCGGTGAGTCGCGCTACAACAAGGTCATCATCGACGGCGTTCCGGTGAACGATCCGGGCGGAACATTCAATCTCTCGCTCGTGCCGGTGCAGCAGTTGGACCGTCTCGAGTTGCTGCGCGGTTCCGAGAGCACGCTGTACGGTTCCGACGCCATGACCAGCGTCGTGCAGACGTGGACCGCGACCGGCGCCAGCCGAGTGCCGGAAGTTCGCTTTGGCGCTGACGGAGGGACCTTCGCAACCGCCCACGGCTACGCATCCGTCGCGGGTGCGGCCGGGCGGTTCGACTACAACGTCTTCGGCGATCAGTTCAACAGCGAGGGGCAGGGCATCAACGATGTTTTTTCGAACTCGCTTCAGGGTGCCAACCTTGGCGCGCGGCTGAGCGACAACTCGACGCTCCGCTTTCGGGTGCGCCACTCCAATGCGCGGACGGGCGTGCCGGGCGGATGGTTGTACACGACCGCGGTGCTTGCGCCCGACGCCGACCAGTATGCGCGGCAGAACGACACGCTAGCGAGCCTCGACCTGAATGTGGCGCTCACCCCGAGCTGGCTGAACCGCTTCACCGGTTTCGAGTACAACCACAAGCGCCGCAACACCGACCAGGTCAACGATCCCGGACGCCCGTTCGACGATCCGTACGACAGCCGTGTGAACTTCAACCGCGCTGGGTTTCAGTATCACTCCGAGTACATCGAGCGCGAGTGGTCGCGCACGGTCTTCGGCTACCAGTTCGAAGTCGAGAACGGGTTCATCGACAACGACTTCGTGACGTTCGGTTTTCCCGGCGAGTCGCGCACGCACGGATTGCGACGCAACCACGCCCTGTACGTCGAACAGATTGTCAACCGGGATCGACTGTCGGCCGTAGCCGGCGTGCGTTACGAGCACAACGAGAGCTTCGGGAATCGCGGTGTTCCGCGCGTATCCATCGCCTACCTGGCAGCTCGCGGCGGAGAGGTCTTCTCCGGAACGCGGCTGCGGGCTTCGTACTCAGAAGGCATCAAGGCGCCCACCTTCGAGGAGTCGTTCGGAATTACAGGAACCTTCCCGACCATCGCCAATCCGGACCTAGAACCCGAGCGGTCGCGTTCGCTGGAGGCAGGATTCATCCAGAGCTTCTTTGCCGGGCGTTACTCGCTCGCCGGTACGTACTTCAACAACCGGTTCAGCAACCAGATCCAGTTCACGACGAATCCGGTGACGTTCGTGGGTCAGTACATCAATGTGAACAAGGCTTTGGCGCACGGGGCGGAGTTCGAGGCGCATGCCCGCGTGAGCAACGCGCTGAACGTCACGGCCAGCTACGTCTATACGTCAACGCAGGCCTTGGCAGCTCCGCTGTGCGCGCCCGGTACGGGTTGCACGGCGGCAGGAGAGCCCCTGCTGCGGCGTCCCAGGCATTTCGGACAGACACTCGTCACCTACACGGCTCCACGGTGGGGAGCGAGCGTTGCAGGCAGCTTCGTCGGACGCAGGCCGGACTCGGACTTCTGGTTCGGTCTCATCCCGCCGGTTACGTCCGCCGCCGGATATGCGCGGGTCGATGTGAGCGGATGGCGAGCGATCCACTCACATGTCATTGCATACGCGTCGGTGTACAACGCGCTGAACCATCGTTACCAGGAGATCGTGGGCTATCCGGCGTTGAAGGCCAACTTCCGCGCGGGACTCCGTTTCCGGTTCGGCGGCGACTGAGGGCCGAATGGACGAAGGCCGGTGCAATCGGCACCGGCCTTTTTCTCTTGTCGAACTGTTTCTGCTAGGTGGTCCTCTTGAGTGCGACCTTCATGGCCTGGAACTTCTTTCGAAGTTCGCGCAGTCTCGCGACGCGCTGCTCGCTCAGTGGCTGCTGGCACCCGAGTTGATGGGTGACGAGAGCGATCTTGGCGAAGTGCTCCACGGTTTCCATGTTCATGTAGGCTGAGAGCACGTCATCGGCGAAGGCGACGACGCCGTGGTTCGCCATGAGAGCGGCGTCATGGTTCCGCACCAGGGGACGCAGTCCCTCGGCGAGTTCTTCGGTTCCAGGACACCCGTATTCGGCCAGCGGCACAGAGCCCAGAGACAACACGATCTCCGACACGAGCGCCTGATCCAGGGCCATTCCAGCCGCGGCAAACCCGGTTGCGGTAGGCGGGTGAGCATGCACGATCGCGTTCACGTCCGGACGCTCCTGGTAGATCATCAGGTGCATTCCGATCTCGCTCGATACTTCACGGAAGCCGCTCAGCTTCTTGCCGCGCATGTCAACCGTCACCAGGTCCTCGACCGTCATCATGCCCTTGCTCATGCATGTGGGTGTCGACAGCACGGTGTAGTCATTGAGGCGGACAGAGATGTTGCCGTCCGTGGCCGCAATGAAGCCCTTGTCGTGCAGCAGCTTGCCGATGCGTACGATTTCCTGACGATACTCGAGGTCGCTCATGACGGCCCACCGGGTCGTGTTCACTGCGGGATAAGCAGTCCGCGTATAGTACCCCACGGTCTGCGCATTCAACAAGGATGCCCCTCACACAACCGGGTGGGACTCCCGTCACACGCCGCCCGCTCACTCACTTGGGCACTTATAATCGGGCAGTGCTGGTCTCCGACTTCGACTTCCACCTGCCCCACGAACTGATCGCGCAGCATCCTCCGGCGGACCGCGCCGCGGCGCGCATGCTCCACCTCGAGCGCGGGACGGGGCAGTTCCGCGATACCGCATTCCGCGAATTCCCCGATCTCCTTCGCCCCGGAGACCTGCTGGTGATGAATAACACGCGCGTGCTGCCCGCCCGTTTATTCGGGCACCGCCGGGGCGTGCGCAGCCAGCCACTCAGCCCGAACAACCCCGCGATGCGCGAGTTTCTTCAAGGCCGATGCGAACTGCTGCTGACCAAGCAGCTTAGCGAAGACCCGCAGACGTGGGAGGCGCTGGTTCGTCCGGGAAGAAAGATCGGAGTAGGCGAGCAGCTGACTTTCGGCGAAGGCGAGGCCGCCCTGAGCGCAGAGGTTGTGGATCGCGGTGAGTTTGGCGAGCGCACGGTGCGCTTCGCGCCGGTGCCGGACTTCTTCGCCCGCCTGGAACAGCTCGGGCACATGCCGCTGCCGCCCTACATCGATCGTCCTGACGAAGACGAAGATCGCGAGCAGTACCAGACGGTCTATGCGCGTCATCCCGGATCGGTAGCGGCGCCGACGGCGGGCCTGCATTTCACGCCCGAAACGCTGGATCGCGTGCGCACGCGCGGCGTCGAGCTGGCAGAGATCACGCTGCACGTAGGCCTGGGGACGTTCCAGCCGGTGCGCGCCGAGGTGGTTGAGGAGAACAGGCTTCACACCGAGCGCTACATCATCGGAGAAGATTCGGCGGAGAAGATCGCACGGGCTCGACGCGAGCAGCGGCGCATTGTGGCCGTGGGCACGACGTCGGTGCGCACGCTGGAATTCGCCGCGTCGCAATCGCCGACCGGCGAAATCACGCCGCAGAGCGGCGAGGCCGATATCTTCATCTACCCCGGCTTCCAGTTCCGGGTGGTAGGCGCGATGCTGACGAACTTCCACCTTCCGAAATCGACGCTGCTGATGCTGGTTTCGGCCTTCGCTGGCCGCGAGAACGTGCTGCGCGCCTATGAGCACGCCGTGGCCGAGGGCTATAAGTTCTTCTCTTATGGCGATTGCATGTGGGTGGAATAGCACTGAGCACTGAGCACTCAGCATTCAGCACTCAGTTTATTAGGGCGAGCGTCACGATAATGCATAGGGGAAACGGTTCTTCCTTCGTGCTCCTTCGTGTCCTTCCTCTGTGGTGAATCGGTCTCCGCAACCGAGTGCTGACTGCTGAGTGCTGAGTGCTGACTGTCCCCGCCCCACATTTGCTACTCTTTTCCCGTGCCGCCGAAGAACAAAACAGCAGTTCCGGATACGAGCGCAGTTCCTGCGAAGCCACCAGTCTTGCCGGCCAACGGCAAGGGACGGGTCTTCCTCATCGACGCTTACTCGTTCATCTTTCGCGCGTATCACGCGATGGCCCGCCAGCGGCCGATGTCCACCAAGACGGGCATTCCCACCAGCGCGACCTATGTATTCGTGAACATGCTGAACAAGCTGCGGAAGGACTTCTCGCCGGAGTACATCGCGGCCGTGTTCGACGTGGGCGCCACCTTCCGTGACGAGCAGGCGGCGGCGATGCCGGCGCTGCGCAAGCGCGACAAGGAGACGGGCGAGATCGTCGAAGTCGCGTACGCCGGCTACAAGGCCAATCGCGGCACCATGCCGGAGGACCTGCGCGAGCAGGTGCCCTACATCCGCCGCGCGCTCGAAGCCTACCGCATACCGATCCTGTCGAGTGAGGGATTCGAAGCCGACGACGTCATCGGAACGCTGGCGTGCAAGGCGTCGGAGGACGGCTATGCCGTGTATGTCGTCTCCAGCGACAAAGACATGCTCCAACTGGTCAACGACAAGGTCTGCGTGCTCAATCCCCCGAAGGACAACCTGATCTGCGATCGTTCCAAGGTCGAAGAGATCCTGGGAGTGCCGCCCGAGCGCGTGGTGGACGTGATGGCCCTGCGCGGCGACTCCATTGACAACGTGCCCGGCGCGCCGGGAATCGGCGACAAGGGTTCCGTCGAACTCATCCAGCAGTTCGGCTCGCTGGACAACCTGCTGGACCGCGCTGCGGACGTTCAACGCAAGACCTATCGCGAGTCGCTGGAGAACAACCGCGACACCATCCTGCTGAGCCGCAAGCTGGTGACGATCGAGACGAATGTTCCGATCGAATTCGAGCCGGAGAAGATGAAGGCCCAGCCGCCCGACGCGCTTGCCGCACGGGCGCTGTTCACGGAGCTGGAGTTCACGACCCTGGCGAAGGAATTCATCAGCGAGGGGATCAGTGTCGGCAAGACAGACTATGCCGATCTCACGTCCGGCGCACTGGCCGGGCTGCTTGGCGCTGAGATGCTGGCGGTTGCGCTGGATTCCGCGCTTGCGCCGGTGTCGCCCGACATTCCGGCGGAAGATGATGAGCCCGAACCGTCGCAGATGTCGCTGATGGCAGCGCCTGCCGCGGCCGCAAAAGCCGGCAGGGTGGCGCTTTCCGCCAACGCAGGCGAGGCCTACCGTGCCGAACTTTCGGGCGCGCATCGCGATGGCCTCAAAGCCTGCCTGGAAAAACGCGACCAACTCAAGGCGATTCACGACGCGAAGAGCGCCATGCACGCCCTGGACGAACATGGGATCGGGCTCGAAGGCGTGGAGCACGACACCATGCTCTACGCATACCTGCTTGACCCGACGTACACGCGCTACGGCCTGGCGGACCTCGCCCTGCGGCAACTCGACCTCAAGCTTTCGGGAGAGCTTGCCGAAGCCGCCGACGTGACCGGGCGCCTGGCGACGCTGCTTTACGGGCAGGTCGAGGAAGCCGGCCTGCTGAGCGTCTACCGCACCATCGACCGGCCGCTCATCGGCGTACTGGCTCGCATGGAACACGCGGGCGTAAAGCTGGATTGCGACGTTCTGGCCGGGATGTCGCGGCGGCTCGAACGCGAGGCCGAGGCCAAGGCGCGGCAGATTTACGAACTTGCAGGCGAGCAATTCAACATCAACTCGCCCAGGAAGCTCGGAGAAGTCCTCTTCCACCGCATGGGCCTCCCAAAGCCGCTCAAGTACGGCAAGGGGAAGACGATCTCCACGGCGCAGGATGTGCTGGAGGGACTGGCGGCGGAGCATGAAGTGGCGCGCATGGTGCTCGACTACCGTCATCTCACCAAGCTGAAATCGACATACGTCGATGCCTTGCCGCAACTGTGCCGCGGGAACTCGGGACGCCTCCACACGACTTTCAACCAGGCGGGGTCGGCCACGGGGCGGCTGTCATCGACGAATCCCAACCTGCAAAACATCCCGATCCGCACCGAGATCGGACGCGAGATTCGCGCGGCGTTCGTCGCCGAGCCCGGCTATTTGCTGATGAAGGCCGACTACTCGCAGGTCGAACTCCGGCTTCTGGCGCACTTCTCCGAGGATCCTCTGCTGACCGAGGCCTACCGGACGGGGCAGGACATTCACACCCTCACGGCCTCGCAGGTCTTCGGCGTGCCGCCCATGATGCTTGACGCAGAGCATCGCAGGCGCGCGAAGGCCGTGAACTTCGGCATTGTCTATGGACTGTCGCCCTTTGGGCTCTCGCAACAGCTTGGCATCGACACGAAAGAGGCGAAGCGCTTCATTGACGCCTACTTCGAGAAGTACGCCGGCGTCAGGACGTTCATTGACCGCACGCTCGAACAGGCTCGCCGCGACGGGAAGGTGTCCACGCTCTTCGGGCGCGTGCGCCCGATCCCAGACATCCTGGGCCGCAATCCCAATTTGCGCGGGTTCGCCGAACGAACGGCGGTCAACACGCCCATCCAGGGCACGGCGGCAGACCTGATCAAGCTGGCGATGATCGCCATCGATCAAGCGCTCCAGGAGCGGAAGCTGCGCACGCGGATGCTGCTCCAGGTGCATGACGAACTGGTGTTCGAGGTTCCGGAAGGCGAGCTGGACGAGGTGCGGCTGCTGGTGAAGGACAAGATGGAGAACGTTCACCCGTTGCGCGTTCCGCTCGAAGTGGATATCGGCGTCGGCCCGAACTGGCGCGACGTGAAGTAGGGAACGCGCCTATCTTCGACTGGCTTCGCGCAACAGGCGATGCTCGCGCGCGTTCCTCAGCCGCCGCAGGCGCAGATACTTGCGTAGGAACACGTGGTAGAGAAACCACGCCAGTGTTCCAAAGACAAGCGGCGGCAGCAGCAGTACAAGGACCGGCAGCCCGCGCCAGAAAACTGCGACCAGAACCGCAAGCAAAACGAGCAGTGCGAGACCGCTTCTGCTCCGGGAAGCATTCTCCGGAGTGGCCTCGAACTGCTCGTATTCTTCCGGCGCAAGTCCTTCGACCGGATTGTCGCCTTCGTTGCGGTCGAAGTTATTCGCCAATGGCCGTCTGCAAGGCCGTTGCGATCGACTCCACATGCTTGTTCATCAATTCTTCGGATTCGGCCTCGATCATCACGCGCGCCAGCTTCTCGGTTCCGCTGTAGCGCACCACGGCGCGGCCGTTGCCGTCGAGGTCGCGCTCCGCGGCCTGGATCGCCGCCCATACGGTCGGCAGCTCGGCCATCGGGCGCTTCTCGCGAACTCGAACGTTGCGAATGACCTGCGGGAACACCTTCAGGTCGGCCGCGAGTTCGTGCAGGGAACGACGCGAGTGAGCTACCAGTTCCATCACGCGCAACGCTGTCAGTAAGCCGTCGCCGGTGGTCGAATCGCCGTCCATGAAGAGGATGTGACCGCTCTGCTCGCCGCCGAGCGTGGCGCCGGTCTTCTGCATCTCCTCGAGCACGTACTTGTCGCCCACGTTGGCGCGGAGCATGCGGATGCCGGATTCGCGCAGTGCTTTCTCCAGCCCCATGTTCGACATCGTGGTGGCCACGACGGTGTCGCCGGGGAGCTTGCCGCGTGATTTCATGTCGCGTCCGGCCACCAGCATCACCGCATCGCCGTTCACTACGTGCCCATTGGCATCGCTGAAGAGCGCGCGGTCGGCGTCGCCATCGAAGGTGATGCCGAGGTCGTAGCTGCCTGCCGCGTCGCGGACGCGATCGGCGACGTGCTGCGGATAGAGTGCGCCGCAACCGCTGTTGATGTTTCGTCCGTCGGGCGAAGCGTTCATGATGTCCGCCCGTATCCCGAGCCTCTCGAAGAGCGCGGGTGCGATGGCGCTCGCTGCGCCGTGGGCGCAGTCGGCAAGCACGCGCATGCCGCTAACGGCCGCGGCATCGATAGAGCCGCAGAGCCAGCCGATGTAGTCGTCGGCCAGCCGGTGAGCGGCGTTGCCGGCCTCGGTGGCGTGCACCGGAGCGGCTCCGCTCGCGAGTTCGTCGAGGTGGGCAAAGATGTCCTGTTCGATTTCGTGCTCGATGGCGTCGGCCAGTTTCATGCCGTTCGGTCCGAACAGCTTGATGCCATTGTCCTGCCACGGATTGTGCGATGCCGAGATCACGACCCCGGCGTTGAAACCGTGCGTCCGGGTCAGGTAGGCGATGCCGGGGGTGGTGATCACGCCTGCGCTCTCGAAAGCCGCGCCGGAGGCGGCGAGTCCGCCGGCGAGCGCGTCGGCGATCCACACGCTGGATTCGCGCGTATCCATGCCGACGACCACGCGGGGAGACTCCGTGCGGCGCTTCAGTCGCGCACCGAGTGCGCGTCCAA
>DASPLH010000232.1:0-3272 GCA_035627675.1 Clostridia bacterium
ACGGTGCGAGACAGCGCGCTGAGGCTACTTGGGTGAAGCTCCCACGGCTGCGAGGAAGCGTTCCGCAAATCGATATACGTCGGTGTAGGAGTTGTAGAGCGGCGCGGGAGCGACGCGCAGGATGTCCGGCTCGCGCCAGTCGCAGATGACGCCTTCTTCCACCAGCCGAGCGCAAGTCGCGCGACCATTGCTGGGAACTCGCAAGGACAGGTGAGCGCCACGGCGTTCCGGTTCGCGCGGCGTGACCATCGCGAATGCCGGCGATTGCGCGTGGTCCAGCAACGACTCGAGATAGCCGGTCAGCGCGACGCTCTTCTCGCGCAGCGCGCGCATCCCAGCTTCATCGAATATCTCCATCGAGGCGCGAACCGCCGCCAGCGAGAGGATGGGCGGATTGCTGAGCTGCCATCCTTCCGCGCCGGGAGTGCCATCGAAGTCCGGCCCCATGCGGAAGCGCGTGCCTTCGTTGTGTCCCCACCAGCCCTCGAAGCGCGGCCCGCGCCAGGATGCGTGTCTCTCATGGACAAAGCAACCGGCGGTTGAGCCGGGGCCGGAGTTCAGATACTTGTAGCTGCACCAGACGGCGAAGTCCACGTCCGCGTCATGCAGGTTCAGCAGCAGATTGCCGGCCGCGTGCGCCAGGTCGAAGCCGACCAGGCAGCCTTTCCGATGGCCGGCGCGCGTGATCTCCTCGATGTTGAACGCCTGTCCGGTGGAGTAGTTCACCCCACCCAGCATGATCAAGGCGACGGAGTCACCTTCCCTTTCGATGGTCTCCAGGATGTCGCTGTCGCGAAGCGTCGAGTCGCCTTCGCGCGGAGATAGCTCGAGCAGAGACGTGGCGGGATCGAAGCCGTGATACCGGATCTGCGACTTGATGGCGTACTGGTCGGACGGGAACGCGCCGGCTTCGACGATGATCTTGTGGCGTTCGCGCGTGGGCCGGTAGAACGAAACCATCATGAGGTGCAGGTTGACCGTCAGAGAGTTCATCACCACGACTTCGCTCGGCATCGCGCCTACGAGTCTCGCGGTCTGATGGGTGAGCAGGCGGTGATATGGCATCCATGGATGCCGCCCGCGGAAGTGCGCATCGACGCCGAGACGCGCCCAGTCCTCGAGTTCCTCGCGTATGTACTCGGCGGCGGTCTTAGGCTGAAGGCCGAGCGAGTGTCCGCACAGGTAAACGGCGTCGGAACCGTCGGAGGCTTGCGGGATGTGGAAGCGGTCACGAAACAGGCGCAGCGGATCACTCGCGTCGAGTTCGGCTGCACGCGCGGCGGAGCTGGTAACGGTCTCAGGCAAGCGCATCTCCCAAAGGTGTCAATTCGCGGCGAACGAGCGCGTCGGCGAGCGTCCAATCCAGGTCCTCGACGCGCTCCTTGCCGTCGCAGAGCTGGTTCAGCATGCGGTCCTGCACTCGCCCGCGCGACAAAGCAACGGAATACGGCACGCGGTGAAACGTCACCATGGCGTACTTGGGAACGAACACCTGCGGGTACCGGCTCTCGAGCGCAAGCTCAACCTTCTTGCGGAAAAGAAAACGCGGGTCGGCAACCTTGTCGCGCATCTCCACGAAATTCTCCAGCGCCAGGTCGGCAATCGCGTCGGTGTTAGGACGGCGGGCACTCTCAAACTCGGCGAAGAGCCGCGTCCAGTCCGGCCCGAGGCGGTCGAGCAGAGCAAGCAACACCGTGCAATCTTCAAACGCGCAATTGAGCCCCTGGCCGAAGAACGGGACGATGGCATGTGCGGCGTCGCCCAGCAGCAATGCCCTGCCCTGCGCGTGCCATGGCGAGCAGCGGATCGTCACCATCGCGCCGACCGGATTCGCGGCGTAGTTCTCCAGCAGGTTCGGCATGAGAGGGACGGCATCGGGAAAGCGCGACGCAAAGAACGCACGCACCTTCGCATGGCTGTCGAGCGCGGCAAAGCTCTCGTCTCCACCTTCGAACGGCAGGAAGAGAATGCAGGCGAACGTTCCGTCGATGTTCGGCAGTGCAATCAACATGAAGCTGCCCCGCGGCCAGATATGCAGCGCGTGGCGGTCCAGCAGGTGTTCGCCATTGGGACCGGCTGGGATCGTCAGCTCCTTGTAGCCGTAGTCGAGGTACTGCTGCGAAAAGTTGAAGCGCGGCATCTTCATCAGCTCTGCGCGGATCGCCGAGGACGAGCCGTCGGCGCCGATCACGACTTCGGCTTCGGTGGTCGTCTCCTGCCCTGTCTCCTCGTCGCGCAACACAAGGCGACCGCTACGCAGGTCGTAATCCGTGCAGCGCCGGTTGAACTCGATTTTTACCCCGCGCTGCTCTGCCGCGTTCATCAACGCGATGTTGAGTTCCGCGCGAGAGATCGAGTGGATGACCTCCGACTCGTCCTTGCCGTACGGCATGAAGCTGAGCTCGCCGGTGACGGCGTGCATCATGCGCCCGCGCATGGGGATGACGATCTTCTGCATCTGCTCCCATAGTCCCGCCTCGCGCAGCGCGTGGATGCCGCGGGTGGAGAGCGCGAGGTTGATGGAGCGTCCGGCGCTGAAGCGCACGCGTCGCATGTCGGGCCGGCGCTCGTAGATGCGCACGTCGAATCCGCGCTCCAGCAGCGAGATTGCAAGCAGCGGGCCGGCGAGGCCGGAGCCAACGAGCGTAATGGCGGGCTTGCTCATGCGACCGGTGGCGCGGGCTGTTGCAGCATCGTGCGCGCCTCCCACAGTTCAGGAAAGAATCGCTTGTCGAGTGTCGTGCGCAGGTACGATGCGCCGGAGCTTCCACCGGTCCCGATGCGCGCTCCGATCATGCGCTCGACCATCTGGATGTGGCGCAGCCTCCAGCCGACTACGAGTTCGTCGAACTCGATCAGCCGCTCGCAGACGTCGATCCAGTCGCGGAAGTGTCTTTCGTCCTGGTACAGGTCGCGCACGGCCTCGGCGCGGGCGACATACTTCTCCTGCTCCGTCGCGGCGGTGTTCGTGTCGCGAAGGGCTCCCAACCTGCGGAGCGCGTCGAAGAAGACATCGCGGATGGAAGGCTCGTGCAAGCGCCGCTCGAGCGCGGCCATGGCCTCGGGCACCGGCGCGTGATGCTGAAGCATCTTCTCGTCCTTCAACCCGCAGAGGAACTCGATCTCACGGAACTGCTCGGACTGGAAGCCGCTGGCCGGCTCCAGCTTGCCTCGGAAGGCAAGGAAGTGGGTCGGCAGCATCGTCTCCAGAATCGTGAACTGCGTCACCGCGACGCGCATGATCTCCGTGCAACGGCGCAGTAGCCGCGCTG
>DASPLH010000233.1:0-13762 GCA_035627675.1 Clostridia bacterium
GGTCGGGCTCGTAGAGGAGGACGAGGCGTTCGATTACGAACTTCTCGAGCCTTCCACAGCGAGTTCGTACCTCTCGATGATCAAGGTGCATATCCGTCCGCGGTGGGAGAACGTCCCGCTGTCGGAGGTGAAGCCCGCGAAGGTGGAGGCTTGGCTCAAGAGCATCAATCGCGAGCCGAAGACGAAAGGCCACCTGAAGGAGCTGATGCACCGGCTCTTTGAAAAGGCGATGTTGTGGGAGTTGTTGCCGTTCGAGCGCAACCCGATGGACCTTGTGACGATCAAGGGCGTCAGCAAGCGCTCGAAGAAGCCGATCGTTCTCACGGTCGAGCAGTGCCTGATCCTGATCTCGTTCCTGCCGGAGCCGTATCGCACGATGGTGATCGTCGCCATCTGCACAGGCCTCCGCGTCAGCGAGATCCTGGCCATGCGCTGGAGCCGTATCGACTTCGAGAAGCTGACGATGACGGTGAAAGTGAAAGTAGTCAACGGACGAATCGGCCGCGTGAAGACCGAGTACTCCGAAGATGAGCTTCCGCTCGATCCGGAGTTCGCAGCGGTTTTGCTGGCTTGGAAGAAGCGTTGTCCCGATTCACCGGGCGACTGGGTCTTCCCGAGTCCATTCACCGACCGCTGCTATCACGCGAGCCCGATTCAGCAGGACTACATCCGTCCTGCAGGCAAGAAACTCGGACTCGAGTCGGTTGGTTGGCACACGTTCCGTCACACGTACCGCACATGGCTGGATGCAACCGGTGCGCCGGTCGGTGTACAGCAGAAACTTCTCCGTCATGCCGACATTGGCACGACGATGAAGTACGGGAACGCGCTGATGGAATCGAAGCGCGATGCGAACAGCAAGGTCGTTCGCATGGCACGTCCGCTCCTGCAACAAGCACACGCGTAGTCGTAAGAAGCAGTTTGAGGAATTGAAAAAGGGCTGCTGGCAGCAGCCCTTTTCAGTTGATCGAACGAGTGCAGTTCCTAATGGACCTTTTTGGACCTGCGCTCGGAGCGTTCTCGGCTCGCAACTTATTGATTCTTTGGTTGCGGGGGTAGGATTTGAACCTACGACCTTTGGGTTATGAGCCCAACGAGCTACCAGGCTGCTCCACCCCGCAGATTGATAATAGCAATCCATCTACGTATCGTCAAACGAGCGAGTTGAACTGTTCGGGGCATCGCCGTTGTCAGTTCTTCGACAACGAGTTCAGGCTTCCGTGGAAGCTGTAGTTGATTTCGGCACGGAAGAAATAGGCGTTGGACCTGGCGGCGTAGAAGCTGCCCGGCAGCATGATTTCGTACGTGACGTGTCCTTTCACCCGCGGATTGACCGTGTAGTCCATGCGCGCCTGCAGGTTCTCGCCGCGATGCTGACCCGATCCGAAAACAGCCGTTTCGTCCTTGGTGTTCGGATGGAAGGCATGGTCCACATACAAGGTCGTGCGTAGCGTGACCGGGCTCCAGGGTGTGAACCCGGCCTCGGCCTGGAGCATGCGATTGTTCGCCCAGTAGCCCACTCCGTTCTCCGCCGTCATGCTGTAGATGTAGAGGTCGCCCCACTTGGGATACCGCGAGAAGATCGGGTCGAAGCTCTCGATCGCCGCCGTCGAAGGGTTGTCTCCCGACAACATGATCGTCCCGCCGAGGACGTACGGCTTCGTCCTGTGCGCGAAGGTTTTCCTGACGTACCCGTATCCACCCCAGGCGTGGATGTCCGCTGCAGGCGCCGAAACGGCTGGGTTCGCCTTCTGCGCGCCCCATTGCACGGCGAACTCGCCGGTGACGGTGATGTCGTCGCGAATCCGGCGCGAGACCCGCGCGCCCAGGGTGCTGACGTGGCGATCGGGCTGGAACTGCGCATGTGTCGCAGCGCGGTAGTCGTGCACTTCCTTCTTGAGGAAGTAATAAGCGTCAACATCGGTGCTCTTCGAATTGCGATCCGTGTAGTAGAAACCGACCGCCTGCTCGTCCCACTCGGCCAGATACTTGCGCTGATCGTGGATGCGCGGGAGCAAGCGATCCTGGCGCGGGTTGAGGATCGCGATCACTTCGAACTTCGACCTCTTCCACGCATACGCGAGGTCGATGGCGTTGAAGTAAAGCGTACGCGAGCCATCCACCGGAGTGCCGTCCATCAGCATGAAGCCCTCGCCACGCGTCAGGTCCTGCCGGCCAACGCGCAATGAAAGTCCGCGGATGGCGAGCTTCTTGAAATCAACATAGAGGTTTTCGATCAGCACTTCGTCCATGTTGAGGCGGAGCTCGGAGACGTACTGCTTCTTGAATTCGTTGTTCAGCTTGATGTGGAAGTCTGCCGTCTCCGAGTTTAGTGAGAACCAGACCTTCGTCCGGTAGCGAAGCTGGCGGCGTTCATCGTCGGTGGCTGCGCTGTAATCGACGAGGTTGTTCCAGTTTTCGGTTCGGATCCTGTGCTCGAAGCCGTATTGCACCAGCGGAGGCTTCTCGGCGGCGGATGTTGCTTCGGCGGACTTCGCGGATTCGGCTGCTACGGTTCCAGAAATTAAAAGGATGAAACAGAAGAAGACTGCAACGGACTTGGATCTCATCGGGTCGCCTTGCGCGGAATGCCCGCGCCAACTCACGCTTCAGATTGGCATGAGAGTGACGCGCGAGACAACCAAGATCGCTCGGACTGCGAAGCCGACGTGACCGCGATTGCCTAGCGGCCCAGCGATCCGAGGCTCAGGCGGAACCTGGCCTTTCCGGATTCGTTGAAGCTCAGCCCAAAGGCAGCCGCACCCAGCGGAGTCGGAAAGAAGACGCCTGCCGAAGTGCTCTGGCGTGTCTGCCAGCCGCGCGAGCCGAGGTCCATCCTGCCTGCCTCGTACCAAAGCGCCAGTCCGGGGTACAACGAGAGGCTTCGCACCGACTGGCCATGGATGATGACTCCGCCGCCCGCGGTGACTGCGCTGTTGGCGTGGAACTCCTGGTAGCGGAATGCGCTCAGCTGCGATACGCCACCCACCGCGAACTGCTCGTAGTAGTTCAGCTTCGTTCCAAAGCTCGTTCCGGCCGTGCCCAGCCCAAACAGCGAAAGACTCCGCGACACTGGAACAAAAGTCGAGAACTCGTTCCTGAAGTAAGGAAAAGACGTATTGCGGAAGCTGTAGCCGGCCGAGCCCTCGATCCTCGTTCCCCTGTACGGAAGCCCGCCGGAGTCCTGCGTGTTGTAGAGCCACACGACCTCGGGATTCGCGAAGCCATGGCTGCGGGCCCGCACGCCATCGACGTCCACCGGCCTGCTGTAGGAGTCGTACCCGGCCTGCACTCCAACCCGCAGTTGTACAAAGCGCCACGTGCCAATGCCTCCGTAGAACGATGCGCCGAAGCGGTCGCGAATGCCGGAGGTTCGCGTACCGCCGTCATAGGCGTTCATCTGGAAGCGCTCGACTACGAAACCCGGTGCGATGAAATATCCTGTCCCGTTGAACGGGTGGTAATACTCTGCCTGGAGTCGCGGGTCGTACCCGATGTTGATCATCCCCAGGAAACGTGACTTGTAGGTGTTCGCCGGGACGGTGCTGATCGAGAGGTTCAGCGCAGCGCGCGAAGGCTCGCCGCTGGAAACTCCGAAGTGAAACGAGGGGCGCACCAGGATTCGCTCGTCGGGCCGCTCCATGAACTCGACGCGGTAGCCCTCGGCTCCAGCCGGCGCGCTCTTCCCTGCCGCCGGCGCGCTCTTCCACTGATACGACGCGCCGGGCACGCCGGTCGCCGCCACGATGCCGGAGAGCACGTCTTCCACCTCGCCGTTCTCGACCGGGCCCGCGCCAAGCTTGCGGCGTATCTCGGCTTCGGCGTTCTTCTGGAATGAAGCTCTGGCCGCTGCTACCTCGAGCACGGGGCCTTTCCCGGGAGCGTGGCGCGTCCTCTGCTGCCTTGCACGGATGTAGGCGTCCCATTCGCCGGGAGAAAGCTCGAACCTGGAAAGCTCCGCTGCCTTGGCCTTGGCGGCGTCATAACCCGCCACAATCAGGTCACTGGCTTTTGCATAGTCGGTGCCGGAGTAGTTCTCGGTCTTCACCGTGATGACAAGATCGGCGAGTGCGCTCGAGCGGCGTTCGTTCTGAATCACGGCGATCGTGGCCGTCTGCCGGAGCACTGTGAGCAGGCTGTTGAACTGCTCGGCCTTTGCCTTCGGAGTGTCGAGCACCACGGCGACCGCGACGTCGGCGCCCATCTCGCGCACAACCTCTACCGGGACGTTCTGCACCAGGCCGCCGTCGATCAGCAACTTGTCTTCCCACTTCACCGGCGTGAAGACCGCTGGCAATGCCATCGTGGCGCGCATCGCCTTGGGAAGAGAGCCGCTCGCCAGCACGACGCCGTCTCCACTGATTAGGTCCGTGGCGACGCATCGAAACGGGGTCGGCAACTCGTCGAAGCTCGCAAGCTCCGCATACGCGAGGGTGTTCCGGCTCAGAAGCAGCGACAGCGACTCGCCCGGATTCAATCCCGCGGGCAGTGAGAAACGCCTTCCGAAACGCAAGGTGAGATTGCCGAACGTTCTGTTCCAGCGCTGTTTCTCCACCACGGGCTGATCCACAAAGCGCGGGTTCGGACTGAGCAGGTAGTTCCAGTCCGCTTTATCGACGATCTGTTTGAGTTCGCGGGAGTTCATGCCCGCTGCGTAGAACCCGCCGACGAGGCCGCCCATGCTGGTGCCGGCCACGCGGTCGATGGGAATGCGGCGCTCCTCGAAGTACTGGATCACGCCGATGTGCGCCAAGCCGAGCGCGCCTCCGCCGCTGAGCGCCAGGCCAACGCGCGGTCGCGCGGGACGACTTTGCACGGGCTCCTGTGCGGCCAACACAATCGACAGACTCAGAACGATGCCAACAAGGCGAAGCAACAGCCGTGATCTCTGCAATTCGAAGTCTCCTGTCCGCATCCGGCGCACCCATGGGCAAGGATACCCGCCTGCAGCCGAATTTTCGATGACACCGCGCCGCGGACGCCTGACGACCCCATACAATGTCCGCCCATGGATGGCAAACCGTTGTGGGCTGCTGCGGACCAGCAGGAGCGGCTGGCCGAGTTGACGGCCGGTACAGAGGACCCTCGAAAAGAACTACCGCTGCGCCGCGACGTGCGCTCGTTGGGAACTCTGCTGGGAGACGTGCTCGTCGAGCAGTCGGGGCCGAAGTTGTTCGGCATCGTCGAGACGCTTCGGCGCAAGCTGATCGAGCATCGCGAGCGACAGTCGAGCGGCACGCCCCACGCCGAGGATGAACCGCTGCTGCGGGAGTCCAAAGGGATCGTTGCATCGCTCGACGCCAAGACGGCCTATCGTGTGAGCAAGGCGTTTGCCGCCTATTTCGAGCTCACGAATCTCGCGGAGACCAATCACCGCAAGCGCCGCCGCCGCGCAGGCCAGCTTCACCGGGAACAGCCGCCACTCGCCGGCACATTCCGCGGAACCTTGCTGCGACTGAAGGAGTCGGGAGTCACGGGGGAAGACGCGCTCAACGCGCTGCGCAATGTTTCCGTCGAACCCGTGTTCACGGCGCACCCGACCGAAATCGCGCGCCGCACCATCCTGCTGAAGCGCCGGCGCATCGCGAAGCAGCTCGAACTGCTCGATGGCTTGCCGCTGCCGGACGACGCCGCAGCGGAATGCGAGCAGACGATGCGCGCGGAAATCACCGCGCTGTGGCAGAGCGATGAGATCCGCCTTCGGAAGCCAACCGTCACGGATGAGATACGCTCGGGGCTTAGCTACTTTCCTCTCTCGCTCTTCGACACGCTTCCGAAGATCTACGCGGAGATCAGCGAGGCATTCGAGCGCGTTTACGGAGTCCGCGTGGATCCCGCCGACGTGCCGATTTGCGTGCGCTTCGGTTCCTGGATCGGCGGCGACCGCGACGGCAATCCTTTCGTGACCCACGCCTGCACGCGGGAGGCGCTGGGACTCGCGCGCGACTTCGTGCTGGAGCACTACATCTCCGCGACCCGCCTCCTCGCCCGCCGCATCAGCGTTTCCGCTCACCAGGTGCCGGCTTCGCCCGAGTTGAGAGCGCGGTTGGATGAGTACGAGCGCACCGTTGCCGAGCCCGCCGCCGAGTTGCGGCGCACGTCCGCGAGCGAGTGGTACCGGAGGTTTCTTCTGCTGGCCGCGGCGCGCCTTGGGCACTCGCGCGAACACCCCGCCGATCCAAAGGCGTATCGCTCGTGCGCCGAGTTCGAACGCGACCTCCTGCTGGTTCGCACCAGTCTTTGCGAACATGGCGCGGCCAGGGTGGTGCATTCCATTCTCGACCCCGTATTGCTGAAGGTGCGTACCTTCGGGTTCAAGTTGCACACGCTGGATGTCCGCCAGCACGCGCGCGTGCATCGCGCCGCGCTGGGCGAAATCGCCGCAAAGGCAGACTCGTCGTCCACCGCGATCCGCGAGCCGCTCTCGCAACCCTCGTCCGAGCTGCTGGAGACGATGCGGGCCATCGCGCACGAGAAAGCGGCGAAGAGCGCCGATGTGATCCGTGCCTGCGTCATCAGCGGCGCGGAGTCCGACGAAGATATCCTTGCCGTGGTCCGCCTCGCGGCGCTCGCCGGCGTGCAGGCCGCCGCGCGTGATGGCGATCCGGGCCTCATGCCCGTTCCCCTGTTCGAATCCATCGACTCGTTGCGACGCGCCCCGGAGATCATGCGCCGCGTGTGGAGCAACCCGGAGTACCGCTCGCTGCTCGAGAGTTGGGACGGCTGGCAGGAGATCATGCTCGGCTACTCCGACTCCAACAAGGACGGGGGAATGCTGACCAGCACGTGGGAGCTTCACCGGGCGCACCACGCGCTGCACGACACGGCACGCGAGTTCAAGGTCAAGCTGCGCCTCTTCCATGGTCGAGGCGGAACTGTAGGTCGCGGCGGCGGGCCCACGCACTCGGCCATCCTCGCCCAGCCTGCCGGAGAGTTCTCCGGAGCGATTCGGCTGACGGAACAGGGGGAAGTCCTCAACTGGAAGTATGCCGACCCGGTGCTGGCCGAGTGGAACCTGGAAATCATGGTCGCGGCGTCACTCGAAGCCTATCTTCGGACGCGTGCAGCGGGAGTGGAGCATGAGGCGATGCACGAGTGCATGCAGTCCATGTCGTCCGACGCGTTTGCCTTCTACCGCGAGCACATCGCCGACAATCCCGACGTGCTTCAGTACTTCGACGAAGCGACTCCGGTCAACGAACTCGAACACGCACGCATAGGCTCGCGTCCGGCGCGCCGCAGCGGAAGCCGCAAGCTGGAAGACCTCAGGGCGATCCCATGGGTGTTCGGCTGGATGCAGAGCAGGCACGCCCTGCCGGCATGGTTCGGCGTGGGCCACGCGCTGGAGCGCTTCGCGGCGCACGGCACCGAGCAGGAACGGCTGCTGCGCCGCATGACCGTTGAGTTCCCGATGTTCGCCGACATGGTGAACAACGTCGAGATCGCGATGGCCAAGGCCGATATGTCCATCGCGAGGCTCTATTCGTCGCTGGTCGCCGACGAAGGACTCGGCAAGCGCGTCTACCACATGCTGGCAGACGAGTTCGAGCGCACCAGGCAGACGATCCTGCGCCTCAAAAACCAGAAGGCGCTGCTCGAACAGAACCCGGTGCTGTCGCGCTCTATACAGCTGCGCAATCCCTATGTCGATCCCCTGAGTCTCATCCAGGTGGAGCTGCTGCATCGGAAGCGGAGCGGTGAAGACAGCGATGAACTCAACTACGCGCTGGCATCGACGATGAACGGCATCGCTGCCGGACTGCACAACACCGGCTGAACCGCCAGGAGTTTTGGGAGGCTCGCGTAAGGACATCGGCTCTTGTTCGCCGTGAGCCGTTCAGACCACTCTTAAGTTTCGAGTCACATCCTAACCTCGGCTATGAAACTCTGGCGGATGGTCCTTATGTTTGCGTTGGGTGTGTCCTGCTCCAGCAAAGCGCAGGACAAACCTATTGCGTCGCCGCAGGTTCCCCAAGCACCCGTCACGAAGCCAGCCTGCCCTCCCCTGGAACCCGGCGATGCTGCGCCTTTCCAGCGGCTCACGCTCTCGCGCCATCCCGTTCGCGTGCTCGTACTCGGCGACCAGGGATCTGACGACCGCCATCGGCACCACTACAGGATTGGCAATCATCAATTCGCCGTTGCAGCGGCGCTACGCAGGTATCTCGACGACAATCCCGTGGACTTCGGCGTGCTGGTCGGAGACAACTTCTACCACTTCGGGATCAATCGTGAGGAATGGGAGACCCATTTCGCCAAGCCTTACGATCTCAGGGACCGGTCGGGCGGCCGGCTACAGTTCTACGCTGCGCTCGGCAACCACGACTACGAGCACGGCAACGCCAAGGTTGAACTCGCGCGACATGGGCAGGACGGCTGGAACATGCCCGCCCGGTACTATTCCGTCGGCGACGATTTCGTGAGGTTTTACGCGGTAGATACGGCCAACGGAAGCGGAAGGCCGGAAATCCAGCAGGCCCAGCGCCGCTGGCTCAGGCATTCTCTTTGCCAGGACCGTGCCACGGCTGCGCCGGGAGCGCGCGCTCCGTGGCAGATCGTTTTCGGCCACCATCCCATCGCGAGCGGAGGCCGGCACGCGCGCCAGACGAACTACGAATCCCCAACATGGCTGCGCGCCACGCTTCAGAAATCCATGGTCCCGGTTTACCTGGCCGGGCACGACCATGACTTGCAAATGCTGCGGACCGGGAACGTGCTGGCGGTCATCAGTGGCGGCGGAGGGCGCTACTTCCGTGAGACGCGCACCAGGGGCACGAACGGAGAAATGTTGTTCTGCCAATCGAGGCACGGCTTTGCCGTGATGCAGATTGGCGACGAGGACATTGCGATTGACTTCATCGCCGCCGAAGGTCCCAATGCCGGAGAAAGTGTTTACTCCTGCAAGATCAGGCCGGGAGAGAACGACGCCTTCGCCGAGTGTCCGCGAAAGGTGCCGGAGCAGAAGTATTGCGAGCAACCGGAGGGCCCTCCGGCCAATTGAGTGGGCTTCAGCGCCGGTCGTCGCAGCGGGCGAGCACCCGTCGAATCCCTTCCGAGAATTCTTCCAGAGGCGTGATCAGGCTGAGCACGAGGTACCCGTCACTTGGGAAATCGTAGAAGTGTCCGGGGTGAACAAGCACCTGATCGTCACGAAGCAAGCTGATCGCAAGCTCTTCATCGCTGCTCCGCACCGGTACCCTTAGCACGGCGTACCATCCACCTTCGAGCGCCAGGCGCGTGCAGACCTGCTGGCCGGCCAACTGCGAGTCGAGTTCGTTGAGGTTCAGCACCACGCGCTCGATGAGTTGTTGCTGCACCTTCACGCGCGACTCCAGCAACGCCGGCAGCGCCCATTGAACGGGTGCATTGGGCGAGAGGTACGTGTCGGCAATGATTTCCAGTCTTGCGTCGGCCTCATGCGCCAGCGCCTCGGGGCCGGAGATGACGATCCACGCGGACTTCATCTGCGGCAAGGCGCTGATCTTCGACAGGCCGCTCATGGTAAACGTGAGCGCCCCCTTGTTGGCCGCGAAGCTCGGCCTCGAGCGGCCGTCGAGTGCGAAATCCAGGAATACTTCATCGGCCACGATCGCCAGTTCGTAGTGCTGGCAGATGGCGTTCAGCGCGTCGATCTCCCACTGCTGCGTGAAGTGTCCGGTCGGATTGTTCGGATGGACGACCATCACGGCCCGGGTTCGGCGGGTGATGCGGCGGCGCAGCGACTCGAACTCGATCTGCCATCCGTGGTCGTACACCAGTTCGTAGGGCACAAGCTTCACGTCCTGTATGTCGGCCAGGAACTCGAACAGCGGGTAGCTCGGCGCCGGCACGAGGACTTCATCACCGGGGTCGCAAAGCAGGCGGAAGCAGTAGGAGTACGCTTCGCTGGTGCTGACCGTGAGCAGCACGTCTTCGGGAGCCATGAGAATTCCGCGCTCGCCGTAGTAGCACGCCACGGCTTCTCGCGCGACGCTCAGGCCGCGTGACGCGGGCTCATACTTCATAGCCAGCGGGTTCGCCAGCGCAGCAAGTATCTCCTCCTGCGGATAGCGCAGACCAACCGTCGTCGGATTCGAGGCGGTGAGGTCCAGCAGCATCGCGCCGTTTGCGCGAGCGGCGTCGATCGCCATGGAATAGCGGTTGGGACTCAGGTTCCAGTTTGTGCGCGAGGCAAACACTCGAGTTCTACGTTATTCGGTTCCTTGCTGAAGTGGCAAGCGCAGCGGTCACACGACGGCTGGGCAACCAAGCCCCGGCCGTGCGTCTCTGAAACGACTAGAACGGCCCTCATCCTCTCCATTCCCGGAGTTGACCGGTGATCAGAGACCTGCTAAACCGCTGGCCCGTTATCAGGCAGATCAGGTCCGGCAACTTCCAGGGGACAGGCGAGGAGGCCTACAGCCAGCAGACGAAGGACCTGCGCGCGCGGATCGTTGACGCGAAGGTGTCGAAATCCGTTTGCCCGTACTGCGGAGTAGGCTGCGGACAGCTCATCTACTCCAGGGACAACCAGCTCGTCAGCATCGAGGGCGATCCCGACTCGCCGATCTCGCGCGGACGCCTCTGTCCCAAGGGCGCCAACACATTCCAGTTGCACACGCATCCGGGACGCCTCACGACCGTCAAGTACCGCCGTCCCTTCTCGACCCGATGGGAACATCTCCCCCTGGAGCAGGCGATGGACATGGTGGCCGAGCGCGTGTGGGATTCACGCGAGCGCAGCTTTACCGCGCAGCAGGACGGCCAGTGGGTCATGCAGAACACCACCATCGCGCACCTCGGTGGCGCAACCCTCGACAACGAAGAGAACTACCTCATCAAGAAACTCTTCACCGGAGGTCTGGGCATGGTTTGCGTCAGCAACCAGGCCCGCATATGACACAGCTCCACGGTGCCCGGTCTGGGCACCTCCTTCGGACGCGGCGGCGCAACCATGGCGCAGCAGGACCTGGCGAACTCCGACGCCATCCTTATTATGGGTTCCTCGATGGCCGAGAACCACCCGGTCGGATTCCAGTGGGTGATGGAAGCTCGCGAAAAGAACAACGCCACCGTCATCCACGTCGATCCGCGCTACACGCGCACGTCCGCCATGTCGGACCTCTGGGTTCCGCTGCGCGCCGGAACCGACATCCTGTTCCTCGGCGGACTGATCAACTACGTCCTGACCCACGACAGGATCTTCCGCGAATACGTCGTTCACTACACCAACGCGGCCATGATCATCTGCGAGGACTTCAAGGACACGGAAGAACTCGGCGGAGTGTTCTCCGGCTTCAAGCCCGAGGAGGCGAAATACGATCCCGAGAGCTGGTTCTACGCTGGAGCCGGGAAGCGCGATGCTCCCAGCGGCGACGAGGTCGGACACCGCGGCGAGGAAGCCGGCCAGAGTAAGGATCGCGGCGGCGAAGCCACCCATCCCGAGAGTTACGACACCGATCCCACGCTCCAGCATCCGCGGTGCGTGTACCAGATTCTCAAGCGGCATTTCGCACGCTACACGCCGGAGATGGTCGAGCGCGCGGCGGGCGTTCCGCAGGATGTTTTCCTACGAGTGGCCGAGGCGTTCACGTCCGCCTCTGGCCCGGACAAGACGGCATCGATCTGCTACGCGGTCGGCTGGACGCAACACTCCAAAGGCGTGCAGATCATCCGCGCCGCTGCAATCCTGCAATTGCTGCTCGGGAACGTCGGACGTCCTGGCGGCGGAATCCTCGCCCTCCGCGGGCACGCGTCCATCCAAGGCTCTACCGACATCCCGACGCTTTACGACATCCTGCCCGGGTACTTGCCCATGCCGGTATTTGAGGCGGACGCAAACAAACTCGCCGATTACCTCAAGCGGCACAAAGCGCACAAAGGACTCTGGTACTACTTCGACGCGTACTTCATCAGCCTGATGAAGGCGTGGTACGGCGAAGCCGCGCAGCCCGCCAACGATTTCTGCTTCGACCTGCTGCCGCGCATCACCGGAGATCACTCGCACTTCGGCTACTGGCTCGACATGGCCGACGGCAAAATGGAAGGGCTCTTCGTCATGGGCCAGAACCCAGCCGTTGGCGCGCCCAACGCCCGCCTGCAACGCTCGGCGTTGTCCAAGCTGCGCTGGCTCGTGGTTCGCGACATGGTCGAAACCGAGACCGCCTCGTTCTGGTATGACTCGCCCGAGATTCAGCGCGGCGAACTCACAACCGAGGACATCGCCACCGAAGTCTTCCTCTTCCCTGCCGCCGGGTCTGCCGAGAAAGATGGCACCTTCACCAACACGCAGCGGCTCGTGCAGTTCCGCGAAACAGCCGTCGATTCTCCGGGCGACGCGCGCAGCGAGTTGTGGTTCATGTACCACCTCGGCCGCCGGTTGAGGCGGATGGCCGAAGGAAAGTCCGGCCCGCGCTACGAAGCCCTGCACAAACTCACGTGGGACTACCAGACCGCTGGCATGCACGAGGAACCGGCCGTGACCCAGATCCTGAAGGAGATTAACGGCTGGGACGTGAACACCGGCGAGCAGGTGCCCAACTACAACCGCCTGCGCGCCGATGGCTCCACTGCCTGCGGATGCTGGATCTACAGCGGCATCTTCCCCGAAGAGCATTTGAACAAGGCCAACCAGAAGCACTCCGTTGACTCCCTGGGACACGGCTGGGCGTTCTCGTGGCCGAGCGATATCCGCATCCTCTACAACCGCGCCTCCGCGCGTCCGGATGGGCGTCCCTGGAGCGAGCGCAAGAAACTCGTCTGGTGGGACGAAGCCCGGAACGAGTGGACGGGACTGGACCAGCCGGATTTCGAGCGCCACAAGCGCCCTGATCACACACCCGGCACCGGCGCGGAAGGCCCCGACGGACTCGCGGGCGACAAGCCGTTCATCCTGCATCCCGATGGCGTCGGATGGCTTTACGTCACGAGCGGACTGAAAGACGGACCGTTGCCCACGCACTACGAGCCGCTGGAGTCTCCGGTCATCAACCCGCTGTACCCGGAGCAAAACACCAGTCCGACGGCCGATCGCAAGGAGCGTCCCGACAACAGCTACGCGTGGCCCGGCGAACGGCGCTTCCCCTACGTGCTCACAACGTATCGCCTGACGGAGCACCACACCGCAGGTGGCATGTCGCGCACCCTGTCGCATCTCGCCGAGTTGCAGCCCGAACTCTTCTGCGAGGTTTCTCCCGAACTCGCTGCCGAGATCGGACTCGAGCACGGCAACTGGGCCTGCATCACAACTCCGCGCGGGATCGTCGAAGCTCGCGTCATGGTGACGCCTCGCATGCGTCCGCTCTGGGTGGAAGGCCGCACCGTCCACCAGGTCGGACTGCCGTATCACTGGGGTCCGAGGGGCATCGCGAGGGGAGACGTGGTCAACGATCTGCTCGCCATTTCCGAGGAGCCGAACGTGCGGATCATGGAAGCCAAGGCCCTCGTCTGCGATATCGAGCCGGGACGCAGGGCGTCCGGCGCCGAGGGCCTCGCGCAATGGAAATCCAGGATGGGTGACGTTGCATGAGCATCACAGCGTTTCTCACAGACAGCACGCTTTGCATCGGCTGCAAGGCCTGCGAGGTGGCCTGCAAAGAGTGGAACCAGCTTCCGGACGACGGGCTGAATTGGACTGGTCTCAGCTACGACAACACCGGCGCACTGGGACACTCGACTTGGCGGCACGTAAAGTTCGTCGAATACGCGCCGGAGATTGGCAAAGGCGGCAACGCTCCGGACACTGCTTCCTGGCTTTTTTCTTCTGACGTCTGCAAGCACTGCG
>DASPLH010000234.1:0-26764 GCA_035627675.1 Clostridia bacterium
CTGACCTGCTCGCCCGTCTTGAGATTCTTCATGGCGAAGGTATCGGCCGCGACCTCGTTTTCGCCGACGATGATGGCGTACGTGGCTCCGAGCTTTTCGGCCGTGTCGAAGCCCTTCTTGAGCCGGAAGCTTTCGTCGCCCGTGTCGGCGACAACGCCCGCCCGGCGCAGCTCGCGAGCGAGTTTCAGGGCGTGGCGGTTCATGCCCGCGCCAAGGGGGATCACATACGCATCCACCGGCACGCCTGCGGCCTGCTGTTGCGCCTGGAGGGCAAGGACCAGCCGGTCTTCGCCGATGGCGAAGCCAATGCCCGGAGCTTTCGGGCCGCCGAGCGCCTCACTGAGGCCGTCGTAACGCCCGCCGCCGAGCACGGCGCTCTGCGCGCCGAGTTCTCCGTGCGTGAACTCGAAGGTCGTGCGCGTGTAGTAGTCCAGCCCACGCACCATGCGCTCGTTGACGTTGTACTGGATCCCGATCGTGTCGAGGATCGCTTTGACTTCGGAGAAGTGCGCGCGGCACTCCTCGTCGAGGTACTGGCTGATCTTCGGCAGCGACTCGATGATCGGCTGATCTTCCGGAACCTTGCAGTCGAGCACCCGCAGCGGGTTGGTCTCGGCCCTTCGCTGGCAGTCGGCGCACAGCTTGTCTTTCACGCCGGCCAGCGCCTCGCGCAACGCCTGGTTGTACACGGGACGGCACTTCGAGCAGCCGACGGAGTTCAGGTGCAGCGTCCAGCCGGTGAGGCCGACGGCTTCGAGCAGCGCCGTGAGCATCTCGACGATCTCTGCGTCGCGAATCGGGAGTTCGCTGCCGGCGCTGGGCGGGCCGATGACCTCGGCGCCGATCTGGAAGAACTGGCGGTAACGTCCCTTCTGCGGGCGCTCGCGGCGGAACTGCGGTCCGATGTAGTAGAGCTTTTGCAGCAGGCCGCTGCGTCCGAGGTCGTGCTCAATGTAGGCGCGCACCACTCCGGCGGTGTTCTCCGGCCGCAGTGTCAGTGTCTGCGTCTTCTCGCTCGCAGCGCGGGCGCGGTCCTCCCACGTGAACATCTCTTTCGAGACGATGTCGGTCTCTTCGCCGACGCCGCGGGCGAACAGTTCGGTGGACTCGAAGATCGGCGTGCGAATCTCACGGAAGTTGTAGTTGCGGAACACTTCGCGCACACGCGCTTCCACGAAGTTCCACAGGTCTGTATCGGGCGGCAGCAGGTCGCGCGTGCCGCGGACGGCTTTGATCATCGTCTGTCCAATTGGGGCTTATGAGCCGATCCGCACCCGGGGCGCATTGCTCTCCGGGTACGGGTGTTCCATGCACGTGGCGGTGTTGCGGGCGGTCCGCTCGCGCCTCGGCGAGCTTGCCCCCTTTCCGTCACTTTGCGGTCTCTTTCAGGTACTGCTCTTTGTAGCCGAGATAATTCGTCGCGTAGGTCATGATGGAGTCCTGATCTTCCCGGCTGAGCTTGCGACGCACTTTTCCGGGCACTCCCATGACGAGCGATCCCGGTTCGATGATCGTGCCTTCGGGAATCAGCGTTCCCGCCGCGACGATCGACCCGGCTCCGATCCGTGCTCCGTTCAGGACCACGACACCCATTCCGATCAGGCAGCGGTCTTCCACGACGCATCCGTGCAGAGTCACCGAGTGTCCCACGGTGACCCAGTCGCCCACGATCACGGGCCACTTGTTCAGCATGCCGTGAAGGACCGAGCAGTCCTGGATGTTGGAGTTCGCGCCGATGCGGATGTGGTGGACGTCGCCGCGCACGACGGCGTTCAGCCAGATGCTGGCATGTTCGCCGAGCACTACATCGCCGATGACCTGCGCCGACTCATCCACGTAGCACGACGCGGGAATCGTGGGCAGTACACCTTTGTATGGTCGGATCATGCAAAGCTCCGCAAAACTACGAAGATAGCAGAGGGACTGGGCGGGGCACTAGAACGGTCCTGGCGCCGGTGTGCCCCCCGGCGGGTTCAGGCCGCGCTGTGCAGCCGCCAAGGCCGGCGAACGCGCGCCAACGATGCCGAACGGCGCGGACATTATGAGGAAAACGAGGAGCGCGGCAGGTTCCGCCCATACGACGTACCACGGCCAGGGACCCATCACGTCGAACAGCGAAGCCGTAGGCGGCTTGTAGCACAGGTACAGGTAGTTGGTCTGGAACGCCCAGTTGAACGCCGCAATCGCGGCTCCGTAGACATTCACGGCCCAAAAGGCGAACCACCACGATCGCGGACGCGGGCGAGCCTGTCCACTCCATAGCAGGTACAGGACGGCAATGACGAGGCTGGCGTGTCCGACGAAGAACTCGATGGTCTGGAACGACCGGACCGGGGCCACGATAGCGGGCGTCAGCAACGCCATGATTCCGCCGCCGACTCCCCAGTAGTACGCCAGTTCGAACGTGCGCTGACGCAACCGGACCAGGGCGGCGACGGCTATCCAGAAGGAAACGTCGCATAGCTCGAAGGGCAAGCCCTGCGGGAAGCGCACATGCTGGACGGTGAACCGGTACGCATACCAGCTCAGGCCAACGAGCGTGAGGAAGATCGCAAGCGCGATCCGGGTGGGCCGCGCGAGACCCGGACGTCGCATGGTGGCCCAGGACAACAGGGCCGCGAGCGCCGGGGTGGCGGCGAGTATCGCGATGTGCAGCGGACCGAACAGCCGAAAGTCGGTTTGCACCTTGCTCTCCCCAGGTCGAGCGACCAAGGCCAAAGCTCCCCGATGTTGTACCATCGGCGGGTCGTTGTTCACCCGGATACTCGGGAGCGTGGCCTGCCGCGTGTCCCGCCGATCGGAGCACGCATTTGCGCAACTATCGTACCTTGTTGACGGTTGTCCTGTTCTGCCTGGCGCTGCCTCGGTTTCTCGCCGCGCAGGGCGAGCTTTCGGCCGGCTCTCCGGCGCCGGAATTCACCCTCAAGTCGCAGGACGGCACCGAAGTCTCCCTGCGCGACTATCGCGGCAAATGGGTGGTGCTGTACTTCTACCCGAACGACTTCGGGAACCGTTGTTCGATCCAGGCGAGAAACTTCCAGCGCGACCAGGCGCAGTACCGGCAGAAGAACGCCGTCGTGCTCGGCATCAACCTGTTCGATGTGGAGTCGCACAAGAGTTTTTGCGACAAGGAAGGGCTCACGTTCAAACTCCTGGCCGATACCGACGGCGCGGTCTCGCGCAGGTACGGCACGCTGACGAACCTGCTCGTCACCAAGACCGTCTCCCGCATGACATTCCTCATCGGCCCTGACGGGAAGGTCGCCGCAATCCTCAGCGACGTGAATGCGCCGACCCACAGCGCCGACGTATTGGCTGCGCTGACCCGCCTTCAGCAGAACGGCAAGTGAGCCATTCTGCCGGGTTCGTGCTACCCTAGTAGGGTCCTAGTTAGGAAAGTTTGGGGGTGTACAGCTTGGCTGAAGTACGTCTGCAAGAGGGCGAGTCGTTGGAGAACGCCCTGCGGCGCTTCAAGCGGAAGGTCCAGTCGGAGGACATCATCAAAGAGGTGAAGCGTCACTCCTACTACCTGAAGCCCGGCGAAAAGAAGCGCGTAAAAGAGGCGCTGGCGCGCAAGCGCAGCCGGAAAAAGGCTCGTAAAGAGCAAGACTAGGCTGGACTAACCGGAAATCGGCGGGGTCCAAACCGCCCCAGGGGGTCGTCATATTTTGACGACCCCCTTGCCATTTGCCCGGAATTTTGATTTGATTCAGCCCGCCACCGCATGACTTTGGTAACCGGCCTCTGCTGTGTGTACCACTCGGTTAACAGACGATCGCGCTGGCAGGTAAGGAAACGCATCTCGTTTTGGGCCGAACCGGGGGAGTGATGCAGGGGAACGGCAGCGAGTCGCCGTTCAGTTCGTCGGGTGCCGCGACGGAAGGCTGCATCGGGCAAACGGGCTGAAAGGGTAATCCATGGAATTCCAGGACAGGATGTTGAAGTGTGTCGACTGCGGCGAAGAGTTCGTGTTCACTGCCGGTGAGCAGCTCTTCTTTCATGACAAGCAGTTCAAGAACGAACCCAAGCGTTGCAAGGCCTGCAAGGGCAAGCGCGCCCAGGCGCTCGGACTGCCGGCGCCTGCGTACAACAAAATAGAGACGAAGACGGCGTGTTCGCTTTGCGGGAAAGAAACGACTGTGCCGTTTAAGCCGACACAGGGCAGACCAGTCTTTTGCCGTGAGTGCTTCCAGCAGAAGAAGACTTCAGCAGCCACCGCGTAGGACGCCCGCAGGACGTCCCGCGCCGAGATCTCTTGGCAGCAACATGCGCCGCACGCGTTTGTGTCCAGGTGTGCGCCCGCAGTGCCGGCAGGGAAGGGGATGCCGGTCCCAAAAGGTAAAGCCGCCGTGGAGGCGGCTTTTGGCGTTCTGAGGCGCGCTTTCCTATCCCGCTTTCTTCACTGCTTCCTTGCGTCCGCCGTTCGTGGGCTTCGCCTTGGATTTCTGGTCCTGGTGGGTCACCAGCAGGGCTTCGATCTGCCGCAGCAGGTCCTGGGTGTTGACCGGCTTGACCAGCAGCGATTGTGCTCCGCGGGACTTCCATTCGGTCCCAAGCGCCGGATATGCGGTCAGGATGGCCGTTGCCGGGTTGTAGCTCTGCGCGCGGGCGGCACGAATCACTTCATAGCCCGCCGTTTCGGTTTCCATGCGCATGTCGGTGATGACCATGTCGAACTCGGCGGCGCCGAGTTTGTTTTCGGCCTCCTTGGCCGACGCGGAAGTGTCAACCTCAAACCCATGCATCTCGAGGATAGCTTTTAACGTTAGGAGAATTGCGAGTTCATCGTCGACTAAAAGGATGCGACGCTTCATTTGATGGCTCCAGGGGGAAGAGAACCGCTGACTAGCGTTGTAGTAGATGCTACGCGGGTAAACTGAGTTGCTGTGAATGATCAGGTGCCTGCTCCATACAAGCCCCGGCCAAGGGCGCCGGCAACCCACGCCCGAAAAAACGTGCCCTTATAATACTCCGGTGAGCAGTTTCTTCGTGGAGAATTTCGGTTGTCGCGCCACGCAGGCCGACGGCGCCGCCATCGAGCGGCAGTTGACCGAGCAGGGGCTCCGGCGGGCCGAACGCATCGAGCGCGCGGAAGTCGTTGTGTTGAATACGTGTACCGTCACGTCGTCGGCCGACCACGACGCCCGCGCCATGATTCGGCGCATCCACCGCAACAATCCGGACGCGCGCATTCTCGTGACCGGCTGCTACGCACAACGGGCGCCGGAAGAGATCGCGAGCATACCTGGCGTCAGCCTCGTCATTGGAAACTCCCACAAGCACGAACTGGCGAAGATCGCCGCGGCGCAAAATGGCGCGTTCCTTCCGTTGTCCTCGATCGCAAGCGCCGCGCCCGCTGCCGGGACCGTCGTCGTTGGCGACATCTTCGCCCACACCGAGCTGCTTGCCGCGCCGGTGTTCGACGCCGACAACGAGAAGACACGGCCCAACCTCAAGGTGCAGGACGGCTGCGGAAACCGATGTTCCTTCTGCATCATCCCCTATGTTCGAGGGAAGAGCCGTTCGCTGCCGCTGGACGAAGTTGTCCGCGACGTCGAACGGCTGGCGGCCAACGGCTACCGTGAAATCGTCCTCAGCGGCATCAACCTGGGGCGCTGGGGGCGCGATCTGCCGGCAACCGCAACGGCAGACGCGCTGAAGCGCTGGCGCTTCGCCGACCTGCTCCGAGAGATACTCGACCGCACGGCAATCCAGAAGCTCCGCATCAGTTCGGTCGAACCGATGGACTGGAGCGACGACCTCATTGAACTGGCGGCGTCGTCCCCGCGCATCTGCAAGCATGCCCATGTCCCGCTACAGAGTGGGAGCGACCGCATCCTGCGGCGCATGCACCGCAAGTACCGTCCGTGGCACTACGAGGACCGCATTGCCCGCATCCACGGGGCGATGCCGGAAGCCGCGATCGGAGCGGACGTCATGGTGGGGTTCCCAGGTGAGACCGATGAGGAGTTCGAGGAGACGCGCTCGCTGATCGAGCGCTTGCCGTTCACGTACCTGCACGTGTTCACCTACTCGTCGCGCCCGGGGACGCCCTCGGCGGCGATGCCCGGCCAGGTCCCCGCGCAGATCGCGCGCGAGCGCAACCGCATATTGCGCGAGCTCGCGGCGCAGAAAAAGCGCGCCTTCCAGCAGCAGTTCGCAGGCAAGCGCGTGGAAGCCATCACGCTTACGAACGTCTCCGAGGGCAGGACGGAGGCGCTGACGGACAACTACCAGAAGCTCTGGGTCCGCGGCACGCTCGCCGCGAATACGTCCATCGTCGCCCGCGTTGAGGCGATCGAAGGCGATGCGCTGGCCGGGTCTGTCGTCTAGCGCTCAATCCCCTCCCTGGCGAACCTTTCCGCCGCCTTTTCCTTTTTTGCGCCGCCGGCTGCCTCTGTGCTTCTCTCGGCGGCGAAATTAGGGTTTACTGGAGAAGTCATCCCGGATCATTCGAATGGGCCGCATCCACGTTCTCTCCGAACATGTAGCTAACAAGATCGCCGCCGGCGAAGTGGTGGAGCGTCCTGCGTCCGTCGTCAAGGAACTGCTCGAGAACTCGCTGGACGCAGGCTCGACGCGTATCCGCGTCAACATCGAGGCGGGCGGGAAGAAACTCATCGAAATCGTGGACAACGGTTGCGGCATGGTGCGCGACGACTGCCTGCTGGCTTTCGAACGCCACGCCACAAGCAAGCTCAAGAATCCGGAAGACCTCCTGTCGATCGCCACGCTCGGCTTTCGCGGCGAGGCCTTGCCGTCGATTGCGTCGGTGAGCCGGTTGCGGCTCGAAACGCGCGCCGCCGAAGAAGCAAGCGGCACGGTGGTCGAAATCGCAGGGGGCAAAATCCTGACGGTGGAAGAGGCCGGACTACCGCTCGGGACGTCGATCACGGTTCGCGACCTGTTCTTCAATACACCGGCGCGGAAAAAGTTTCTCAGGGCAGAGGCGACGGAGCTTTCGCACATCGCCTCGCTGGTGACGCACTACGCGCTGGCGCATCCCGACAAGCACTGGGAGCTGCACACGGCCGCGAACGCGATCCTTGTCGCCTCGCCTGTGGCCTCGCACAGCGAGCGCATTTACCAGGTCTTCGGCAAGGAGACGCTGGACCAGTTGGTTCCGCTCGCGGCGCAGTTGCAGCTCGAGCGGCACGGGCTGCCCCAGCCTCCGCCGTGGCTGCGCAACGAAGAAGACACGGAGCCGCCGACCGGGGAGCTTCGCGTGCACGGCTTCATCAGCAAGCCCGAGGTGCAGAAGCTCAATCGCAACTCCATCTACATCTTCGTGAACGGGCGGCTGGTTCGCGACCGCCTCGTGATGCACGCCATCACCGAGGGATACCGCAACATCATCCCGCCCACCGTCTATCCGGTCGTGCTGCTGTTCCTGGAGATGCCGTTCACGGAGGTGGACGTCAACGTCCATCCCTCGAAGATCGAGGTGCGCTTCCGCCAGCAGTCGTTCCTGCACGACTTCATTCGCGACACGGTGCGAGCGGCGCTCATGGCCGCGCGTCCGGCCCCGGCGTTCTCGGCCGAGATCTCGGCGGCGCCCAAGGCCGCACAGGCACTCACGCCGAATCTGAATGCGGCCGGCGCCGTGGAAAATACGGACGGCGCCGCGTTCGCCCTGGAACCGCCCGCGATTCCACCCGCGCCGCAGAACCTTCCGTTCCAGGACGGGGCGTTCGCCGTCGCCGGCAACGCTGCCGCAGGGGCGGCGAAGATGCCGGCCCAGGCGTTCGGGGCGGCGGTGGCTCCCGCCCAGCCCTACGTTCCCGAGACGGAGAGTTCCTGCGTGCTGCCCATCGAGGCGGAAGACGACCAGATGGATCTCACGCAACTCGGGACCCTGCGCGCGGTGGGACAGATTCGGGATTCGTTCATCCTCGCCGTCAATCCGCAGGGACTCTGGATCATCGACCAGCACGTGGCGCACGAGCGCGTGCTGTTCGAGAAAGTCTCGAAGGAGCGGGCGCAGAAGGGCGTGGAGTCGCAGCGCCTGCTGATGCCGATCATCGTCGAGCTTTCCGCCGCGCAACTGGCGGTATTCGCGCAACTCTCCGGGGAACTGGAGCGCAACGGGTTCGAGGCGGAGCCGTTTGGCACGCGCACCATCGCCGTCAAGACGGCACCGGCAGGAATCCGTTCGGAAGAAGTGCAGCAGATGCTTTCGGAGTTGCTCGAGCAGTGTGAGCGCGAGGAGCAGGCTTTGAACATGGAGAAGGTGCGGGCGCGCATCGCGGCCTCAATCGCGTGTCACGCGGCGATCAAAGTCAACATGCCGCTGGAGCAGAATAAAATGGACTGGCTGCTCCGCGAGCTCGCGAAGACCGAGCACCCGATGAGTTGTCCTCATGGCCGCCCCGTGGTCTTGCGGTATTCTGTGAAGGACATTCAAAAAGCTTTCAAACGCATCTGACCCCCGATCGAGCCGATGACTGAACAAGAATTGCAGGAACAACGCCGGGAGAAGTGGCGCGTCGCCGGAAATCCCATCCGGACGCTGGATGACGCGAGCGAGTTCATAGAGTCTGTCGGCTTCTGTCTTATGTACCCGCTGCGGACGCCCGTGCTGGTTCCGACCTTCATCGGTGCATACACCGGCAGCGAGCAGAATCTTCCGCTTTGGCAGCACGCCTTCGCGGATCCCCGCGCGAAAGACGCCACCGAACTGATGGTTCGCACGCTGCGGCAGAAGTCAGCCTATGAGGCCAACCTCTTCGGCGAAACGAACTTCCTCGTGGCCGCGTCTGCATTCCCGTTCTTTTACGGTCTCGTCGGAGACCGCAATCCGCGCTCCGCGCCGAAGAGCGGCCCGCGTTCGGAATACTCGCCATTGGCGGCGCACGCCTTCCAGGTCATCCAGAATAAGGGGCCGATCGCGAAGGGACGCCTGGGCGAGATCCTGGGCGGAGAACTCTCGGATGCCGCGCTGGATCGGGCTTTGAACGAACTGTGGTCGCGGCTTCGCATCACCCGGGTGGATTACGACCCCGAAGAAGGCGGATTCTGGGATGTGCTGTTCCGCTGGTCTCCCGAGCCGGTGCGTGAAGGCGTGAACGTTTCGATGGCCGAAGCGTTGACCGCCCTGGTGTCGAAGTATCTACAGTGCGTTGTCGCCGCCGAGCAGAGCGAGGTCGAAGAGTTCTTCGGTCACTTTGTGTCGCGTTCGCGAGCGCGGGAGGCGATCAACGCCCTTTTGGCTGCCCGCGAACTCCAGTACGTCCACGTCGGCGGACGAGCCATGTTGCAGATCACGCCGCCCAAGCTGCCGGTGCCTCCGCGCGTGCCGCGCGAGGCCGTGCCGCGCTCGGCTCAACCGGTGCGTCGCGGGCAGCCCATTGCGCGGCGTCCCGTGCGCAGGCCCGCCGCGGGTAAAACTCCGGACAAGAATAAGAACTCAGAATGAACGACGGATCACAACGCAAGCTGGTGATCGCGATTGACGGCCCCGCCGGTGCAGGGAAGAGTACGATCGCGTCGCGCCTGGCCAAAAAGCTCGGGTATATCAACCTCGAATCGGGCGCGATGTACCGCGCCCTCGCGCTGAAAGCCATCGAGACCAACACATTCGTAGGGGATGGCCCTGCCTTGCTGCGCCTCGCTCAGTCTTCGGACATCAATCTCGAACCCACGCCCGGCGGGAATCGCGTGCTGCTCGACGGCCGCGACGTGTCGTCGCGGATTCGCGAACGCGATGTAACGGACGCCGCTTCGCGCGCCAGCACTCATCCCGAGGTGCGCGAGTGGATGGTGGAGCGCCAGCGCATGATGGGGGCGAGCGGCGGTGTCATCATGGAAGGCCGAGACATCGGGACCGTCGTATTTCCCAACGCCGAAGTGAAGATTTTCCTCGACGCCGATCAGAGCGTTCGAGCGGAGCGCCGCGTGGTGCAGCAGAACGCGGCGGACGATCCCGAACGCGCCCAGAAGCTCGTGAGCGATTTGCAGGAGCGGGACCGCCGTGACTCCACGCGTGCGGTAGCGCCGCTGCGTCCGGCCGACGACGCCGTTCTTATCGATTCCAGCCGCCTGGGAATCGAAGAGGTCATTGCGGAAGCCGAGCGCATCGTCGAGAACGCGATACGAACGCTGTCGTCGCGTTGAATCAGCTTCCACTTTCGGGAGGGTCCATCCAGGACGTACAACGCGCGGGCGAGGACGCCCGCGCCACACTGTCCGCCACACTGTGTAGCGCAGATGTCCCCGCCACACTGTGTAGCGCGGGCGTCCCGCCCGCGACGAATTCCGGCCAACGCGGGAGCGGCTAGCTCCCGCGCTCCAACTTCAAGAGCGCCTTCTTGCGCTCCAGTCCCCAGCGATAGCCTGCAAGGTCCCCGTTGCGTCGTATGACCCTGTGACACGGAACGGTCAGCGCGACCGGGTTGGTCGCACACGCCCGCGCCACAGCCCGGACCGCGCGAGGCGTTCCGAGGCGCTGCGCCAGTTCGGAGTACGTCAGCGTATCTCCAGGACGAGTCTGCCGCAGTGCCTGCCATACGCGCGCCTGGAAAGCGGTGGCGCGGATGTCGAGCGGAAGATCGATGCCCGTGGACTGGCCTGCCAGATAGCTCTCGATTTTCCTGAAGAGCGGGCTGAGAGCTTCAGGGTCGTGTTTCAGAGCAGCCGAGTGAAACTCGGTTGCGAGTTCGCGCACGAGCTTTTCGCTGGAGTCGCCCAGCCGCACGGCGCACACGCCTCGCTCCGTGCACGCGATCAGCACATGTCCAATCTTCGACTCGAAGACCGCGTAGCTGATCCGCATGCCCTTGCCTCCGGCCTTGTAGGCGCTGGGAGTCATGCCCAGCCCGACCGCCGCCTGCTCGTAAGCGCGGCTGGTCGATGAGAACCCGGCATCGAAGATCGCGTCGATCACCTTGTCTTGGACCACCAGCCCGTTCTTCATGCGGGCGTTTCGGATGGACCGCAGGTACTCCCTCGGCGTTACTCCAAGCGCCGCGCGGAAGACGCGGATCAGGTGAAACTTCGTCATGCCGGCGAATTGGCTGATCTGGTCGAGAGACACGCTCTCGTCGGCATGCGCCCGGATGTATTCGCACGCACGTTCCACAGCCTCGGAGGCGCGTGGCGTTTCCGTCGGACGGCACCGGCCGCACGCGCGGAATCCGGCGCGCTCCGCCGCCTCGGTGGTGGCGAAGAACGTGACGTTCTCGCGCTTCGGACGGCGGCTGGGGCATGTGGGCCGGCAGTAAACGCCGGTGGAACGCACGGCGTAGTAGAAACTGCCGTCGGCCGAACGGTCTCGGGCAAGCACGGATTGCCATCTCTGTTCGTTGTTCACGCTGGTTTCCATGCGTTCATTGCACCAGAGGCTGCCAGGCGGATCATCCCGCAAATTGCTCTCAAACGCAAAAAGGGGAGAGCCGGAGCTCTCCCCCTGCGAACTGACCTGGTCAGCCGACTTTGCGGATCGAGATATCGCCGGAGTCGGTCGATACCTGGATTTTCGCGCCGCCTCTCCCCACCTTGCCGGTGGCGCGGTTGCTGTTCTTGTCGCTGGTGTTGACCGTGATTTCGCCGAACTCGCTGCTCACCTCGCCATGACGTGTCGATCCCTGGAACTCGAATCCCGCATTGGAAGGAAGCTCCAGCCGGATTTCGCCATGGCGGTTGGACAGTACGACGTTCCCCAGCGGCTGTGCCTGCGCCGAAGCCAGCGATATGTCGCCGTTGTCGGTGTCCACTTTCACATCGCCGCTCATCGAGGTCAGGTTGATGTCCTTCGAACGAGTGTTCAGCCGCAGCCCCTGGGCCTCGGTGATGCGCAGGTCTCCGCTGTCCATGTCGAGGTCTCCGTCGAGCTTTGCCAGTTCGAGTTCCGTTCGCGACGAGTTGAACCTCACGCCCTTGCCGATCTTCGAGAGCTTCAACTCGCCGAAGATGTCGCTGTTGAACGTTGCCGCTCCCGTCACGTCCACCAGCACGACGTCGTTGGCGCGTCCGCTGACCGTGATGTCGCCTTTCACGCGCGCGGCATGAAGGTTGCTGCGTTCGACGGTTACGAACACGTTGCCCTCGATGTCCTCGGTCCTGACGTCGCCGCGGTGCATCGAGATCTTCACTTCACCCGCGCGGTTGGAGACCATGATGTCTCCGCGGCGGGAAGCCAGGTCGACCGCGGCCTGCCGTGGGACGAAGATCTCAAGATCGGTGCGGACTCCCACATCCCCCGCGCCCTGCGTGTTGGCATTGACCATCACCACGCTGCCGGTCACGCTGATCTGGGGCTTCGTCTGCCCGTGCCTGCGCTGCGCCTCCTGATCGTTGGAGGCGAAGATGTTCTTGCGGGCGAGAACCTTGATCTTGTTCTCGTCCCATGCGTTCACGGTGATGCTGCCCCGCTCGCAAACCACTTTGAGCTGCGAGCCGGGCGCAAATTCCTGTTCGACCTGCTCTTCAAACGTGTGGTCGGAGCCGAACATGCGCATGAAGTCCGGGTCCATCTGGACCTCTTCGCGCACCTCGCCCCAGTTGATGTGTTCGCGGGAGCGGTAGATTCCGCTGGCGCCCAGGCCGAGGACCACCAGCAGGACCATGAGGAACACGGCGCCACCGCCGATGCGCGGGACCGCCGTGTTCGTGCGCTGCGCCTGGTAGTACTCGAACAGCCGGATTGCGCCGGCCAGCACGAGCAGCAGCGGCCACCAGCGCGCAAAGAATGCGAACAGCGAGATTGGAGCGCCGAGGTTCTTGGCCAGGAACAGCAGGCCGAGGATGATCAGCACCAGCGGTCCGGCGATCGAACGCCGCCGCAACGGCCGTACGTAGATCGGAGCCGCGCTAGACATTGCCTGCCTCCCTGTTGGGGTCGGGATTCGGATTAGGAGTCGAGTCCGCGGGCGGCAGCTGGCCTCCCGGCATAACTGGCGGCGGAGTCACGATCACCGGCGCCACCGGCACCGCGATCGCCGGCATCCTGTGCCCTTCGGTCGATGCCGTGTATTGCAAAAGCTTGATGATTCCGATCACGATCAACAGCAGCGGCCAGGTGTCATGGAAGTCACGCAGCCCGACGGTATCCACCAGGAACAGCGTGCCGAGGGTGACCAATACGGCCGGCCCCATCAAGCCCGCCATCCGGCAACGTGGACAGCCACAACGCGGATTGGACCTGTAGTTCTGCATAGTCCTCCTTACCCCGCGTACGCCTGGCGGCGACGGATGAACAGCCACACGCCGACCGCGATGAGGATTACGGGCCAGAAGCGCTGCATCCAGTGGAAGCCAAGGATCCCCAGGTTTTCCAGCAGGAACAGGAAGCCCAACCCGATCAGGACATAGGCGCCCACCGGCACACGCTTCTGCGGTTCCTCCGGAAGCTCCTCAACCGCAACCGGCGCCTGCTGGTACGTTGCGTACTGCTGCTGCGCGGCGTTAACCGTGTTCTGCACTCCTTCGCCGATGCGCTCCCCGGTCATCACCACGCGCTGCGCAACCTGGGCCTCGTTGGCGCCGAACATGCGGTTCAGGCCGAGAGGGTCGGGAATCGGCAGGCCATAGCGGCGCGCCTTCGCCGTGGTGTACGCGTCGAACACCATGTAGAACATCCAGGCGGCGATGAAGAGACCGCCCAGGTCGAAGCCATGCTCCGTGATCCAGATCAGGGTGGCGAACACCAGCACGTGGATGAAGCCCTTCGTGAACTGGCCGTTGTACATCGCGCCGACTCCGGGGATGAACCCGAGCAAGGCGGCCAGTCCGGGGCTACCCTCGCCAACGACGACCGCGGGAGCCGCCGCCGCAGGTGCAGCCGCGGCACCGGTCGTACGGCGCGTGGAGCCGGGGTTCAGGCGTTCGGCGAGGCAATTTTCGCAGTAGACGGTGCCTTGCACGTCACGCTTGCAGCCAGCGCACAATGCCGTACCGCACGTCCGGCAATATGCTTCCGCCGGCACATCGGTATGTTTTGCGCAGTTCATGAAACTCTCCTTTGCCTCGCAGTCTTTCCCAACCCTGAAGAATCAACTTCCGCGGCCAGCGCCAGCTCGTTATCGCCTCGGCTGTAGTTCTGGTATCGCTTGTCCGGGTCGCTTTCTTTTGTCTTCGACCGGTTCTCGTCGTTCTGCTGCCCGTCCGGCTTGGCCGTCTCGCCGGAGTCCGTGGTCGCCGCCCGGCGCAACTCGCGAACGCGCGATTCGATCTCGTACACCAGCCGCAGGCTGTCGTAGTACTGGATCGCGCGCTTCTCGGTCGCGTAGTACGTGCGCGTCAGGCCCCGCGGCGTCAGGTCGATTTTGCGGAAGTCGCTGATACGCACTCCGCTTACGCTCATCGCAGTCGAAATCGAGAAGAACGCCATCGCCGCCGACATGGCAAACCGCGGCGTGAACACCGGCGCGAACACCGGCCGTAACGTATCGCCGATCCGCTGCCACAGGGGCTTGCGGGCCGCTTCGGCTGCTTTCGCCGTCGCCTCGGCCTCGGTGACCTGGACGGTCGCCGCCAGTATGTTGTGCACCAGCTTCCGCGGCGGTTCCACCTCGTCGAGCTCGTTCAGCCATGCGAAGCCCGCATTGGCGTCGGCGAACATCGCGGCGCAGCCGGAGCACGATTCCTTGTGTTGCTCGAACCGGGCAAGCTGGTCTGCCGCGAGCTGGCCATCGATTGCGTCGGCCAGCAGCAGGTCGAACTCAGCGCATTGCATTCCGGATCTGTTATCGCCGAACATTTACTTCACCTGTCCATATGTACGTTGCAGGAGGCGCGCAAGTTCCACGCGTCCCCGGTTGATTCTGCTTTTCACGGTTCCCTCCGGTACCCGGAGTACCTGGGCGATTTCCTTGTAGTCCATGTCCTGGAGGTCGCGCAGGATCACCGCCTCCCGCAGCTCGGGAGAGAGCTTCTGGAGGGCCGCATGAACGGCCTCCCGGGTCTCTCGCCGGGAGAGATGATCGTGGGGGCCGGGCCCGGAGTCCTGGAGCTGCTCGCTCAGGGCCTGCCGCTCGTCATCCTCTCCGGGAGCCGAGTCGATGGAGTCGGTGGCGCGGTCGTTCTTGGACTTGCGGAAATGGTCCACCAGCAGGTTGCGGGTGACCGTCGTGATCCAGGTGTTGAAGGACGCCTTGTCGGGGTCGAAGCTGCCCAGGGTCCGGTAGATACGTATGAAAACGTCCTGGGTGAGGTCTTCGGCGTCCGTACCCGTGCCAGCAAACCTGTAGCAAATGTTGTAGATACGCCGGGTGTAGCCGCGGACGATTTCCTCCCAGGCGACGGCGTCGCCGGTAACGCACCGGCGTACCAAGACGTTCACTGCCTGGACGTCCTCCAAGCGGATCTCCTTGGGGCGATCTACCCGAGACGTTGAGGCAGGCAGAGGAAGTGCCCGCGCCACGGCCATATCGCCTTTCTACGAAAACGCAACCAGAAAAGTTCAACGGAAGCTGCTGAATAGGAGGGAATTGTAGCAGGAGAAGTGCAGGGAAGCTGCCGGCGTCCAGCTACAGCCTCCAGCGCCTAATCCCGGAGCACCGAAACTCTGGTAGCTGGCAGCTGGCAGCTGGAAGCTGGTAACTTTATGCCATGTCCAGCGATTTTGTGCCGTTCCCGCCGCCTGCGCCGGTTGAGGGACTCTATCTTGTCGGGTTTCGGCTTGATCCCGGTGCTGAAGGGCCGCAGTTCTACACACTCTTTGCCCTGGAAGGGGAGAATGAGCGTCCGCTGCGGACTAACGGCAGGGTACTGTTTTTCTCCCGCCCGGAGGACGCCGCACGAGCCCTGTCGGCCAGCGATAACGACATGCAGCGCTTGGGCCCGCCCCCGCAGGAGTTGGAGATGCTGGTGGACGTGGCGCAGGCCCTCTACCTCGCCAACTCGGCCGCCTCCGACACGGATGGCGTGCTGCTGGACGTCATCGGCTGCTTCGACGACCTCGTGCGCTCCGCCGGGATCAATGCCCCCGCCGAATACATGTCGGTCCTGGGCGGCCTTAGCGAACGCCTGGTATCAAACCCGGAGTTCGCCACCTGGCTCACCGAACAGGGGATCGACCGCGAGCGCATCGAGGACGCCATCATGTGGTGCGTCGGAGCCGTGGCAGTGAAGAGCAGCTGGGTGGGATAGAGCAATCAGCATTCAGCAGTCAGCATTCAGAGGGAAGCCGATCTTCGTCTGAGACGAGAGGCCTCGGCCGCTCCGCGGCCTCGGGCTTGAACGCTCGCGGTCCTAACCCAGAGCTTTCGCGCTACGCGCGACGCTCTGGGCTAACTGCAAACGCGACCTCGCATTCGCTCGGGCGCTAAACCGCGAGTAGGCGAGCATTCAGCATTCAGCACTCAGCATTCAGCCGTCAGCATTCAGAGGAAGCCGGCCCGGGTCTTCCCAGGCCTCGGCCGCTCGGCGGCCTCGGGCTTGAACACTCGCGCTCCTAAACCCAGAGCTTTCGCGCTGCGCGCGACGCTCTGGGCTAACTGCAAACGCGACCTCGCGTTCGCTCGGGCGCTAAACCGCGAGTAGGCGAGCATTCAGCACTCAGCACTCAGCATTCAGCCGTCAGTATTCAGAGGGAGCCGGCCCCCGTCTTCCAAGGCCTTCGAAACGAAAGCCCTGCCGATGAACGGCAGGGCTTTCTTGCTGAATGCTGATTGCTGACTGCTGACTGCTGTTTACTCGCTCGTGAAGTAATCCACCGTCACCGGGTTTTCGAAGAGCGAATAATCCCGCGTGACCACCGTGATGCCGCTCTCGGTGACGAAATACTTCTGCCGGTCGGCTTCGGCGTCGTAGCCGATGACCGTGCCTTCCGGGATATCCACGTCGCGGTCGATGATCGCCTTGCGGATGCGGCAGTGGCGGCCGATGTTCACGTGGCTGAACACGATGCTGGAGTCCACTTCGGCGTAGGAGTTCACGCGCACGTCCGGCGACAGCACGCTGTTGCGTACCATCGCTCCGGAGACCACGCAGCCCATGGAGACGACCGAGTCCACTGCCGATCCCGTGCGTCCCGACTCGGCGAAAACGAACTTCGCCGGCGGATACTGCCGCTGGTGCGTCCGGATCGGCCAGTGCTGGTCGTACAGGTTGAACACGGGCGAGACCGAAGCGAGGTCCATGTTGGCTTCGTAGTAGGCCTCCAGGGTCCCCACGTCGCGCCAGTACAGGGCCTCTTTCTGGTTCTCGTCGATGAAGTTGTAGGACATCACCTTGTAGGTGTCCACCATCTTGGGCAGGATGTTGTGTCCGAAGTCGTGCTTCGATTGCTGGTCTTCGGCGTCCTTCAGCAGCACGGGAATGAGCACGTCGGTGTTGAACAGGTAGATGCCCATCGACGCCGAAACCTTGGTGGGATCGTAAGGAGAGCGAAGCTCCGTCTCCTTCGGTTTCTCCTGGAACCCGATGACGCGTCCTTCGCGGTCGATCTCGACCACGCCAAATTGCTGCGTCTCCTCCGGATCGATGAGGATCGTTGCGATCGTCACGTCGGCGCCCGAGTCGCAATGCTGCTGAAGCATGAGGTCGTAGTTCATCTTGTAGATGTGGTCGCCTGACAAGATGAGCACGTACTTCGGCTCTTCGCTGCCGATCGAGTAAATGTTCTGGTAAACGGCGTCGGCGGTGCCCATGTACCAGTTCTCGCTGACGCGCTTCATCGGCGGCAGGATCTCGATGAACTCGCCGAGTTCGCTGCTGACCAGGCCCGTCCAGCCTTCGCGGATGTGGCGGTTGAGCGACAAGGCCTTGTACTGCGTGAGGATGTGCACCTTGCGCAGGTTCGAGTTGATGCAGTTGGAAAGCGTTATGTCGATGATGCGGTAGATACCGCCGAACGTGACTGCCGGTTTGGCGCGATCACGCGTAAGGGGATACAGGCGCTCGCCGGCACCGCCGGCCAACAGGACTCCAAGAGTGTCTCTCATCTCGTTTCCTGGCAAAACGTATCTGCGGCTGGGCCTGATACTAGGGCTGAGAAAAGCGGACGGCAACAGCCGTTCCAAGAGGGACCGATGGTAGCACACGGGCGGATGGCTCCCGTGTGCTCACCGTCACGCAGCTTTGTCTCTCTTGTTGTAAGAATCGTCGTTCACGCTGATGCGAAGGGAACGCAGGAACTTGACGTCCTGCGGGCTGACCTTGAAATCGGGATCGCTCTTGCTGGAACGCGGGGTGTTCGAGTTTTCGACCGCCTCGTCTTCGTCCTCGTCACGCTTGTTGAAACCGATGGTTGCCTCCAGCACCAGAAAGACGTCGTACCCGCCGGCTTTGATTTTTCCGATCACCTCTGCGATCTGCTCGGAATCCGAGAGGGTTTCATTGATGGCATCGCCAAGCTGTTTCATCAGTTTTTGTAGTTGATGGTCCACGACAAGTCCCTCGCCTCCCCCGGTACGCTGTCCAGGTCCTGTCCAGCTCTCCAGCAGCTCTGGTCGCGCGAAACGCGGGGTTAGCCTTAACAGGTTTGGATGCGGCTCCATGGCCCGAAGTTCTTACACCTATTGCGCCAATCGGCGGTTTCCCGTCGAATGTGACGCCCATCACCCATGAGACCGTTACCGGTTGGTAAAATCGAGCCGTGGCTCAAGGTGTGCCAGGGCAAAACGGCTCGGCAGCGGGCGCGATAGGCGCCACGCTGGGAACCGCCGTCCGCGTGCTTACCAGTAAGCGCGAGGGCGGCAGGCTTGTCGGCGGCTTGCTGGCCGGCGGCAGCACTCTGGTGCGGACATTCGTGCGAGTGGGCCGTCTGCTCTTCCTTCAAGTCACTGGATTCGTGTTCCTATGCTTCGCGGTGGTCGGCGGCTCGGCTGCCTATCGCGAATACAACCGGTATCTTCTGGGCGAGATCGGACCCGGGCGGGCACAACTGGCGGCTGCATTCGCCGCCATGTTCCTGTATTTCGGTCTGAGTTCATTTTGGCGCGCCCGTAAATAGCCGTCTCGGCCAAGCCCAGACGGAACCGCAAAGAGCGGCAGGTCATGGCAGAAGCTAAAGTCAGCAGCAAACCCGCGCAGCAGCAAGAAACCACGTCGCACATCCCGGTCAACCCGCTGTACACGCCGGCAGACCTCGACGGTCTCGACTACGAACGCGACCTGGGCTACCCCGGCCAGTTCCCGTACACCCGCGGAGTTCAGGCGACGATGTACCGCGGCCGCCTGTGGACCATGCGGCAGTACGCCGGCATGGGCGATGCCGAACAGTCCAACAAGCGCTACCGCTACCTGCTCGGGCAGGGAACCACGGGACTCTCCGTGGCTTTCGACCTCCCGACGCAGATCGGTTATGACTCCGACCACCCGTTCGCCCTCGGAGAGGTCGGCAAGGTCGGCGTTGCCATCGACTCGATCGAAGACATGGAACGGCTCTTCGACGGCATCGATCTCGAGAAGGTTTCGACCTCGATGACGATCAATGCGACAGCCTCGATCCTGCTGTCGCTGTACATCGCCGTCGCCAGGCGTCACGGCGCCGACACGCGCAAGCTTTCGGGAACGATTCAGAACGATCTCCTGAAGGAATACATCGCGCGCGGCACGTACATCTATCCGCCGGCGTCGGCCATGCGCATCATCACCGACATCTTCGCCTACTGCCGCGAGAACGTTCCCGAATGGAACACGATCTCCATCTCCGGCTATCACATGCGCGAAGCCGGCAGCACCGCCGTGCAGGAAGTAGCGTTCACGCTCGCCGACGGCATCACGTACTGCCAGGCGGCGGTCGACAACGGCCTCGATGTCGATGAGTTCGCGCCGCGGCTGTCGTTCTTCTTCGCGTGCCACAACAACTTCCTGGAAGAAGTGGCGAAATTCCGCGCGGCGCGCCGCATGTGGGCGCGCATCATGCGCGACCGCTTCAAGGCGAAGAACCCGCGCTCGCTGATGTTGCGCTTCCACACGCAGACAGGCGGCTCGACGCTGACCGCGCAACAGCCGGAGAACAACATCGTTCGCACGGCGTTGCAGGCGCTCGCCGCCGTGCTGGGTGGGACGCAATCGCTGCATACGAACTCGTTCGACGAGGCGCTTGCGCTTCCGACCGAAGACTCGGCCCGCATCGCGCTCCGCACGCAGCAGATCATCGCCTACGAATCGGGTGTTCCGCAGACCATCGATCCGCTTGCGGGTGCGTACTACGTGGAGTCGCTCACGAACGAGATCGAGCGTCGCGCGGCCGAGTACCTGGAGAAGATCGACGGCATGGGCGGCATGCTGAAGGCGATCGAACGCGGATTCGTGCAGCAGGAGATTCAGAACGCGTCGTACGAGTTCCAGCAGAGAGTGGACCGCCTGGAGCAGATCGTCGTAGGCGTGAACGCGTTCCAGATCGCGCAGGAAAAGCCTGTGCCGCTCCAGCGCCTCGACGAAGAACTGGAGCGCAAGCAGGTCGAGCGCCTGCGCGCGTTCCGGTTGCGCCGCAACGCGCAGAAGGCCGGGGCCGCCATCAAGCAGGTGGAGGAGGTTGCGCGCAGCGGCCAAAGCGTGATGCCGGTTATCATCAACGCCGTCGAGAGTGATTGCACGGTCGGCGAGATTTCGGACGCCATGCGCACTGTTTTCGGCGAATACCAGGAAGTCATGGTGATCTGACGTTCGCTCCAACAACTTGCACGCGCGGCTGCACAGCCGCGCGTTTTCATTTAGGATGCAATACACTGGCCGTGCCTTACGGGCCACAGCTGCGGGAGAGTGTTGTCGTACGTTGCAAACGCAGCATCCAATCTATGACCAACGCAGTCCAGGGAGGTACGGTTGCCGCTGGTGCGTTCTAACCGCTCGAATAAGGCGCTGCTGTTTGCGCAGAATTTCCTCCGCTACCCGAAGATGATCGGTTCAATCATCCCAAGCTCGAGGTTCCTGATCGAGCGACTGCTCAGTCGAGTGGACTGGGCGCACGCGAGCGTCATCGTTGAGTACGGTCCCGGCGTCGGGACCATCACGAAACACGTGCTGCGGCAGCTGGCGCCGGACGCCGTCCTCATCGCGATCGAGATGAACGGGGACTTCGTCGAACATCTGCGGCAGGAGTTGCCCGACCCGCGCTTGCGCGTCGTGCACGGGTCTGCCGCCGACGTCAGGAATATCCTTGCGCAGCAGGGCTTCGACTCCGCGGATTACATCATCTCCGGCATTCCCTACAGCACATTGCCAGAACCGCTGCGGCACGCCGTGCTGCGTGAATCGCGGGCAGCGCTCAGCCCGCACGGCCGCATGCTGGTGTACCAGTTCACTCGCGCCGTGCTGCCGTACCTGCGCCGCGAGTTCGGACACGTTCAGCAGGAATTCGAACCGCTGAACATCCTGCCCGCCCAGGTCTTCACCTGCGAAAAGTCGAACAACGTAGCCGTGTAAGAATCGGCACGACACACGAAAGCCCGCCTCGCGGCGGGCTTTCCCTTTGCCGGGGCTATGCTAGGCCGCGGGGCTTTCCGTGGGAGCCGCACTCACTCCCGCCTGCTGCTGTTCGGCCTGGTCCTTCTCCTCGTGGTACTCCATCTCGGTGTTGACCGCCCAGATGTTGGACTTGTCGGTGACGCCGGCGATGATGTTGTCCACGGCTGTCATCGCCGTCAGCATCGAGTGGTCCTGGTTGTTGTACTTGTGCATGCCGTTGCGGCCGACGAGGAAGAGGTTCTCGAAGCCGTCAACGTACGACCGTATCTCGTCGAACCGGTCATAGCTGCCGAAGTACGCCGGGTACGTCTTCTCCATGCGCAGGACGGTCGCGTCGAGCACGTCTGCCTGGCGCAGGATGCCGATCTTCTCCAACTCCTGCCTGGCGAGCGCCGCCATCTCCGCGTCCGGAAGTCTCCACATCTCGTCCGTCTTGTAGCAGAAGTACTCGACGCCGATCCAGACCGTGTTCGGGTCGCGCACCATGTACGGACTCCAGTTGTTGAAGATCTGCAAGCGGCCTGCGAGCACATCCGGCTCCTGGATGTAGATCCAGTTGTCCCTGACCAGCCCGTTGGCGGCCGTAGGGTCCTGCACCGTGAGTTTGCTCACGAGCAGACCCACGGTGATGAAATCGCGATAGATCAATCCGTCGCTGACCTCGCGCACATTCTGCGGGACCGGAGCGTCCACGGCGTCCACCAGTTCCTTGACGGGCATGGTGGAGAAGAAGTAATCGCCGCGATATTCACGCGACTCGCCGTTGTTGTTGCGCGCCGCTACCGCGACCAGGCGGTTGCCCTCGGTGCGCAATCGCTCGACGTTGACCTCGGTGACGATCTCGCCGCCCATCGCCAGCACTTTTTCCGCAACCACTTCCCACAGCTGTCCGGGGCCGAGCTTCGGGTACATGAACTGCTCGATCAGCGACGTCTCCGTCTCCTTCTGCTTGATGTCGCTCTTTGACGCGAACAGTTTCCTCGCCATGTGCAGCAGCGTCTTGGTGATCGAGAGGCCCTTGATGCGCTGAGCGCCCCATTCCGCGCTGATTTGCTCGCAGGGAACGCCCCAGACCTTCTCGGTGTAGGACTTGAAGAACGTGTGGTACAACTCGCGGCCAAAGCGGCTGATGAAAAAGTCTTCGAGATTGACGATCTGCCTGGGCGGAAACAACGCAACCCGCAGGTAGCTGAATCCAATCTTAACCGTCCTGAGAAGGCCCAGATTGCGCAGCGTCTGGGCGCTCAGGGTGATGGGATACTCGAAGAACTTGCGGAGAAAGTAGATCCGCGACTTGCGACTGCGCAGCAGCATGACGGCATCGCCGTTTGCTTGCGCGGGAGCGTCAGGCGAGAGCTGTCGCGTTCTGTTGTGATAGGCGATGGTCTTGCCGGCCGCGCTCGGATCGTCAAGAGGCATGTGCTGCAGCCACCAGTCCATGACGCGGTCGCTCTTCGAGAAGAAGCGGTGACCCCCTATGTCGATTCGGTTGCCCTTGTAGTTGACGGTTCGAGAAATGCCGCCCATGTAGGTGCTCTTTTCGAGAACGATGGGCTTGATGTCGCTACGGGTCAGTAACTCATAGGCGGCGGTCAGTCCGGCCGGGCCGGCGCCGATGATGATCGCAGTTCTTTGCATGCCACCTCAGATTGGCTCACGGCGGTCCGGGGTTGCTGGGGGAGCGCGCGTGGCAGTAGTTGGCGGGCGAAAGTGTTATCTTACAGTGTTTCGCGACTCAAATTCGATGCAGCCGTCTCTTTCCGTCGTCGTACCCACCTTCAATGAACAAGAGTCGCTGATCTCCGTCGTGGAGCAGTTGACGCGTGTCCCCTACCTTCGCGAGATCATCATTGTGGACGATTGCTCGACCGACGCGACTCCGGTGCGCATCATGGACCTCACGACCCGCTATCCGGAGCTGGTCAGGTCTTTCCGGCACGACCGCAATCTTGGGAAAACCGCGGCTCTGAAGACAGGGTTCGCGGCCACGACGGGCGACATCGTCATCGTCCAGGATGCCGACCTCGAGTACGATCCCTGCGAAATCCAGGAAGTCGTCAAGCCCATCGTGGAAGGCCGTGCCGACGTGGTCTACGGTTCGCGCTTCCTGGTGCGCAGCGCCGCCCGCGTCCTGTACTACTACCACTACGTGGCCAACAAGTTCCTGACGTCACTGTCTAATTTATTTACGAACCTAAATATGACGGACGTGGAGACCGGGTACAAGGCGTTCCGCGGCGACATCATCCGCAACATGGTGATCTCCTCGAGCGGATTCGGATTCGAGATCGAGGTCACGGCGAAGATCGCGAAGCTGCGATGCCGCGTGTACGAAGTGCCCATCAGCTATTACGGCCGCACTTACGAGGAAGGGAAGAAGATCGGCACGGCGGACGGTTTCTATGCGCTCTGGTGCATCTTCAAGTACAACGTGTTCGTGCCGCTGAGCGGCTCGTATCGCGAACTCCCCAACCTCGCGCCCGCGCACGTCGCCTACAAGCGCCCGAGGACGTCCGAGCCCGCCGCCGAAATCGAATAGCAGCTATAATCAAAGTAGTCGGGGCGTAGCGCAGCCTGGTAGCGCACCTGCCTTGGGCGCAGGGGGTCGCTGGTTCGAATCCAGTCGCCCCGACCAAACCCTTCCAGTTCTCGGTTCCCAGTTCTTAGTTCTCGGCTTCAGTCGGTAGCCCGACTTGGCGTAGTTCTAACTCCGGGAGTTTTGCTCTCACGACGCGAGGGGATGCACCCGCTAGATGAGAGTTTTTGAAGCTGCGATTTCATGGGATGAAGTACACGTGCAGCCCCAGAGTTGGAACAGCGCCAACTCTGGGCCACCCGCCTCACGTGCCCCAGGTTAGCGCCGAAAGACACGGCGCGGAACCTGGGGCACCGGCACAATCGCAACTCTCGGCCACCCGCCTTCAAAGATCCGACGCGCTCACCCGATAATTCGTAGACCGTCTGTTTGCGTTCGCTCGAAGCGTCTCCAGCTTCCTTCGGGCACCTGCAGGTCTGGCATCGGCCTGCCTGAGAACAGCTTTTGACAGGGCTTCGCCAGGCGCCGCGCCCACCGGCTGGCGCGGGATCGGCGGGCGCTGTCGGTGGCGATCCCGGTCGTCGCATACATCTGCCGATAGAGCCGGGAGACCAGCACGAAGGCGAGGCGCGCGCGAAGACTGCCGGTACACCTCGACCGCTTCCAGACGGTCCGCAGGCTGTAGAAGCTGTCCCACACCTGCTGTGTCCGCGCCCGCATTTCTTCCGACTGCATGGTGGGATGAGGCATAAACATCTTGGGACGCTCATTGGGCGGAATCAGCCAATAACGCGTGATGGGAACGCCTGCAACCTGCGCGGGCTCGGGTCCCTGCTCCTTCTCCCAACGGTCGAAATCGACTGTGCCGGGAAAAGGCGTGAGCATCACGAATTGCGCGAACGTCAGGTTCGCCTGGATCGCCAGGTCTAATGTCGCCTGGAATGTGTCGGGACGGTCACTCGGCAATCCGAAGATGAACGATCCGAGAACATGGATGCCGTGTTCCCGGAACTTCTGAAGCTGCGTCGCGAGCCGGTCTCCGGCGTAGTTGAAATCCTTATAGACGGCTTTCAACCCCTCTTTCGTCACCGCCTCGACTCCTACGAGCGCGCCGAGGATGTGGGCCTTCTGCATGGCCTCCAGGTAAGCGGGATCTTCGGCGGCTTCCATCGTGATCTGGGTGAACAGAACCGTGTCTTTGGGGAGTTGGGCGAGCGCGGACATCAGCTCGAACCGCTCCGCGCGGATGGCGCGCAGCTCGGCCACCCTCGCCTCGTTCTTCTGGCGCTCGGCCAGGCTGATGTCGGTCAGCGACACGGGATAGAAGTTGTCGTCCGCCAGGGCAATGAAGCGGAACCCTCGCCGCCGCAGCTGGACGATCTCTTCGATCACGACCTCGGTCGCACGCTGCCGCGGCTTCTGCCCATCCGTGCGCCAGACGGAGCAGAAGGAGCAGTGCTTGGGGCAACCGCGCACCGTCTGCACGGAAGCCCACATGTACCGGTCCTTGGGGAGCAGGTCCCAGCGCGCCGCCTTGAACTGCTCGGCGGAGACGCGGCCTCCGTCATACACGCGCTTCAGCCCGCCCCTGCCGCAATCGGCAATCACCTGGGCCCAGACCACGTCGCCGTCTCCGCAAACCACGGCATGGGCGCCACCACGCTCCAACACCTCTTCCGGATAGAGAGTCGTGTGAATTCCTCCGAACACAACCGTTGCACCCCGCTGGCGCAACTGGTTTCCGAGTGTGTAGCCGCGCAGGGCGTTGCCGGTGTGAATCCCGATACCCACAATGTCCCCGGGCTTAACCTGCGTGAGGTCCACATGACTCAGCGTCTCGTCCCAGATGATCGGGTCGCCAACGTCGGTTGGTGTAGCTGCTGCGAGGACGTAGAGCCATCTTGGCGTGATTACGGCGGTGCCGAAAGCAGTGTCGCTGGGGTTTACGAGGTGAACTCTCACTAGGGCGTGCTCCTTCTCTGGACGTGCGTCCACTGACTTGCAGGATCAGCAGGGTTTGCCTGCATGGGCTTTGCCCGTCGTGAGCGGCCCTGCATTCTAACCCAGCTCCGTTGGTTCGCTGCCGAGTCGTGGATTGTTTGATGTCGTTTTATCCAGAGAAGGGTGGACGCGGGGTGAATCCGTCCCCGCCCCAAGGCGGCCCGTGCCAGACAGCTTAAAGACGGAGTGAAGGCGCGTACTCCCCAGAGTTGGAACAGCGCCAACTCTGGGCCGCCAGCCGGGTGCCCCAGGTTCCGCGCCGGTCTTTCGGCGCTAACCTGGGTGGTGGCCAACCCAAGCTTCGTTTGCTTGGGTGGGGCTGTTCAGGTTCTTGAATCCGCGATTCACTTTGCCTACCTAGGGGCCAGTTCTACAATTTCAAGGCACTATGTGCCTTGGGGACTCAAGCGGTTCCACGCGGGGTTGTGCGCGCATCCGGAGGATTGGGAGTGGAGCAGTTTTCGCCACTACGCAACCGGCAGCGAGGAGCCCGTGGAGATCGGATCCGAATGGACTGCGAGACGACGCGAGCGACTGAGGGGACAGCTTTGCCGCAACTGCTGCTGCTAAGGGATTGAACTGCCCCACCCATGCAAAAGAGGCTTGGGTGGGCCACCAGCCAATCAATCCGGCAACAAAGAAACCTGATACTCCCGACAAAACACACACTCAACTCTAGAGGGCGAAGACAATGCACGGCTTAAAGGAAAACACCGACCTTACGTTCTTGAAAGGCAGAGAGGTCATTCAGGTAGCAATCGGGAAAGATCAGGTGATCTTCGCCTTTGACGAAGACGTGACGATCTCAGTTGAAGGCCAGTTTGAATATGCTGATAAGGCGAGTTCTTCCGAATGGCGGCCAGGATCATCGCA
>DASPLH010000235.1:0-3082 GCA_035627675.1 Clostridia bacterium
CACGACGAGTCCGGGATTTGGCGACGGCAACGGCTGGCGCGAGCGCGTGGGATTGCCTCGGGGCGGGCCGTCGGCGGTGATCACCACGAAGTGCGTGCTGCGTTTCGAGGAGAACGGCGAGGCGTATCTCGACTCGGTGCACCCGGGCGTCACGGTTGAGGATGTGGTGGCGAACACCGGATGGCCGTTGCGCGTGGCAGAGAACGTCGGTTTAACTGCGGAACCCAACCAGGCCGAACTGCAAGCCATTCGCGAGTACGACAAGCATGGATTCTGGACGAGTTGATGAACGACCCCGGTGCAGCAGGGCAGTCGCGGATACGTGTCGGAGTTGTCGAAGGCGTCGCACGGGTCACTCTCGCGCATCCTCCGCTGAACATCATCGATCTCCCTATGATGGATGAGCTTGCTGCGGCGCTCCGCGAGATCGAAGCGCGCGACGATGTGTCCGCAATCGTTCTTAGCGGCTCTGGACGCGGGTTCTCGGCGGGTGTCGATATTCCGGCGCACAAGCCGGAGACCATCCACGCGATGCTCTCGAAGTTTCACGCGGTCATCAAGGCCGTTGCGCGTTCACGCAAGGTGACGATGGCCGTCGTGCGAGGCGCCTGCCTCGGCGGAGGCGCTGAACTGGCGATGGTTTGCGACCTCGTCTATACGGCGCGTGACGCGACGTGGGGCTTCCCGGAGATCAAGCTGGCGTGTTATCCGCCGGTTGCGAGCGTGGCTCTCCCGGCGCTGGTAGGACAGAAACGCGCGGCGGAGTTGGTGTTGACGGGCCGCAGCATTTCCGGCGCGGAAGCGATGGCGATAGGACTGGCGACGGGCGCGGCCGACTCAGAGCATCTGGGTGAAATGGTGTTCGAGGCGCTGGAGCGGGTTCGCCAACTGAGCCCTGCGGCGCTTGCGGTGGCGAAGAAGGCATTCTATGGCTGGGACTCCGAGCACTTCAGCCGCGCATTGGACGAGTCCGAGCGCGTGTATCTTGACGAACTGATGAAGACAGACGACGCACGCGAGGGGATTGCCGCGTGGATGGAGAAGCGGCGGCCGAGGTGGACAGGGAAGTGACAGGACGAAAAGCCCCACCCTCTCGCTGCGCGAGAAGGGTAGGGCACCCGGTACGGATTTGGAGAGGGTAGGCCCATAGATGAGTAAGCAACTCACGATGCGCGAGGCAGTCGCGCAGTTCGTGCTCGATGGAGCTTCGGTCTGCATGGGAACGCAGATGGAGCAGATGATTCCGTTTGCCGCCGGACACGAGATCATGCGCCAGCGGCGGCGTGACCTGACGCTGATCGGGCCGATCTCGGACATCCTGTTTGACCAACTCATCGGCGCTGGGTGCGTGCGCGAGGTGATCGCCGCGTGGGTTGGGAACGTCATGATGGGGTCGGCCTATAACTTTCGTCGCGAGGTGGAGGGCGGAAGGGTGAAGGTGACGAACCTGACGAACTTCGCCGTCTCGCTTGCGTTACAGGCGGCTGCTATGGGAGTTCCGTTCCTGCCGACGCGGACGGCGATGGGAAGCGACGTAGCGAAGGACAACCCGCTATTTGCGGAGATCGAAAACCCGTTCGCGAAGATGGAGCCGCGGCGCGCCCTGGACGGCTCGTCCTCGCTCAGGACGACCGGCGCTGGGAAACTGCATGCGGTCAAGGCGATTGCTCCGGATGTGACGATTGCGCACGTGCAGCGCGCCGATTCGGACGGCAACGCGCACTGCTGGGGGAACTTCGGCGTGATGATCGAAGCGGTCAGGGCGGCGAAGAACGTGATTGTTGTTGCCGAAGAGATCGTCGGGGCAGAGGTCATCGCGAGCGATCCGAATCGTACGGTGATCCCGGGGTTCCTGGTGAGTGCCGTGGTCGAATGCCCGCTGGGAGCGCATCCGTCGCCTGTGCAGGGCTACTACAAGCGCGATGATGCGTTCTTCCGCCAGTACCACGAGCAGTCGAAGACTCCCGAGGACTTTGCGCGCTGGGCGGAGCGCTGGGTGTACAGCCGGCAGGATCGAAGCGACTATGCGAGTCTGTTAGGCTCGTGTCACGTGGAGTCGCTTGGGGTGAAGAGTCACGCCTACGCGGCGGCTACGGATTTCGGGTATTAAAGATGCTAACCGCAATTGCTGTCGCCATCGGCCTCGCAGTGGCTTGGACGCAACGCAGGCGCATACAGCGTTTGTTTCAGGGAAGTCGCACGCATGTCCGATTCGCACCCCACGCAAGCGCGATCGGGGCACTGAGGTTCGGTGGCGAGACGCCTGGCAGTTCCGTTCCGGAGCCGTATCACTCGGCGCACGGAGCCTCGTTCAGAAACCGCGAAGTTCTGATGAAGAGTTCAGAAATCGGATGCTTTGCCTGCGGGGCATTGATCTCGCCTTCGGAAATATGGGAGTGGCACGACGATGAGCAAACTGGGTTCTGTCCGAAGTGCGGCATTGATTCGCTGGTTGGCAGCGCCTCGGGGTACGAACTCACTCCGGAATTTCTGAGTACGATGAACCGGTACTGGTTCGACGGCGCTCTCTGGCCGCAATACCCGGAAAGCTGATATGGCAGACGGACAGCACGAACGAGACGAGTCTATGCGCTGTGGCTGCTATAGCTGCCAGCGCGTGTTTACCTTCAAGGACATTGCCGAGTTCTGGGACGAGGGCGCCACGCCGGTGTGTCCTTTCTGTGGCGTGGACTCGGTGGTGGTCGAGACGGCCGACATGGAAGTTACGCCGGAGCGGCTGTTTTCGATGCGGCGCACCTGGTAGGGGATGATGGATTACGAGATCACTCCGGAAGAGTTGAAGTCGCGCATGTCGGGCGAGGAAGCGCCCACAGTGGTTGACGTGCGCGAACCGTGGGAGCGAGCGGTGGCCAGCATCGAGCCGAGCGCGCACATCCCCATGGCCGATGTGCCGGCCCGAGTGCAGGAGCTGGACCCCGACGAACACATTGTCGTGTATTGCCACCATGGGGTCCGTTCGATGAACGTGACCGCATGGTTGCGTCAGCAGGGATTCGAGCGAGTGCAGTCGCTGCGCGGCGGCATTGACCGGTGGTCGAAAGAAGTCGATCCCAAGGTGCCG
>DASPLH010000236.1:0-6400 GCA_035627675.1 Clostridia bacterium
AGATCAGCAAGTGCAGCATGTGCCACGACCGGCTGGGCGTCACTCCGGTGGAAACCCGCAATGGGCAGCCGCTGACGGCAGACGAGAAGCAAAACTATGCCCGCATGAACGTTCCGTCGTGCGTGAAGCAGTGTCCGGCGGCCGCCCTGGAGTTCGGCGAGCGGGATACGCTGCTGGCCGAGGCCAAGCGCCGCATCCAGCAAGCACCGGGCAAGTACGTGGACCACATCTACGGAGAGCACGAGGCGGGCGGCACCGGCATGTTGTATCTGTCCGCCGTGCCGTTCTCGCAGCTTGGGTTCCCGGAGGTTGCCAAGAGCAGCTTCGTGGCTCCGGCTGCAACGGCGCTCGGCGCGGTGCCTCCGGCGATCGTCGGAGTCGGCGCGCTGCTCGGTGGCGTTCACGCCTTCACCAAGCGCAGGGAAGAGGTAAAGAAGGCTGAGGTGGCGCACGTTGAGGCGCCGAAGCCGATTGAGCGCCAGGAAGAGCGCGAGCCTGCGAAGGTTCACGAACACCATCATCCGGAGTTCGCGCCGCTCGGCGGCATCAACCTGAAATCGACGGCGAACAAGTGGCTGCTGGGTCTCATGGGCTTCGGCGGAATCTCGTTCATCCTTCGGTTCCTCCTCGGCCTGGGCGTCAGCACCAATCTGTCTGACACCTACGCCTGGGGCCTCTGGATCGTCTTCGACCTGGTGTGGATCGCGGTGGCCGCCGGAGCCTTTGCCACGGCCGGCCTGATCTACGTCTTGCGTCGAGAAGACCTCTACTCCATGGGACGATCCGCTGTCCTGATGGGCTTGCTGAGTTATTCGTTTGTGACCGTGACGCTGCTGGCCGACCTGGGCCTGCCGTGGCACTTCTACGAACTGGCACTCAACGCGCCACATCACTCGGCAATGTTCGAAGTCTCCTGGTGCGTCGGCCTGTACGTGACGATCCTCGCGCTCGAGTTCCTGCCCGTTGCGCTCTCGCACTTCGGACTGAAGAAGTACACGGAACTATGGCAGAGATACGCGCCGATGTACGTAGTGGGCGCAGTCACGCTGTTCACCTACCTGCTGTCGCGCACGCTCTCGTGGACGGCACTTTCGTTCGTGGTCTTCTCCATCATGGCGTACGCGTTCCGCACGAAGGAAGGCGAGAAGCCAAAGCCGATCATGCTCGCGATCGCAGCCGTTACGCTCTCCACGATGCACCAAAGCTCGCTGGGCTCTCTGTTCCTGTTGATGCCCGATAAGCTGAACGCACTGTGGTGGTCGCCGATCATGCCGGTGTACTTCTTCCTCTCATCCATCGCCGCCGGAACGGCGCTGATCGTCCTGGTGGAGATGTGGATCGCGAAGGCCTTCCGTCGCCAGATGCGGATCGAGCAGCTGTCGGCGATGGGCAAGGTCGCGTTCTGGTCGATGCTGGTTTACCTCGGCGTGCGTCTTGGCGACCTGGCGGCGCGTGGTCAGCTCGGCAGAGCTTTCTCGGGCGAGGGAAGTGCGTTGTTCCTCACGGAGATCATTCTCGGCGGGCTACTCCCGCTGGCGCTGCTGGCGAGTTCGGCTGCGCGTCGTAATCCGAAGCTGCTGGCTTTCGGAACGCTGCTCGCGACGGCCGGCATCGTCTTCAACCGCATGAACGTCGTGGTCTTCGCCATGACGCTCAAGGGCCCCATGCCGCAGACCGCTCCGGTCACGTACATGCCGAGCATCTTCGAGTGGGGTATTTCCATCGGACTGATCGCTGCAACGATCTTCCTGTTCGGCCTGGGCGTGCGCTTCCTGCCCGTGCTGCCGAAGGAAGAAGCCGTTTCGGGCGACTAGGCCGGAGCTAAGCAGGGGCTCCCGGTGATACATTCGCCGGGAGCCTTTTTTCGGATGGTGCGAAGTTCATGACGCCGATTGCGGAACAGATGAAGAACTGGACCAACACTCACCCTTACCTCGAAGGAATCGCGAAGGTCCACGTCGAGCTCGAAAAGGCGCTCCAGCAGACGCAGGTACAACCGTTGGAATTTGCCGCATGGGAGCGGTACCTGCCCGACTACGCCGAAGGACAGCCGCTTCTGCGGACTCCGGAGGGAGAAGCCATCGTCGGAATAGTTGCCGGCGCGTTGGAACCCTTCTCGCGGCGAGTCTCGGGCGCCGAACTTCCAGCGGAGCTGCGGGAGTCGGCGGAACGCATCGCGAGCTTTTGCCAGTCGCCGTCGAACGCACAGCAGCTTGCCCAGACGGTGATCGATTTCAAGCAGGCAACCGGGTTGCCCGACCCGGGTCTGGCGCGGCTGATGGTTTGGCTTCTGGTTCGTGAGGCGGTGAAGGTTGTGACGGAAGAATTCGAGGAGCGGCGCGACGAACAGCAGTGGATGCGTCCCTACTGTCCGGCGTGTGGCGCCGAGCCTGGCATGAGTGAACTGCTCGACATGTCAGCCGGGAAGCAGCGCAGCATGGTCTGCGGACTGTGCAATACGCGCTGGGTCTTCCATCGCGTCGGCTGCGCGTATTGCGGAAGCGACGATCAGGAAACCAACAGGATCCTGGAGATTGAAGGCGAAGACGGGCTTCGCCTCGATTGCTGTAACGAGTGCAGGGGGTACGTCAAGACCTGCACCGCGCCCGAACTGAGCCAGCTCGCAGCCGCCGACTGGCCGACGCTGCATCTCGACACCATTGCTCAACAGCAGGGATACGTGTCGAAAGGCCAGTCGCTTTACGTCATCTCACAAGGCTGAATTTATCGACCGGGGCCAGTTCCAGAAGCCGAACTGTTCGTCGGCCGCTGGCCCCGTCATCTACAAACGCGCAACGGAGTGCGTTACGCGTTTCGTTCCATGTTCGCTTTGCGCTGCTGTGCTTCTGCCTCGTTGACGTCCAGTCCGAATTGCGTGCGCGGCTTTGCCGGGGCGGCGGCCGGCGGTGCCGGTACTGGCTGCTCGCTCGCAGGAGCCGGTTCGGTACGGAAGGAACGAGGCAGATACTTCGGGTCGAACTCGATCCCGTTAGCCACCATCTCTGTGGCAGCCTTCACCAGCGTCTCTCGTTTGGATATCAAGCGATCCAGCGCCGTTTTCTTAGCCGACTCCGAGTCAAAGGGCTCGTAGTTATTCAGGTGCGCTATTTTCCTGTCATACAGATCGATCTCCTGGTGAATATCCCGTAGGGAAAGCCTTGTTGCTGGACGGACGGCCATGTTTTTGCTCCTGAAGCGTGGTTGGATTTGTGGTGCTGAAACCGGGAACCGGGGTCAATACCGATGCTGGCGGTGACGGCGCATACCGGGTTGTGCCGTGCCCGTGGAAATGTCCTTCGGCCTCGCCGCGTTCACAGTCAGGCGGCGCTCGTCGAGTGTCATGCCGTCGGTGGCGGCGATGGCCCGCTGGGCCTCGTCATCGCTGCCCATCTCGATGAACGCGAAGCCGCGCGGAGTGCCGGTATCGCGATCCATGACGACTTTGACGCTCAACACCTTCCCAAAGGGTTCGAAGGTGTGTTTCAGAGTTTCCTCCGTGGTCGTCACAGCAAGGTTTCCGACGAAGATGTTCTGCATGCCTTTCCTCTCGGCGGGGCGCTTATCGCGCGTCCTGCACGCGAAGGTCATCGACCACGCGGCGCGTGCCGGCGTAATCGCCCGCGATCCGAAGTGCGAGCTGCCGGTTCTCGCCGTCGGAAACTTCGCCGCTGAGCAGCACGCGATCCTCGGCCACGGACACGGCGATGTTGTCGCGCTGCAAACGGCTGTCCTTCTGAATGGCCGTCCTGATCTGCTCTTCGACCTTGGAACTCGAACTCTCAGTCGGGGCGGGTGCACTTGTGTCCGGAGGCATTGTCGAGGATGGGTGCGAGTCGGAGGGGAAGGTCGGAGGAGTGCTTCCTCGCGGCTGGCCGCTTGGCGTGGAGCCCGGAGGTCCGAACTGAAGCGCCGGCGATAGTGTCACGAGGGAAAGGATGAGTGTCCCCGAAAGGAAGAGTCGTTTTGAAAGCATGGCAGCGGTCCAAGCACAACGGAAGTCGTCGGAAGTGGCTGTGCTCAACGGCTCGGGTGCGGGTGGCTAAGGTAGAGAACTTCAGATGAACTGACTTAGCTCAGAAAACCTGAAAAGCCCGGCAGGGCGCTCGGGCCATACTTCGACACTAAGCCCGATTGTTGGCAAAGTCAAATTCCGACATTCTGGAGTTGCGCGCCCACGGCATCTGTCCCAGGCGGTGCATCCCCTCACCAGTGCGGAACATCCGACTCTCGACCCATATGTCTCCGGCTTCGAACTTCACGTCGAGAGTTGTGCAGAGACCCACACTGACGATTGTTGACGCAATGGCCGTTGTGGTCGGAATCGTAATCGGCGCGGGTATTTATGAAGTTCCCTCACTGGTCGCGGGCAACGCGGGTAGCACGTCGGAAATCCTGACCGTGTGGTTGCTGGGAGGCATGCTGTCGTTCCTCGGCGCGATCTGCATAGCGGAACTTGCGACCACATATCCCGACAGCGGCGGTCTCTACCATTACCTGAGGTTAGCCTTCGGCGATGCACCGGCGTTTCTGTACGCCTGGGCAAGACTGGCGATCATCCAGACCGGCTCCATAGCGCTGCTGTCGTTCGTTTTCGGCGACTACGCGTCGCACGTGCTGCCGCTTGGCCCGTACTCGGCGTCCATCTACGCTGCCGCCGCCATCGTCCTGATGACCGCGTTCAACGTGCGCGACGTGCGTTTCGGACGCTGGATGCAGAAGCTGCTGACGCTGGGAACGCTTGCCGGACTTGCGCTGGTCATCGTGGCCGGAGCCATGTCTCCGCCGGTGACCGAGCAGGTGGCGGCGCGCTCCGTGACCGGCTCCGGCTTCGGCCTGATGTTGGTGTTCGTGCTGCTGACCTACGGAGGCTGGAGCGAGGCCGCGTATATAGCGGCAGAGTTGCGCGACGGGCGGCGCAGTATTGTCGTCGCTCTGCTGGGAAGCCTGTTCTTGATCACCGCGGCTTACCTGGCTACGAACTGGGCGCTGGTCCGGGGACTCGGCATTGAGGGCATGGCGCGCAGCCAGGCAGTTGCGGCAGACCTCGTGAGCCGGGGAATTGGCCCGGGTGGCGCGACGTTGCTCAGCATTGGGGTCGCCATGGCTGTGCTTAGCTCGATGCATGGCACGATGTTCACCGGCGCGCGCACGAACTACGCGATGGGCCGCGACTTCGCAGTCGTGCGACGGCTTGGCACCTGGCGCACGAAGGGGGATACGCCTGCCGCCGCTCTGATCGGACAGGCCGGCGTCGCCCTGCTGCTCGTGGCGATCGGGACCGCAACTCGCCAGGGGTTCAAGACAATGGTCGAGTTCACTGCCCCCGTGTTCTGGCTGTTCTTCCTGCTGGCGGGCATCGCGCTGTTCGTGCTGCGGCGCAAGGACCCCGCACGGGAACGCCGGTTCCGAGTGCCCGGATATCCGGTCACGCCCGCGCTCTTCTGCGCAACTTCGGCTTACCTCCTGTATTCAAGCCTCGTGTACACCGGCCTCGGCGCAGCGATCGGCGTAGGAGTGCTGGCGTTGGGAGCATTGGTGTACGTAATCGGACGCTCGAAGCCAGAGATGAAAACAACCCAGATTGAAAGGGATGCTGCATGAAAACCAAACACTCCCGAATCGCTGTCGCCTTCCTGGTGCTGACGATTTCTGTGGCTGCCGCGGCGCAGGCGACCGGCCAGGGCGAGACTGCCGCCGATAACAAGAAGCGGCCCGACGTTATCTTCGTGCCTACGCAGCAGACGGTTGTGGAGGCCATGCTGGACCTCGCAAAGGTCAACGAGAACGACGTTCTGTATGACCTTGGGTGCGGTGACGGACGCATCGTGGTTACAGCCGCGCAGAAATACGGCGCGCGCGCCGTCGGGATCGACATCGATCCCGAGCGGATCAGGGAAAGCAACGAGAACGCCAGGAAGGCGGGAGTCACCAGCAAGGTTGAGTTCCGGCAGGCAGACTTGTTCAAGTCGGACTTCAGCGAAGCAAGCGTCGTGACCCTGTACCTGCTCTCGACGCTCAACGAGAAACTCCATCCGATCCTGATGAAACAGCTGAAACCCGGCACGCGAATCGTGTCGCACGACTTCCCGATGGGCGATTGGAAACCGGAGAAGACCATCACGGTCGATGCCGAGGATCGCCAGCACACGGTCCACCTGTGGGTGGTGCCGCAGCGCTCGGCGAGAAAGTAAGCGATGCGGGTTCTCTGCCGAGAACTCGAACCGCAGACGGCTTCCAGGCCCGTGCTCACCTCATCGCCCAACCTGAGGTAGAATTCGCCGCGCCTCTTCGTCCGGTCCTGAAGTCATCGCGAGGTGAGGTATGGATTTCGCGGTCCGAACGTTGACCCTGCCTGGTGGCGTCACCCTGCCCTACGTCGAACAGGGCGAGCCATCCGGCA
>DASPLH010000237.1:0-16582 GCA_035627675.1 Clostridia bacterium
TCCGAGATCGACCGCCATCTCATCGACCAGTTCTCCAGGCGCGGCGTTCCACTCGTCTTCCTCGATGTGGGCACGGTGAAGACACGCGTCAGCAACATCTGCGTGGACTACGCCACGGGCATTCACCAAGCGGTGGACCATCTGCGCAAGCTCGGCCACCGGCGGGTTGCGTTTATCAGCGGCCCGATCAAGCTCAAGTCGGCTCGCATGCGCCGAACCGCGTTTGTCGAGTCGATGGCGGAGTTCCGCCTCGACCGAGACCGTTCACTCATGGTCGAGGGCAACCACAAGGTGGATGGCGGACAGGCTGCCGCCGGCGCGTTGCTCGCGCTGCGCCGGCCTCCAACGGCGATCGTCGCATCGAACGACCTCACGGCCATCGGCGCGCTGCGCGCGATACATGCCGCCGGGCTCAATGTGCCCCGCGACATCTCGCTGGTGGGCTTCGACGACATCGAACTCAGCCAATACACGGAGCCGCCTCTGACGACCGTGCGTCTTTCGCGTCACGAACTTGGGAAGGCGGCCTTCAATGCACTGGCCGATATGCTGGAAGAGCCGTCCGGGCACGGACAGCAACTTAGGGTATCCACAAAACTGGTGCTGCGCGAAAGCACGGCACGTTGCAAGTGACAGGCAGTGAACGTACCACCATCCAAAGAAGCGAGGAGGGCGAATTGAGCCTACGCACCGCAGTTGCAGCTCTGTTCCTTTTGGCATTCATCATGGTCGGCCCACATTCGTCGGACGCGAAGACAACAATGATGACGAAATCATTTGGCACGGCAGATGGAACGCAGGTCAAGCTCTATGTACTGAAGAACTCGCGTGGCATGGAAGTGGCCATCTCGGACTTCGGCGCGACGGTCGTTTCTCTCAAGGTTCCGGACCGCACCGGAAACTTCGCCGACGTCGTGCTCGGGTATGACGACGCGAGCGGCTACGTCAACGACAAGAGCTACTTCGGAGCCGCCATCGGCCGCTACGGCAACCGCATCGGCAAGGCGCGGTTTACGCTGAACGGAAAGACGTACGAACTTTCCAAAAACGATGGCGAAAACCAGTTGCACGGCGGCGTGAAGGGCTTCAACAAAAAGGTCTGGACGGCGAAGCCCGTGCGCGGCGGCGTTCGGTTCACCTACGCCAGCAAGGACGGCGAGGAGGGCTACCCCGGCAACCTCAAGGCCGAAGTCACCTACACGCTGACCGATAAGAACGAGTTGAAGATCGATTACCGCGCAACAACTGACAAATCGACGGTGGTAAATCTTACGAACCACTCATATTTCAACCTCGCCGCCGACGGGGACATCCTGAAGCACGAGCTCACACTGCACGCGAGCAAGTTCACGCCCGTGGATGCCACGCTGATTCCCACCGGCGAGATTCGCGACGTGAAGAACACGCCGTTCGATTTCACGAAGGCCGCGGCCATTGGCTCACGCATCGGTAACGAGGATGAGCAGCTGAAGTTCGGCAAAGGCTACGATCACAACTTCGTGCTGGACCGCCCGAAGGCGGGCCTGGCCACGGTCGCCGAGGTGTACGAACCAACGTCGGGGCGCGTGCTGACCGTGCTCACCACCGAGCCGGGAATCCAGTTCTACAGCGGAAACTTCCTGGACGGCACGACGAAAGGAAAGGGCGGCAAAGCGTACCAGTTCCGAACGGGATTCTGCCTCGAGACGCAGCACTTCCCGGACTCACCGAACAAGCCCGATTTCCCATCGACGGTCCTGAATCCGGGCAGCGAGTACAAATCGACGACGATCTATCAGTTCTCAACCCGCCCGAAGTAAACGCAACATTTCGTCGCAACAAACAAGGCACGGCTCACGCCGTGCCTTTTCTTCGTTTCGTATTCCGACTGGGTCAGAGTTACTATGCGAGAGCTTTCTTCTTGGAATCGTCCGGAGCGCCAGAAGAGATCGGCTCGATTCTTGAGTTGCAAGAACGCCCATGAAGCTGATTCTGAACATCGTCGGCTTTGTCCTGATCATGTCCGCACTGCTCTTGCTGCCACACATCGGCGATGGAGTCGCTGGCGTCAAAGGCTATGCCATCAGCATCATTGGTTGGGTCCTTTGGTGGCGGTTGGTCGAATGGTTATATAGGACGAAGCCGAGGAGTGCTCAGCCATCGGGCAGTTCTGACCCAAGTGATACGAGATCGACCGGCGCGCCCAGAGTCCAGCATTAGAGCGCCAGAAGGGTCGGCTCTCGTACGTCATTGCTCCTCACTGGGTGATTCAACGGGATCAGAAAAGCTCTGGCGGAGAGAGTGGGATTCGAACCCACGTTAGAGTTTCCCCTAAACACGCTTTCCAAGCGTGCGCCTTCAGCCACTCGGCCATCTCTCCGCTTCGGGAAGGTACTACTGAGGCTGATCAACCGGGCGCAGGTGATGCCCGGCTTTTCTATTGTAGCGTAGCTGCGCCTTCCCGGCACATGCCGCGCAAGGCTCTTGAAGCACTTCGGTCGAAAACGGCAAGGGCCTCTGCTCGCAAGGCGGGCGCCCTGTGTGCGGAGGCCTCACAGACCGGCTTGGCTCTTCGGCGATCCGTTCGCATTCTGAACAGATCGGCGCGGCATCTCTCTCGAATCGTCTACTTCGAGTCGTCGCCCTTCAACTGCTCGGAGAGGTAGTTCTGGATGCCGATCTCTTCGATCGCATGCAGCTGTGCCTCGAGCCAGTCAATGTGCTTCTCTTCGTCTTGCAGGATGTCTTCGATGAGTTCCTTCGAGCCGTTGTCGCCCGCATCCATGCAGATGCGGACTCCCTCGTTCAGACGCTTTACTGCGTCGTACTCGAGCTGGACATCGTTCTGGAACTGCTGAAGCACGTTCTGTCCGATATTGATCTTGAAGTAGTCGGTCATGTTCGGAGTGCCGTCCAGGAACAGGATGCGTTCCATCAGCTTCTCCGCATGCACCATCTCCTCGATGGACTCCTTCTTGATCATCTTGGAGAGCCGGTAGTAGCCCCAGTTCTCGCACATTTCAGAGTGCAGAAAGTATTGATTGATGGCCGTGAGCTCGGCCTTCAAAACCTGGTTGAGCAGATCGATTACTTTGCTGTCGCCCTTCAAGTTTGCCTCTCTGACGGAAATTTCGCCGCAACCGCGGACACCGGCTCGTACCGGCCAGAAAACCGGCGCAACGGATCAAGATTGTATCAGGAGCGAGGCGATGGGCTGCTACGGAGTGCCGGAACTTGTTTGCCGGGCCGCCGCCGCGGCGCTGCGTTTGCCGGGCTCCGGCTTCACAAAGTTCTCCAGCAGGCGGTGATGCATCGAGTAGAGGGCCAGTTCCAGCCGGTCGCTCACCCCTAGCTTGTCATACACCTTGCGGAGATAGTTCTTCACCACCTGCTCGGTGGTGCCGACTTCCTGGGCGATGTCCTTGTTGCGGAGGCCCTGCGTAACGCCGGAAATGATCCACAGCTCTTTGGGCGTCAGTTTCACGCGGGTGGGCGGGTTCGTGAGCTGCGCCGCCTGGGCGCGGTACGCCTCGATCACCCAGTTGACGCCGCGATTGTCCAGCCACGTCTCGCCGGAGGAAACCTTGCGGATGCAGCGCACCAGCAGGTCCGGGGCGATCGACCGCGTCACGATGCCCTTGACGCCGCGACGGAGGAATTCCACCGTTTCTTCCTCGCTCATGTCGGGAACGATCAGCACGACATGGAGCGAAGGCGAAAGCGCCAGAGCCTGGGAAACGGCGTCCGCCGGATTACTGCTCAGGATGGTTTCGAAAAGCAGCAGGTCGGCCGAGAACTTCGACACGGCGCCAAGCATCTGCTCGGTGGTGTCCGCCTGTGCGACGACTCGGATGTCGTCTTCCAGCGCAAAAATCTTCCGCATTCCGACGCGAAAGATAGGTTCGCTGTCGGCGACGATCACACGAATCGGCGCCGCGGTCTGAGAATCGTTGGGAGTGGATCCTTCGGCCTGGTCTTCAGAGGCCATGCGCACAGCTCCGGCTTACCTGACAAAGCGATAATCGTCGATAACGGCGGCGACCGAGCAGCCGTCATCGCTGCGAGAGCAGCGTACCACGCGGCCCACGCAATTCACCAGAACATCTTTGGCCGAACCGACCATCCGGGCAGGCATCTCGAGCGTGAACTCAACGGGCGTGCCAACCGGCAAACCGGCGTCCAACCTCAGCAGAACGCCGCCCGCCGAGATGTCCGAGGTTTCAGCCTTGTGCTCCCGCTGTTCGGTTCGCAGGGCGACGGGTATCCGCAGGGGGAAGCGGACCGAGCTGCGCATATTGGGGATGGCAGGGGTAGTCACCCCGTTAGCATCCTACCCCGCAAGTGGGGGGTCAACGTTACCAAAGGCCGTTGAACGTCGGGATTAGCTAAAACTTCGTAACCTCTGTGAAGTTAAACTCCCTGATTTTCATCGCCGGGACGACCATATCGAACGACTCCTCACCGCTGGCTCTGACCGGCGTGCCCATCGATTCCACATTGGAAAGCATGTGAATCAGGCTCTCGTTGAAACGGAAGTTCCGGACGCCGTGCTTCACCCGGCCGTTCTCGACCAGGAATGTCCCGTCGCGCGTCATGCCGGTAACGATCTTCTCGTAGGGATCGACCTCGCGGATGTACCACAACCGCGTCACCAGGATTCCGCGCTCGGTCTCGGCCACCATCTGTTCCACCGATTGCGCCGGCTGCCCATCGCCGACCTCGAACACCACGTTCAGCGGCGCCTCGCCCATCTCGTTGGGCAGTGGAAACCCGTGCCCGGTCGGGTGCGGGTTCTTCACCTGCGCGACGAACTCCGAGCTTGCGATGCGCCTGGCAGCCGACCGCGACATCGCGATCTGGTTCACCACCCCGTTGGACACCAGTTCCAGCGTCTGGCGCTCGAGTCCTTCTCCGTCAAAAGGCGCACCCGCCTGGAGCGGGTGATGCGCGTCGTCGCGGATGTTGATGTTCTCCCCGAACAGCGGCTTGCCGATTCGGTTGTTAAGGAACGAGCGCTGATCGAGCAACGCCATGCCGCTGAAGTCCCAGAACATGAACCCAACGATGTCGAGCACGGCGGCGGGCTCAAGGATGACCGTGTACTTGCCCGCCGCGATCTCCCTCGGATCCGCCGAACCGCGAGCCTTCTCGGCGGCGATCTCGGCCAGCTTGACCGGATCGAGTTGCCGCACGTCCGGAGCGTTCGCCTTCTGCCATCCCGAAGAGTTCGCAGCCTGCATCGTGATGCTCGTCTCGGCGCTCGTCTGCTCGTGCCAGCGCTCGACGCCGTGAGAATTCACGATCGCTTCCAGGTGATCGCTGACGGCGAATACCCCGGCGGCGTTCAGGTTCTGGCGCCTGGCGACGTGCACCATGCGACCCACAACCTCGGCACGCTCGCCGGGACCGACGGCCGCTGTTTCCGCGAAGTGGCGCGAGGGCGCGACTCGCGTCCCGGTACCGTCGGCCTTGTACATCGGCATCAGGTCGGGATCTTCTTCCTGCACCCTGGCGAGCGATTCGGCGGCATGCACGCAACGGCGCAGGCTTTCCGGGTCCAGCTTGTTGGTGCTCGCGCGCGCCGTTCGCCCGCCAAACTGCACGCGCACCGAGATGCTGTAGTCCTCTTCCGAAACGTTCTGGAGGATCGTGTTGTTCGCGAAGCGCGTCAGCGCGCTGCGTCCGCCGCCGATCAGCAGTTCAACATCCGGAGTGGAAGCAAACGACCGTACACGGTTGAAGATGTCGCGGACGTGGTCTTTTGTCATAAGCATTCAGCACTCAGCGTTCAGCATTCAGCTTCGATGGTAAACGTCTAGCGTCAGTTCGTGAGCTTTTGCCCACACCTGCAAGTCTCGAAAGTCTTTCAATGTAGGCCCTCGCTGCCTGAATGCCGACTGCTGACTGCTGACTACTGTCCCTTATACGCCGTACCCACCATCACATTCCTGAACCGCGCAGGCGCCGCGCCATGCCCGGTGCCCATCGTCTGCTGCGGCTGTCCCTTGCCGCAGTTTGGAGTGCCCCACAGCGTCCAATGCTCCCGCGAGCAGATCGCATCCATCGAGTTCCAGAACTCCGTGGTGATGCCCGAGTACGAGGGATTCTTCAGCATGCGTCCCAGCTTGCCGCCCTTGATCTCGTAGCCCAGCTCGCAGCCGAACTGGAAGTTGTATCGCTTGTCGTCGATGGACCACGACCGGTTCGTCTGCATGTAGATGCCTTCCCCGGTATCGGCAATCAGGTCTTCGAGACCGAGCGGACGCTCGCCTGGAAGGATGCTCACGTTCGTCATGCGGACGATCGGCACCCGGTTCCAGCTCTCGGCCCGCATGTTGCCTCCCGAGCGTTCGCGCCCGATGAGCGCCGCCGTATCGCGCGATGACAGGTATCCCTTGAACTCGCCGTTGGTGATGATCGGCACCGATTGCGCGGCAACTCCCTCGTCGTCGTAAGCGAACGTGCCGAGACCGGGTCCGTGCTGCTCGGTGGCGTCGGCCACGACGTTGACGAGGTCCGTGCCGTAGCGGAGCGTGTTCAGCTTGTCGAGCGTGAGGAAGCTCGTCCCCGCGAAGTTCGCCTCGTAGCCAAGCACGCGGTCCAGCTCGATCGGATGGCCGATGGACTCGTGGATTTGCAGCCCGAGCTGCGACGAGTCGAGGATGACCGTCATCCGGCCCTCGGGACACCGCGGAGCATTCAATAGCGCAACGCATTCTTCGCCGATGCGGCGCGCGTTCTCCAATAGCTTCAGTTCGTGGACAAGCTCGTATCCCTTGTTCTGCCACTGTCCGCCGAACGAGTTCGGATACGAGCGCTTCTGAATCTCTGTCCCGGCGAACGCATGTGCCGCGTAGCCTGCCCCGGTTGTCGTGCGTGTCTGGTGGATGTCCGAACCGTCGGAGTTGTAGTACCACTGCTCGTATCGCCGGAAGTTCAGATTAGTCTCGGCGAGGGTCACGCCGGTTACGGCCCGCAGCTCGCGGTCGATTTGCATCAGCAGGTCGAGGTTCTCTTCCATCGAGGTCGAGAACGGATCGATCGCGCACGGCGAACTCCAGTCGGCCCTGGCCGCCTTCTCCGGGGCGAGCCGCAGCTCCTGCGACTTCACGCGGGCCGACGCCCTCGCGATTTCCACGGCCTCGGCCGCGCAGCGCTCGACGCCATCCTTCGTGAGGTTCTCCGTGGCGGCAAAACCCCAGGCATCATCGGCAATGACGCGGATGCCCATGCCCATGGACTCCGACTCCGAGGACGTGCCGATCTTGCCGTTGCGCGTACCCAGCGCGCGGCTGCGCTCGTCAACCACCCGCAGCTCCGCAAACGTCGCGCCCCGAATAGCGGCAGTGCTCAGCGCCCACTCAGCCAGTTGCTTCATGCGTTCTCACCCCAGCCGGAGATCATAAAGGACAAGCCTCGCCCGCGGGCTACTCGCCCTGTTTTTCCGCCAGCTCGGCCCAGCGTTCGTAGAGCGTGTCCAGTTCCCTCTGCGCCTGCTCCATCTCGGACTGAGCGGCCATCAGCCGCGCTCCATCGGTGGCGATCACCGGGTCCTCGAAGGCCGCGCGCTTCTCGCTCACGGTCTGCTCGGCAGCCGCAATGCGCTCCTCGATGGTTGCCCACTCTCGGGCTTCCATGTACGAGAGCTTCTTCTTCGCCGGCTTGTCCTCCAGAGCGCCCTTGTCGCCCTGAGCGGAGCGGAGGATCGGCTGGCCCGAAAGACCCTTCTCATCCAGAGCGGCGCGAAGGACCTGCTCCTCGTACCACTGCTCCCACTGCGCGTAGTCGGCGAAGCGCTCCGCCGCACCCTGGCCATCCAATCCGAGCACCACGGTGGAGACCCGGTCAAGCATGTAGCGGTCGTGCGTCACGAGCATAACCGCGCCGGGATACTCCTGAAGGCTCTCCTCCAGGATCTCCAGCGTTGGGATATCGAGATCGTTCGTCGGCTCGTCCAGCAGCAGGATGTCTGCCGGTTGCAGCATGAGCCTCGCGATCAGCACGCGCGCCCGCTCGCCGCCGGAAAGCCGCCCGACGGGCTGGTTCAGTTGTTCGCTCTCGAACAGGAACCGCGACGCCCACGACGCTACGTGGATCACCCGGTCCTGGTAGATCACCGAATCGCTGTCCGGAGCCAGTGCGCGCTTCAGCGTGACCTCCGGGTCGAGGACGCGCGTCTGGTCGAAGTACACGACCTGCAGAGCATCCGCCCGGCGCACGTCGCCTTCCGTCGGCGCAAGTTCCCCGCGCAACAATCGCAGCAGCGTCGTCTTGCCGCTGCCGTTCGGGCCGACCAGTCCCACGCGCGTGCCGTTGGTGATGACGAAATCCAGGTCGCGGAAGAGCGTGCGATCTGCGATCGTGAAGCTCACGCCCTGCATTTCCACCAGTCGCTTGGTCTTGCGGTCGGTGGCGACGAAATCGATGCCCGCGGTCGCCGTGCGGCTGCGGGAGTTCAGATCGGAAAGTTCCCCGATCATCCGGTTCGCCCGGTCGATGCGGGACTTCGACTTCGTCGTCCGCGCCTTCGGTCCCCGGCGCAGCCACTCGATCTCGGTGCGCACGCGGTTCTCCAGCGCCTCCTGCCTTCGGGCCTGCGCGTGCAGAAACTCCTCTTTCTTTTCCAGGAAGGCGCTATAGGTCCCGCTGACGCGCAGCAGTCCGTCGGAGTACGCGCGGCTCAGTTCCGCCACTTCGGTCGTGACGTTTTCCAGGAAGTAGCGGTCGTGGCTGACCACCACGCACGCGAATCTCGCCGTTCGCAGGACGCCTTCCAGCCACTCGATAGCCGCCAGATCCAGGTGATTCGTAGGTTCGTCGAGCAGCAGGATGTCCGGCTGCACCGCCAGCGCCTCGGCGATTGCCAGCCGCTTCCGCCATCCGCCCGAGAGCGAGGCGGCCTCCTGCGTGAAATCCTCAAACCCACTGCGTCCCAGCGTCTCTGCCAACCGGCTCTCGCGCTCGTCCTGCGGCACTCCGGCCGCTTCCAGCGCGCGTTCGATCACCGCTCGCACGGTTTCGCCCGGCCCGAACTCCGACTCCTGCGCCACGTAACTCATGGTCGTGCGCTTGCGGACGGCGACCTCGCCGCTATCCGGCTCGATGAGCCGCGCCAGGATCTTCAGCAGGGTTGACTTGCCGGAGCCGTTCGGCCCGATGAGGCCGATGCGAGCTTCTTCGGAGACCACGAACGAGATGTCGCGGAACAGCGGACCGGCTCCGAAGCTTTTCGTAATGTTCTGGGCGTTGATGAGGGGTGGCAACTGCGGACGTTCCTTCACCTGGACTTCTAAGAGAATAAACGACGGGAACGCGAGTGCCCCACCCTTCCGCGGAGCCGAAGGCGGAGCTAAGGTGGGGGAAGTTCCGCTGCCAGTTTCAAGTTTCAATTTTCGGGTTCGAGATTCGAGGCTGCGGGTGCCCCACCCTTCTGCGAAGCAGAGGGTGGGGTATTTCTTCATCCACGCCTCACACGTACTTGCGCATGATGGGCTTCAGTTCCGAACGCTTCGCGGCCACCTTGAATCCGGCACGCTCATAGGTCCGCAACAATCCCGTCCAGACGAAGGCGCCAGGCAGCCGCTTGCCTTTCAAGTCCTGCGGATAACCTTCCACGATCTTCGCGCCTCTCTGTTTGGCAAACTCCACGCCCGCCTTCAGCAGTTCCACCGAGAGTCCCTGGTTGCGAAACTCCTTGGCCACGAAGAAACACGACACAGACCACACGGGCTGATCGTCGATCGGCGCCCAAACGCGCGAGGTTTGCAGCCGGACGAACTCCGACCGCGGTGCAACCGAACACCAGCCCGCCAGCCTGCCATCGACATACATCAGAAGTCCGGGCTCGCGTCCGGACTTCACCAGCCTTCGGATCGCAGCCTTGTTTCCCGCGCCCTTGTTGGCGTTAAACTCCGCGCTCGTGCGCCGCCACGTCATGCACCAGCAGCCTCCACAGGCGCCCCGTTCGCCGAAGAGCTGTTCGAAATCCTTCCACCGGTCCTCGGTGAGCGGATGCCATTCGATGTTCTTCTTCATCAGCCAGAGATTGTACGCATCGTTGCCGCGGGTTGCGACACTCGCGTACGATACCCGGCGGCATGAGGAACTCCAGGGCGATCGTCGCCTTCCTGCTCGCACTCTCGCTGTTTGTCCCGTCCACGGCGGACGCCCGCCGCAAGCGCCGCAGCAGCTCGACCCCGTCGGCGCACACGTTCGATTACTACGTGCTCGCCATGTCATGGGCTCCGAACTTCTGCGCTACTCGCGGAACGAAGGGCAACTTCCGCGAGTGCGGCATCGGTCGCCGCGTGGGCTTCGTTATCCACGGACTCTGGCCCCAGGGCGAGTCCGGACGCCTGCCGCGCGACTGTCGCGACACTCCTCCCCTGGCGCGCGATGTCGTCGATCGCGCTCTCGAGCACTTCCCCAACCCAGGACTGGTTCAGCATGAGTGGGAGTGCCACGGGCACCAGTCGGGCCTCCCCGCAGGTGAGTACTTCGACGCCGCCAACCGTGCCTTCAACTCCATCGCCATCCCCGAGCGCTTCCGGGCCATGTCGCAGCCGATCCGGGACGAGGGCGACGACATCGCGCGGGAGTTCGCCGAGGCAAACCACGCCCCGGCAGGATCATTCGCCGCCTCGTGTGCGAAAGGCAGCCTTGTTGCTGTCCAGGCATGTTTCACAAAGGACTGGAAGCTCAGGCCGTGCGGGGCTGGTGTGCGTTCCTGCTCGACCGAACTGCTGGTGCGCGCTCCGCGTTGAGCTTTTGATTGGTACTAAGGGAAGATTCACCACAGTTAATACACGGGTGAGGTATAAGCTCCCACGCTGGACACCCCGCAGTCCCCAGCCCACCGCAGCAGGTAAATCAGGTCATGTTGTTTCGGCCCGTGCTCTTCGTGCTCGTCGTCACCGCCGCGCTCTCCGCGCAAACGTATTCCAACCTGGATCAAAGGACCGACCTCGACAACGGTTCGCGAGGCTGGGGATGGTGCACGACCTGTGCCGGCGGGGCCGCCGATGCGACCGAATACAAGATGTACTGGTTCCAGCGCCCTTCGGTGGACACCGGCGGCAGCGCACAATTCTTCATCTCGGGCCCGGCACACTCCAACGCGCTGTGGTGGCACAAGCTCGGCGCCAACGACACGCCCACGCGGTTCAAGCTCAGCTTCTGGGTTTCGGTCGATCCGAACACATCGACCAATGTCGAAGCTTTGGAGTTCGACGCCTTCCAGTTCACCAACGGGCTGCGATACATGTTCGGCACGCAGTGTAACTACAGCCTGGGCGTCTGGGACATCTGGGATGAAGGACGCAGCCTCTGGCTGCACACCAGGATTCCATGCCCAAAACTGGTACCCGGCAACTGGTACCGCATCATCTGGACCTTCCGCCGCGGAAATACCTCCAGCGGCCCGCGCATCCGTTACGACACATTGAACGTCACCGCGTACACGGCGGATCGCAGGACGGTCGTATCCGGACCTACGACGTACACGCTTGGCACCCTGACCTCGCCTGGACCTCTGCCCTCGGGCTGGGGCAACAACCTCGGCGCGCAGTTCCAGCTCGATCTCAACGGCAAAGGCGGAACGGCCGCGATGTGGGTGGACCAGATCACCCTGACAGCTGCGCCGTAGAACTCCCGGCTCAGCTCAGCAGTTTCAGCAGTGCGATCGGCCCGAGGAACCCGATGGCGAGGCCGTAGCCAAGATCCGCCCAGATCACCCGCCCGAAGTTCAGCACGTACAGGATGGCGACGATCGGGTAGCTGGCGATTGCCAGCACGTTGCCGTTCCTCGCGTTGGCTGGCGCAAGCCGCCAGATGTTCTTCAGGTCTTCCGTCGAGGGGAAGGCGTTCATTCCGATGGAGAGCCCGAGCCAGCCGAAGAAGTATGCCATCGGATCGGGAATGCTCAGCTCCCAGATGGGCACGAACGCGGCGCTGCAGAAGAGCACGCACAGCGCGGAGTTGATGAAGAACGGCCCCATGCTCACGAAGAAGATCGCCTTGAAATCCTCCGTGTGCTCGTGGATCACGTATCCCGCCGGGCTCTTCAACTGGAAGTAGCGCACGCCGAACACCGCGAGTTTGAACACGCGGCAGAAGAACAGGTGTGCCGCTTCGTGGATGATCACTCCGGGGAACGTGGCGAGGCTGATAACAAATCCGGGAATCATTGTTCCACCGCCTTCTGCTGTTCTGGACGGAAACGCTGGTCATACTCCTTCTTCGTCAGAATCTCGCGGGAGTCCAGGCGGTAGCGGATGCGCTCGTAATACTCGACAAAGCGCTCCTGCTCTTTCGGGTCGGACTGGCTGGCGATCTGCGCCCGCTGGAGCATCTCTTCCGCGCGCGTCTTGTACTGGTCGTCGCCGGTCACCGCGTACTTGCACGCGAGCGCGCTCGCCATTCCTCCCAGGTTCATTGGCGAGTCTGGATCCTTCTTCAGGCGCTCCTCTTCGAGCGCGAGGAACCTGTCATAGTCGCGCATCTCGAATGCAACGCCCGACTGCAACTCCTGCTCGGCCTCGGTCAGGTACTGCCATTCGGGATACACGCTGCGAGCCTGGCGAACTTGGTCGAGCGCCGCAGCCGCCGATTCGGCGGAGTTCGCCGCCGCAACCAGCTCCGAAGCGCGGTCCACGCGCTTGAACGCCTCGCTGACTTCGTCCCAAAGCGCACCATGCTTTTCCGTGAACTTCCCGCCGTTATGCTTCTCCACCGCCTCCCACGCTTCGCCCGGCATTCCGGCGAAGATCCCGGCCTTGGCCAGCGTCAGGATGCACTTCTCGCAATCCGGGGCCAGGGCCACGACCGATTGCAGCATGGGCACGGCTTCCCGGTACTGCTTCTGCTCCACCAGGTGCTCTGCGCGGTAGAAGTCCCGCGCCGCCTTGAAGTACTTCATCCCATGCGCCAGCGAGAGGGCCAGCAGCACCAGCACTCCGGCCATCGAGGCCATCAGCCATGCCGGGTATCTGACGTTGTAAATCGACTCGGTACAGGCCGGGCAGTAGGGCGCGCCGCCGACTCGCCCGAACTCGCCGCTTCCCGCGTCGCCTTCGCACTTCGAGCAAATGCTCGGGTCCACCACACGTGCGATATCGAACTCTGCCTTGGCTTCTTGCAGCGAGCTGACCGTCTGGTCAGCGCACTTTTCGCAGTAGACCTGCTGGTTGATTTCGAAAAGCGAGTTAAGCGGCAACTTCAGTCCGCAACTGCAACATGCTTGTGAGCGCATCGCCCCGCATTATGCCCAGCCTGCGCTGAAAGCAGGTAAAACAATCGTCCAAGCACGGCAAATCTTTCGTAATCTTGAACGGACCAGCCGCGTCGTTTAGCGCAAACAAGAAAGGGCGTCGCGCATGCGACACCCTTGATCTTCCGATTGCGATTCTTATGTCCCTTCCGCCCAGCCGGCGAGGTACTCTTCCTGCTCCGGAGTCAGCCGATCGATCTTGATACCCATCGACTCCAGCTTCAGCCGGGCGACTCGCTTGTCGAGTTCGTCCGGAACCTTGTACACCTTCTTCTCCAGCGAGGCGTGGTTCTTCACCACGTACTCCACCGAGAGCGCCTGGTCCGCGAAACTCAGATCCATCACCGAGGCCGGGTGGCCTTCCGCGGCTGCGAGGTTGATCAGGCGGCCTTCCCCGAGCAGGTTGATCTTGCGGCCGTCCTTCATCGAGTACTCCTCGACGAAGCTGCGAGTGGTACGCTTCGAGCTTGACGTCTTCTCCAGCGCAGGGATGTCGATCTCGACGTTGAAGTGGCCGGAATTCGAGATGATCGCCCCGTCCTTCATCAGGTCGAAGTGCTCCCTGCGCAGCACGTTCTTGTTGCCCGTCACCGTACAGAAGACGTCGCCGATTTTCGCGGCTTCCTCCATCGACATCACTCGATGGCCGTCCATCACGGCCTCGAGCGCCTTGGTCGGGTCGATTTCCGTCACGATCACTTCCGCCCCAAGCCCGCGGGCCCTCTGGGCAATGCCGCGGCCACACCAGCCATAGCCGGCCACAACGAACTTCGCGCCCGCCAGCAGCACGTTCGTTGCGCGCACGATGCCGTCAATCGTGGACTGGCCCGTTCCGTAACGGTTGTCGAACATGTGTTTTGTGTGGGCATCGTTCACCGCGATGATCGGGTATCTCAGCACGCCGTCGTTCGCCATGGCACGCAGGCGGATGACGCCGGTCGTCGTCTCTTCCGTGCCGCCGATCACGCCCTCGACGACGTCCTGGCGCTTCGTCAGCGCGATCGTCACCAGGTCGGCGCCGTCATCCATCGTGACGTGCGGCTTGTGGTCGAGCGCCGACATGATGTGGCGGTAGTAGGTGTCGTTATCCTCGCCCTTGATGGCATAAACCGAGATGCCGTAGTCGCGCACCAGAGAGGCCGCAACGTCGTCCTGCGTCGAGAGCGGGTTCGATGCGCAGAGCACCACCTCGGCGCCGCCGTCCCGCAGCGTGATCGCCAGGTTGGCCGTCTCGGCCGTGACGTGCAGGCACGCTGAGATGCGTATCCCCTTCAGCGGCTGCGTCTTGATGAAGTCTTTGCGGATGGTCTGAAGCACTTTCATCGACTGGTTCGCCCACTCGATGCGCTTCTTGCCGAGGTCCGCCAGCTCGATGCTCTTCACATCGCAGGGCACGTGCGTTGCGGTCGACATGGTTCCTCTTCTCCGTTCCGACTGTCATGGATGCCAAAAATGAATTCGGCGGAGACCACGTGGTCTCCGCCGATTTTGTGCGTAAAGCCTGCTTACTTTTTCGCGGCCGTAGCCTGTGCGGCGAGGCCGGCGGCCTCACGCAGCTTCGCGGCCTTGTCGGTCGCTTCCCAGGTGAATTCCTTCTCGCTGCGGCCGAAGTGCCCGTACGCGGCCGTCTTGCGGTAGATCGGGCGGCGCAGGTCGAGCGACTCGATGATGCCTTTCGGCGTCAGCTGGAAGTTCGCGCGCACGATCTCCTGCAACTTCTCGCGCTCGATCTTGCCCGTTCCAAACGTCTCCACCAGGACGCTGACCGGCTCGGCTACGCCGATGGCGTACGCAAGCTGGACTTCGCAGCGCTCCGCCAGCCCCGCGGCAACGATGTTCTTGGCGATGTAGCGAGCCATGTACGCCGCCGAACGGTCCACCTTTGTCGGGTCCTTGCCGCTGAACGCGCCACCGCCGTGACGGCCCATGCCGCCGTAGGTGTCCACGATGATCTTGCGGCCCGTCAGTCCGGAGTCGCCCATCGGTCCGCCGATCACGAAACGGCCGGTCGGATTGATGTGGTACTTGGTGTCCTGGTCGAGCAATTCCGCCGGCACCACCGCCTGGATGACGTTCTTGAGGATGTCGGCGCGGAGTTCGTCGTTGCTGACCGTCTCGGCGTGCTGGGTGGAGATGACAACGGCATCCACGCGAACAGGCTTCAGGTTCTCGTCGTACTCAACCGTCACCTGCGACTTGCCGTCGGGGCGGAGATACGGCATCAGGCCGGACTTGCGAACTTCCGAAAGACGCTGCGTCAGCTTGTGCGCAAGCGAAATCGGGGCCGGCATCAGTTCCGGCGTCTCGTTGGACGCGTAGCCGAACATCATGCCCTGGTCGCCGGCGCCGCCGGTGTCCACGCCCATTGCGATGTCGCCGGACTGCTTGTTGATCGTCGAGATCACCGCGCAGGTGTTGGAGTCGAATCCATACAGCGCATTGTCGTAGCCGATGGCGGCAACGACGCCGCGGACCAGCGTCTGGAAGTCAACGTAGGCCTTGGTGGTGATTTCGCCGGCGATTACGACCAGTCCCGTCGCGGTCAGCGTTTCGCAAGCCACGCGGCTGTACGCGTCCTGCTGCAGGCAGGCGTCCAATATGGCGTCGGAGATCTGATCGGCGATTTTGTCGGGATGACCTTCGGTCACCGACTCAGACGTGAACAAAAAGCGGTTTGAAGACAAGAGGCATCCTCCTCAGGATTACTCAGAACACTTCGGCGGGTAAACCCACGGCAGCCGAACCGAGCAGTGGAACTTAAATCTTAAACCCGAACAGCTGGCAGCGCGCAAGAAATCAGCCTTTTGCAGCCGTGCGCAGCGAATGGCGCCCTTGGTCGTCCGAAAGGCTGTCCCGCAGCCCGGATCAGCGTTGCTTTTCGATCCCCGCCAGGGTGAAAGCGACCTCGCGCCGCTGCCCTGCCGGCCCGAGCGGCTCGACAGCTTTGCCGTTGTAGCTGACCTCGATGCCGCCCGCGTTCCCGACTACCAATCGGATGCGGTCGCTCCCGGCGAAGCTCTTCTCCTTCAGCGACTCGCTTGCCGGATCCAGAACACCCGAGAATGCCCTGTTGCCGTCCACGGTCACCGAGACCCACGCTGGCTGAGTAGCCCGGATCGAAACCCGAACCGGCTCGGTCGCACTGGTCTGGTCGGGCGCGGCAGGCTTCTGCTCCGGCCCGGTCGTATTCGCGTCAGGCGTCGTTGCCCCTGGGGCCGCGACATTCGGATCCGTGACACCCGGCTCCGCCGGCGCAGCGGCCTGTGGCTGTGTGGCATCCGGAATCAGAATCGGAACGACGGGCTGCGCGGCCGGTGCAGGTTCGGTGATTGCCGG
>DASPLH010000238.1:0-7558 GCA_035627675.1 Clostridia bacterium
TTGTGGGCCGAAGAACTGCCAGCGCTGTGACATCCCGCGACCGCGATCGCTGGGCGGCCTAAGCAGCAACCCAACCTCAGTTCAGAACCAGAAGCCCGCCGTGTAGGCGGGCTTCGTCGCAGCAACATGGGTGCTCTACGCGCTCGCGGCAGCACCGAACATCCCCACCCTCTCGCTACGCGAGAAGGGTAGGGCACCCGGCCAAAGACTCTCGGTTTCTCCGATTAGCCTTTTTCCGATTTTCCGATTGGCAGGAGCTTCATGTCCTCCGACGCCTGCTTCAGGTCCTCGAAACGGCCCAGGTCGCGCCAGTAGTATTCGTCGGCACGGAAAGCAACGATCCTGTCGCCCTCGGACGCCAGCCGCAGATACGTGTCGATGATGGAGAACACTCCGTCCTCTTTCATTCTCGTCAGCAGCCGGGGAGAGATCACGTGAACGCCCGAGAACGCCAGCGGCTGCCTCTCCTCTAAATTCCTGACGATCTCATTCGCATCGGCGATCCTGCGCCCGCATAGCTGTCCGTCGGTGTCGAACAGCAGCTGTCGAGAGCTTTTCCTCTGCTGGACTGCCAGTGTCGCCAACGCTCCCCGTTGCAGGTGAAAACGCACCATGCGCCCAAGGTCAATCGTGCTGGCGATGTCTACGTTGTGCAGCACGAACGGCTCTTCCCGTGAATCGCCCAGGAAGAAGTAGCCGGCCTTCTTCAACCCACCGCCGGTATCCAGCAGCTGGTCTTCGCGGGAAACCTCGATGTGCATGCCGAAGTTGTCATTCGCCCGCAGGTACTCGATGACCATGTCGGCGAAGTGATGGACGTTGACGATGACATCGCCGATCCCGAATGCCCGCAGGCGCGTCAACGTGATCTCCAGCAGCGTTCGGCCATTCACTTCCACCAGCGCCTTGGGACGATCGTTCGTCAGTGGACGCAGTCGCGTGCCGAGGCCCGCCGCAAGCACCATTGCCCTCATCGATCCATGCTCTCCAACTCGCGGTGGTGCACTACAACCTCCACTCCGTTCTTCTCGCGCAGGTGCCTTGCGAGGCGTTCAGCAAAGTACACCGAGCGGTGCTGGCCGCCGGTGCAGCCGAACGAAACCGCCAGGCACTTAAAGCCGCGCCGCTGGTATTCCTGCACGCTCGCGTCCACCAGCGAGGTCACGCTGGACATGAACTGATGCGCCGTCTGCTGCCGCTCGAGGTACTCGACGACGGCCGGGTCCTTGCCCGTAAGAGCCTTGAACTGCTGTTCGCGCCCCGGGTTCGGGATTGCGCGCGCGTCAAAAACGAATCCGCCCCCGTGTCCCGAATCGTCCTTCGGCATGCCGCGATGGAACGAGAAACTCGTGATCCGCACCGTCAGGTGTTCCGGTTCCGGAGCGGTGCCATAGAGCTTTTCCGAGCCGAGCATCGTGCGGAAGGCGTCCATCAACGCCGGTAGAGCGATGGGCAATTCGACATGGTGTTGCAGCCAGCGCAGGTTCTTCAGCGCGTACGGCACGCTCTGGAGGAAGTGCGGCTTGCGTTCGTAAAAGCCGCGGAATCCATATGCGCCCAGCGCCTGCATGATGCGCACGTAAACGTACGCGTAGTAGTGGTGAAGGAAGGCGTCGCGCCCGACATCCACGTGCCGGGCCAGCGTGTCCAGGTAGTGATCGAGCAGTTGCTGGCGCAGCCCCGGCAGAAGGTCGGCCTTGGCGTCATAGAGCAGGGAAGCGATGTCGTATTGCAGCGCGCCTCTGCGTCCGCCCTGGTAATCAACGAACCACGGTTTGCCTCCGCGCAGCATGATGTTGCGCGACTGGAAGTCGCGATACAGGAAGTAGTCGCGTTCCGCGGTCAGCAGGAATCTGGTAAGTCTGCCGAAGTCGTCCTCGAGCGCCTGCTCGTTGAACGGAATCCCAGCCAGCCGAAGGAAGTAGTACTTGAAGTAATTCAGGTCCCATGAGATCGACTGCCGGTCGAAGCTGGCGCGCGGATAGCAAACCCGGTAATTCAGGTCGCGTCCGGCCTCCACCTGGAAGCGCGGCAGTACCTCGACGACGTTGCGATACGCCTCGACCACGGCGGGCGCGACCGTCTCGCCATCCCGGTTGGCCGAAAGGAACTCGAAGAGCGTGGTATCGCCCAGGTCCTCCTCGACGTACGCACCCCGGTCCAGGTCGTGCGCGTAGATCTGCGGTACGGGGAGCCCGTGCCGTTGGAAGTGCTTCGAGAACTCGATGAAGGCGACATTCTCCTCGCGTACGTCGTACAGGATGCCGATCGCGCTGGCCTTCTCGTTGGCGAGGCGGATGATCTTGCGCCCCGAGCCGCCGAGCTGGCCTTGCAGCGGCTGCACTCGCTCGACGGGTGACTGGAAATGCTGCTCGAAGAGTTGTTTGAGGACGTCCATGCTCAGGGTGTCCGGCGATGGCCAAAGCTCGATGATTCGCCAGCTTGGCACAAAGATAACACCTGGCGAACCCGTCGAACCCGGTGCCGTCCGCGCCCTGGTGGCCCCGTACGCGCTCGCCGGCAACATCGCCCCTGGGGCTTCGCGGGGGGGGGAGCGTTTCTCGCTCCATGCACATCGAGTGCAATTTTCTTGCGCATGTGCATCGGATTGCATACCGCGGTTCGAGAGACTGACGTGTCCGGTTTCGGTCGCTTGCGCTCCGCGTTTCCAACTTCTCCGTTGACACGTCAAGTGCTTTCGGCTACTTTCCCAAAACTTTAGTAACAAGGGTTCGGGGTCCCATCTGTTCCCCCCACCGGACTCCGCACGACGTTGTGGACGTTTTCATCTGCGCATCTTTACTCCGGCTTGCCTGCTGTCTTAACGGCTGGCGTGGATTCACGCAGCTTCGGCTCAACAGCTCTGATTACCCTGGGGAGGCAGTTCACACACATGACATTCGCAGCGAAGCCGTTCACACACCTGAACCAACTGTTCGTAATCCTGGCATTATGCCTTTGCGGCACATGCTTGCTCGCGATTCCGGCCGCAGCGCAGGACCTTCGCGGACAAGACGTGGTACTGGACAAGCAAAACGCCACCATCGATATCGAGGAGGCCCGCGGCGACGACACAATCGCCGCGCAGGGCACGTCGCTGCGCCGCGGTGGAGATAACTTCCGTTCACCGAAGGCCGCCGATCGCTTCGAACGCCGGCAGAAGGCCCTCGCGCAGAAGATTGCCGGAAAGCAGAGCGGCAAGGTCGCCGAGGTAGCCAAAGGCCAGTACGTGGAACTCAGCCTGGAGAAGAACGACCGTATCTTCGTGCTGCTAGTCGAGTACGGGACGAAGGCGAGCACGAACCCGAACGTTTCCGCCGCTCCCGGCCCGCTCCACAACCAGATCCCCGAGCCGGACCGCGCGGTGGACAACAACACGATCTGGCAGCCCGACTACAACTCAGACCACTACCGCAACATGTACTTCACCAAGATGGTGGACTACTACCGTACGCAGTCGTCCGGCCGGTACACCATCAATGGTTCCGTCACCGAATGGGTGAAGGTGCCTTTCAATGGCCCGCGGTATGGCTCCAACCTCCTGGGAGACGCGGCTGCCTGGACGCTGATCGCCGACGCGATCAACATCTGGACGAGCGATCAGCTTGCGTCGGGCAAGACCCTGGACGAAGTGAAGGCATACCTCCAGACGTTCGATACGTGGGATCGCTACGACTACGACCACGACGGCAACTTCGATGAGCCGGATGGCTACATCGATCACTTCCAGATCGTCCACTCCGGCGCGGGCGAAGAGACCGGCGGAAGCATTCTCGGAGCCGACGCGATTTGGTCGCACCGCTGGCAGGCCTGGTACAACCGTGCCGGTATCGACGGTCCGGCGTTCAACAAGGACGGCGGCGTGGAGTTCGGCGGCGGATGGGGCGCAAACCCGACCGGTTCCACGGCAGGTTCCTCGGGTGCGGCCGTATCCAGCGCAAATCCAACGACGGCCGCTACTGTGACCTACGCGCATTCGCAGAACAGAACCGGCATCTGGGTCGGTGACTACACCATTCAGCCCGAAAACGGCGGACTCGGCGTCTTCGCGCACGAGTACGGCCACGACCTCGGGCTCCCCGATCACTACGACACCAACGGCGGCTCCAACTCGACCGGCTTCTGGACCATCATGTCCAGCGGTTCGTACCTTGGCGACGGCACCGTGGACATCGGCGCGAAGCCCGGCGACTTCAATGCCTGGGACAAGCTGCAACTCGGCTGGCTGAACTACGAGGTTGGCAGCGCGACGGGCTTCTCGAGCCATCGGCTTGGACCCGCCGAGACCAACACCAAAGCGGCGCAGGCCGTGATCGTTCCCCTGCCGGTGTCCGCCAACGTCTTCTACCTCTATGATCCCGCCGTGGGTTCGCTGGCGTACGGATCCAACGCGTTCTGGGGAGGCAAGGGCGACAACATCGACACCAACATGGTTCGGCAGATCGCCATTCCGCCCGGAACGACGGCGCTGACCATGCGCCTCAACTACCAGATCGAAACCAACTGGGACTACGCCTACGTTTCCATCTCAACCGACAACGGCGCCAACTGGACCAACCTGGCGGGCACGTGGCCGGGAGGCGCGGGCGGAGCGCAGATCGCACTCACGACGAACTCGAACCCGAACGGTCAGAACTTCGGCAACGGCATTACCGGAACGTCGAACGGTGCCTGGAGACTCGCAACGTTCAACGTGGCGCCGTACGCCGGACAGACCGTGCTGCTCAGGATCCGTTACTGGACCGATCCGTACGTCAACCACAAAGGCATCATGGCCGATGAGATCACGCTGGGCGGGTTCTACGATGGCGCCGAGGCGGACACCTCCGCGTGGACCTTCCAGGGATTCAAGGTCACGAAAGGAATCGAGAATTCCAACGCGCCTCACTATTACATCGCGGAATTCCGCCAGTACCGGACGTACGACGCCGGCCTCCGGACGGGTCCGTACACGTTCGGCGAGTTTGCCTTCCCCGAGCGCGTAACGCACTACCCGTACCAGGACGGTCTGCTGGTGACGTACTGGGACAGCGGCGAGTCCAACAACAACACCAGCCTGCACCGCGGCGAAGGACTCATCCTCCCGGTTGACGCGCATCCGGCGCCGTTGCTCCGGAACGTCGAGTACCCCGGGCAGGCGGCGTTCCAATCTCCGTGGTCCAGCACGGTGCAGTCCTACGATTCGACCTTCGGCCTGCAACCGACAGACCCGCTCAACCTGCCGTTCTACGGATCGTTCAATGGAAGCTTCTACCAGTTCTATGCGAGCCATCCGTCGCTTCCCGCCGTCCCTGAGTTCAACGACCTGAACTCGTATTGGTCGGCGGCAAAGCCGGATGCGGGCGTGATCGTTCCAAACACCGGCACGATCATCCGCGTGGTTTCGTCGAGCACACAAGATTCCTTCATGCAGGTGCACGTCGATCACGTGAAGTAACGCCCGGCATCGCACGGCGATTCAAGTGGCGGAGCGGCAAAGCTCCGCCACTTTTTCTTGTGGCAGCCGCATGCTTCCGCCCGGAATCGTAAACTTCTGCATGGCACTACTCCGGCAAGGACGTAAAGCACTGTCGTTCGGCTCCGTGCTGGTGCGCGCTGTCGCCGATGCGAGGCGGCGCGGCCTCGGCGGAGCCTCCGCGCTGGAGCGCGCTCTCTGGTTCCACCACTGGAGTCCCGCAGCTCTCAGGGCTTTGAACGTGCGGGTAGATTTCACCGGAACTCCGCCGCGGTCTGGACTGCTCGTCTCCAACCACCTGAGCTACGTTGACGTGCTGGTGCTCAGTTCCGTCCTGTCCTGCGCGTTCGTCTCAAAAGACGACGTGGAGCACTGGCCGCTCGTGGGACGCCTCACCGGCCTCGCCGGCACGATCTACATCGACAGGAACTCACGGAACGACACGCGCCGCATCAACGACACCGTCGTGCGGCGCTTCGCTTCAGGGCAGGTCGTCGTCATCTTCCCCGAGGGTACGAGCACGGATGGCTCGCACGTTCGGCCGTTCTACCCCTCGCTGCTCCAGTCGGCCATCGACGCCCGCGCGCCCATTACGCCCGCGCACATCGCGTATGAGGTCGAGGGCGGGAACGCGGCGGCGGACGTCTGCTACTGGGGCGACATGGTTTTCGTCCCCCACTTCTGGAGACTGCTTGGGACCAGGGGCGTTCGGGCCACCGTGCGCTTCGGCACGGCACGCACCTACTTGGAGCGGAAGACTGCGTCGCTCGAGACGCGAGAGCAGGTGATAGCCCTCGGCGGGCAACCGGCGCGATAGCCGGCCGGAACTTCGGTGCAAAGAACAAGGCCGCCGTTCCGGCGGCCGTTGCAGCTTCGAATACGTCTCTCAGCCGTGACTGTTGAAATCCACTTCGATGACCGTCCTGGTCTGCGATGGACCTGGCTCGAATCGCCATTTGCGAAGAGCGTCCTGTGCGGCCGGGATCAGCACAGGGTGTCCGCCGAGTGTTTTCACTTCTACGACCTGGCCCGAGGGCGCTACCACAACTTCCATGCGCACGATCCCGCGCAAGTTCATGCGTTTTGCGAGTTCCGGATAACTCGGGGCCACCTTCGAGGTGACTCGACGTCCGGCACTCTCAGCGTGTGTAGCAGGCGCCAGCGCCCCGACACCTGCTACCGCGCCCAACACCATGACCCATACTGCACGACGAATATTCACAAGTGCCTCTATCGAACAGCCTTCAACCATAACAGTGCAGGATTCCGGCGGCTTAATGACGAAAGTGCCGGCCCTTCCGGAACTCCGAAAAAGGTGTTGACACGTCCTGGTTAACGACGTTAAGTTAACGCTGTTTAGTTAACGTTGTTATCTCATAGGACGGTGTTATGGGTGTGCGGGAGCGAAGGGGCCGGGAGAAGTCGGCTACGCGCGACAAGATCCTCGACGCTGCACGCGAGTTGTTCCTCGCCTGCGGCTACGAAGGCGTGACCATGCGCAAGGTCGCGCAGGCCATCGAGTACTCGCCCACGGCGATCTACGTACACTTCGCGGACAAAGAGGCCCTGTTCCGCGAACTTTGCGTTACGGACTTCCGCAAGCTCGCGCATGTCTTCCGCGAGATCGCCGCAATTGCCGATCCCGCCGAGCGCCTGCTGAAGGCCGGGCTGGCCTACGCAGACTTTGGCGCCAGCCACCCCAACCACTACCGCGTCATGTTCATGACGCCCCATCCAGCCCGCGGCCACTCGGCGGATCTCGAGAAAGGAAATCCCGAAGAGGACGCGTACGCGTTCCTCAAGGCCACGGTCAAGGACGCTTTGAGGGCAGGGCGTTTCCGCCCGGAACTGAAGGATGCCGAGTTAATCGCGCAGACTCTGTGGGCGGGCGTGCACGGCGTGGTCTCGCTCGAGATCGCGAAACGCGACGATGCCTGGGTGGACTGGCGCGACTATCGCAAGCGCGTTCGCCTGATGACCGGGAGCCTGCTCCGGGGACTGCTGAAGTGAGGAAGCGGAGTTATGCCGTCGCTTGCAGGTAGAAACCTGTTCCACGACCGGGTCCGGCTCGCGGTCACGCTCACCGGCATCGTTTTCGCCGTC
>DASPLH010000239.1:0-11653 GCA_035627675.1 Clostridia bacterium
ACTGCGCGGTTCCGGCCACGGAACATGCGAAGCACGCAGGGACCATCGTGTACGAGATCCTCTGCGGATTGTCGCCACGAGTGCCAAGGGTGTACGTGGAGTAGGACAGCAGCATTCAGCACTCAGCCGTCAGCATTCAGCATTCAGCATTCAGTCGCTTCGGCCGCGAGAAAGCCAGCTCCAGCGGCCAGCTGCCACCAGAGGCTACTGCGACGGCGGGTGCTTCGCTTCGCTCAGCATGACAACAAGCTGCCAGCTGCCAGCTGCCGGCGAACAGCAACAGCAGGTGCTTCGCTTTGGTCAGCGCGCGGCACCTGATCGCGGGCGAGGACGCCCGCGCCACACCTGATCGGGTTGCTGCTGAATGCCGAATGCTGACGGCTGAGTGCTGGTTTCTTCTGCTCGCTGTGGCGGCGCTCCCGGGGTACTTCGTCCTTTGCTATATTTTTCTTTTCCGCACAGAACATGATTCGGACTCGTTACAACCGCTGGATGCATGATTGGGAGTATCGCCTGACGTCGCGCGATACCAACCGTGTTGTACGCCCTTTTGAGTGGGGGCTTGATTGGATTGAGGGCTGGCCGGTTGTGAACGGTCACCGCCCGTCGGCCGACCCGGAGGAGATCGAGCGGTATTTCCACGAACTGAACGAGCGCATTGTCGCCACCAGCGACACGTTCTTCGGATACGAGAAGCCGTCCGACTACCGGTTGGAGCAGCGGCAGATCCGCGTGCACGGAACCGGCAGCAACGCGAACCACGAAGAAGACGACAAGAAGTACCTGGGAAAGTTCGGCACGTTCCTGCGCTTCACCTCACCGGTGAAGACGCCGTATCCCGAGAACGACGCAGTGAACGCCCGCTGGTTCCCGGCCGAAGGGAAGCGGGCGATGATCGTGCTGCCGCAGTGGAACTCGGATGCGATCAGCCACAATGCATTTGGGCGCCTGTTCAACATGCTCGGGATCGCGATGCTCCGGCTCTCGATGCCGTACCACGATGTCCGCATGCCGGCGGAGTTGTCGCGCGCGGACTATGCCGTGTCGTCGAACATGGCCCGCACGATTACCGCCGCGCGTCAGGGAATCATTGACATTCGCTGTTGTGTGGACTGGCTGGAGCAGCAGGGTTACACGGAAATCGGCGTGCTCGGCACGAGCCTGGGGTCGTGCTACGCGTTTATCGCGAGCGCGCACGAGCCGCGGCTCAAGGTGAACGTCTTCAACCACGCTTCCACCTACTTCGGAGACGTGGTCTGGACGGGGCACTCGACACGGCATATTCGCGCCGGGGTGCAGGAGGTGCTCGACCAGGACCGGCTGCGCAAGGCGCTGCTCGGCATCAGCCCCATGGTGTACTTCGACAAGTTCGAGCGCTGGCCGAAGAAGTCGCTGATGATCTACACGAAATACGATCAGACGTTTTTGCCGGAGTTCAGCGAAGAGATCGCGAAGGAGTTCCGCAGCCGCAAGCTGGACGTGAAGGTAGTCGCTTTGCCCTGCGGTCACTACACGCTGGGAGAGACTCCGTATAAGTACATGGACGGCTACCTGATCTGCCGGTTCGTGGCCAAGGCATTCTCCAGCCTGTAGAGTGCCGCTGGCACTAGCCATTCTCAAGTTCGGGAAATCCCCACCTTAGCTCCGGCTTCGCCTCCGCGAAGGTGGGCCACCCTTGCCCTTCGCCTGCGCAAAGGGGCGCCACCGCATTTCCCGCGAAGGCTGGCGTGCGTCTTCTCTCTTCGAAATCCAACGGCAGCTTTCGAATTCGCTGGAGCCTGAGTAGAACGCTCCTTATGCTCGGTTTCGCTGTTTCCTCCCCAAGCCAACGCAGGGGCCCGTGCCTTCGAAACAGCATGCGGGCTCCAATACACAGGGCGCGATACTTGGCAGAACCGCCTCTCTGCTGCGTGTCGCGCCCTTTGGTCTGTTGGTGTCCCGGCTGGCCGCGTTCGCCTATTTGTTCTTCCAGACCGGCTTGCGATTCTCAAGCACGGCGCGCACGCCCTCTTGCGCGTCTTCCAGATCCATCAATTGATTTAGGTAGATGTCGTGAGAGCGCTTGACGGCCTGCTGGAGTGGGAGTCCGAGCGTGGACTGGATGACTTTCTTCGCCATCTCGAGCACGGGGCCGCTGAATTCGACGATGCGCGAGAGGATTTCGCCGACCGCGGTCTGTAGTTCGGCCTCCGGGACGACGCGGTTCACGAAGCCGAGGTCCTTGGCTTCCTGTGCGGTCAGGGCCTGTCCGGTGAGGATTAGTTCGTAGGTCTTCTTCGGGCCGATGAGGGCCGGCAGCATGATGGAAGCGAACGGAGGGAAGACTCCGAGCTTCACTTCGGGCTGCGCGAAGCGCGCGTTGGGCGTGGCGATGACCATATCGCCGAAGGCGACCAGTTCGGAGCCGGCGCCGACGGCCTGGCCGTTGACGACGACGATGAGCGGCTTGGAGATTTCGCTGATGGCCTGGAATACGCGGTTGAAGGCGTCCAGGGTCTGGAAGACCCGGTCAGGCTTGGAGTCCTCGCGCGAGATGCCAAGGGAGAAGACCTTCTGCGACGAGTCGAGCAGGATGCACTTGATGTCGCCGCGTCCGTTGAGGCTCTCGATGGCCTCGGCCAGTTCGCACATGATCGGAACTGTAAGCAGGTTGTAAGGCGCGTGGTTCAGCGTGATGTGCGCGATCGCCGACCTGGTGTCGAAGAGGATGTGCTTGTACTGCTTGGCAGCGGGAGCTTCAGCTTGAGTGGACATGCGTTTGTGCGCAGACAAGTGCGTGGACGGATTATCCGACAGAGTACGGCGGGCGGCAAGACGTGGGTGGAAACGAAGGTACAGGGACGGGGACGGATAAGGCGCGGGAGATGCAGGAGACAAGGGCAGAAGTGCAGGGCCGTTGGCAGCGCGGGCGGGGACGCCCACGCTACACCTGCCGGCTCGGAAGCGCTTCGTTAGGGGCCTCCCCGCTCAGGATGACGGTGTGATAGCTGCTAGCTTCCAGCTACCAGCTGCCAGCAAAACAACAACAGGTGCTTCGCTTTGCTCAGCATGACAACAAGTGGTGCCGACGTGGATTACAATCTCTCTCCATGCGTATCGCACTTGGCGCGGACCACGCCGGCTACGAACTGAAGGACAAGATAAGGAAGCACCTCGAGGGCAAGGGGTTCGAGGTGAAGGACGAAGGCACGATTTCCAATGAGTCGGTGGACTATCCCGACTTCGCGGCAAGAGTCGGCGAAGAAGTCGCGGGCAAGCTGGTCGACCTCGGAATACTTGTGTGCGGCAGTGGCATCGGTATGGCTATCGCGGCGAACAAGGTGGCTGGAGTTCGCGCGGCGAACGTGAGTTCGGAGTACGAGGCGCAGATGTCGCGCGAGCACAACGACGCCAACGTGCTTGCGATCGGCGCGCGCATCCTGGACGAAGCTACTGCCACGAAGATCGTGGACAAGTGGCTGGAGACGCCGTTTGCAGGTGGACGCCACCAGCGCCGGGTGGACAAAATTTCGGAGCTTGAGCGGCAGCACAAGTAAGTGTTGAGGGCCGTGGGTGGGGAGGAGCGCGGGCGGGGACGCCCGCGCCACACGGGACGCCCGGGCAACGCGGGACGCCCGGGCAACGCGGGACGCCCGCGCCACACCGGGACGCACGGGCCACACAGGACGCCCGCGCCGGGCGGGCAGTAGGGATGATGAATCAGGCCGGTAATTCGGAGTTATCCATGACCAGAGCAAATGATGCCAGTTCGCTCGCGCAGGTCGACCCTGAGGTCGCGCGCGCCATTGCCAACGAAGAGAACCGCCAGCACGATGGACTGGAGCTGATCGCTTCGGAAAACTTCGTGAGCGAAGCCGTGCTGGAAGCCGCCGGTTCGGTGTTCACCAACAAGTATGCGGAAGGCTATCCGGGCAAGCGCTACTACGGCGGGTGCGAGTTCACCGACGTGGTGGAGAACCTGGCGCGCGACCGCGCCAAGCAGCTCTTCGGCGCCGAGTACGTCAACGTGCAGCCGCATTCGGGTTCGTCGGCGAACATGGCCGCCTATGCCGCGATCATCAAGCCGGGCGATACGATCATGGGCCTGGACCTTGCGCACGGAGGCCACCTCACGCACGGCCACAAGCTGAGCTTCTCGGGCAAGAACTACAAAGTCGTCAGCTATGGCGTGTCGAAGGACACGGAGACGCTCGATTACGACGAGATGGAGAAGATCGCCGAGCGCGAGCGTCCGAAGATGATCATCGGCGGCGGCTCGGCGTACCCGCGCATCATCGACTTCGAGCGCATGCGAAAGATCGCCGACAAGGTCGGGGCGCTGTACCTGGTGGACATGGCGCACTTCGCCGGACTGGTGGCGGGCGGGGCGCATCCGTCGCCGGTGCCGCACGCGCACGTGGTCACGACGACGACGCACAAGACGCTGCGCGGGCCGCGCTCGGGCATGATCCTGTGCAAGGCGGACCTCGGACCGGCCGTTGATAAGAGCGTGTTTCCCGGCTGCCAGGGAGGCCCCCTGGTTCACATCATGGCCGCCAAAGCCGTGTGCTTCCAGGAGGCATTGCAGCCGGAGTTCAAGGACTATGCGCGGCAGATCGTGGCGAACGCCAAGGTGCTGGCGCAGACGCTTGCGGACGAAGGTTATCGGATCATCTCGGGCGGGACCGATACGCACCTGATGCTGGTGGACGTGTTCAGCAAGGGCATGCTCGGCAGCGAGGCGGAGAACGCGCTCGGCGAAGCCGGCATCACGGTGAACAAGAATGCCATTCCGTTCGACACTAACCCGCCGCTGAAGCCGAGCGGTATTCGCCTGGGGACTCCGGCGCTGACCACCCGTGGCATGAAAGAGAACGAGATGCGGCAGATCGGGCGCTGGATCGCGGAAGCGCTGAACAACCGCACGGACGCCGACGTGCTGCGCAGGGTGCGGAAAGAGGTGTTCGCGCTTTGCGAGCAGTTCCCGCTGTATGCCGAACGCCGGAAGGCGCACGAGGCGCAGGTGGCTGTGCAGGTGTGAGCGTTCGGGTTGATGGGAACGCGCGGCTTCGGCCGCGCGTTTTGCTTTGGAGTCGCGAGATCGCGAAGTCACGAAGCTGCGAAGTCACGAAGTCGCGGAGTCGCAGGCGCAGGGTAGATCTCCTTCCCGTGCTGAGCGACATGCCCGAAGGCCTCCCTCCCGAGGAGAACTACGCCGGCTCCGAGACCTCCTGGCTCGCACGACAGGTCAGACCTCGCGGTTGAGGTTCACAGCCCGCGTGTGGCTTCGAATGCGAGGCCGCGAGGTCTTTCGACTCGAACTCGCATCCGCGCCGCTGCGCGTCGCGTTCTGTTGCGAGTTCTCGCTCAAGATGACGTTGTTGATTGTGTCGGCCCCTTTCGAGATGCATCACATCGGGGCCTCCGCTCCCGTCCATAAGGTTTTATTCGGTTTTGCTCGGTCAGATACAATCTCTGCGGTGAAGATCGTTCTCGATATCCGGCGCATTTCCGACTTCGGCGTCGGCACGTACCTTCGCAATGTGGTCCGGACGCTGGGCCGGCTGGATCATGAGAACGAATACCTGCTGATCGGAGCCATCGAGCAGGTCAGTTCCATCGGCGCCTTGCCTGAAAACTTCCGTCTGCAACAATTCCAGGAAGAGGTCACCCCCGCGCGCTACCTGGAGTTCCGGCGCGTGGTGAAGCACTTCGGGGCTGACCTGGTCCACATCCCGCACATGTTCTGGAGACCGTTGCCGGTCTCGTGTCCGTACGTCATGACCGTCCATGACCTGCTCGACTACATGTACCGGGCGAAGGCGCGGACGGGACTCGGGCGGGTGTTGCATTTCTACCTGACGCGCCAGGTCATGCATCGCGCGTCGCGGCTGTTCGCTGTCTCGAACTTCACCAAGCAGGACATTTGCCGCCTTTTCCAGGTGCCGTCCTCGAGAATCGAAGTGGTGTACAACGCGCTCGACGACCGCTTCCGGCTTGGCCACAGCACGTGGACGGAGCGGCAGGTACTGGTCGAGCGCTACCAGGTGAACTACCCGTACCTGTTGTATGCAGGACGCATCAGCCCGCACAAGAACGTGGTTCGCATCGTGGAGGCCTTCTCGGCGTTGAAGACCGAGTTGGCGAAAGACGGGAAGTTTCCGGACCTGAAACTGATCGTGATCGGAGACGAGGTCAGCAAACACCCCGACATCCGGCGTGCGGTGATCAAGAGCGGCGTGCAGCACGACGTTCGCTTTCTTGGGTTCGTTCCCATCGACGTGCTCAGGATCTTCTACGACGCGGCGAAGGTATTCGTGTTCCCGTCGTTGTACGAGGGGTTTGGCCTGCCGCCACTGGAGGCGATGGCCCACGGAACTCCGGTCGTGACCTCCAACACGGCAGCTCTGCCGGAGGTGGTCAACGGCGCAGCTTTGCTGGTCAATCCCGAGAACGTGTTCGAGATCAGCCGGGCGCTGTACAAGGCGCTGACGGACCAGGGACTTCGAGAGAAGATGAAGGCCGCGGGGCAGGAGCAGGCGTTCCGCTTTTCGTGGGAAGCCTCGGTGCGCCAGATGTTGCGCGTTTACACAGAGGTAGTGGAAAGCCGCGCAAAATCCCGCTAAGGCGGCGGTCCGAGCGAAGCCTAAGGTGGGCATCGCGATTCCACATCTTGGACGTTTTTACGTTTTGTCTTCTCGGGCGAATGTCTCCGTCCAGGCTTACCGTCCGGCATTTCTTACGCTGCCCAATGCACCCCTCCGCAGTTCGCCCTCAGCGTTGCGCCGTTCGATTCCCAACAGGCCGGTAGTTCCTTCCTTATGTTGTCCAGCCCTCTTCTTGGCACTGAGGTTGCATCACACAGGAGGACGGGGATCAGGTGAGTCATGAACGGGCCCGAAAGACTAACGACAACAACATTGACTCTTATGCTGGTTCTCGGGCTTTGTGCCCAGGCGGCAGCACAGTCCAGCGATACGGCCAACGGGCTTGAGACGATCGTTGCGCGAATGGAAGCGGCGCAGCAGGATAACCGCGACCGAATCCGCGCCTACACGGTCGTTCGCGAATACACCCTGACATCTGAGAAGAAGCCGGAAGCGCCGTCGCAGGTCACGGCCGAGGTGAACTTCGTTCCTCCGGGAACGAAGGCATACGAGATCCGCGAGACGAACGGGCGAGGTCACGGCGAGAAAGTAGTGCGGCGGGTGCTGCAGCACGAAGCCGAAATGGCCGGCCAGTCGGACCATAGCGCGGTGTCACCCGCGAACTACGATTTCAACCTCGTCGGGAAGGAAACGCTGGAGGGGCGCGAGTGTTACGTGCTCGCCCTTCGCCCAAAGCGCGAGTCGAAGGACCTGCTGAGGGGCCACGCGTGGGTGGATGCGGCGACGTACCAGGTTCGCCGGATCATGGGCGAACCGGCGAAGAACCCGTCATGGTGGGTGAAGAAGGTCACGGTCGAGCTTTCGTTCGCTGAAGTGGGCGGCATGTGGATGCAGACGGCCGCCAAGGCCGACGCGGACGTAAGGTTTGTGGGGAATCATGTGCTGCTGTCGCGCGACGTGGACCTGCGGGTGGCCGACCAGGTGGCCATCGCGAAACCGACGAAAGCTGGCCAGCGGCGTGGCACGGTGCCGATCCTGGGGACGATCGTGGGTCCGCGGTAACGTTTCTTCGTCTCACATTCAGCAAAGCATAGTCGTCAGCGTACATCCCACATCTGCTGCGCAGATGTGGGGCCACCAAGCCCCCGCAATCCGGGCCAATCCTCGAATTCACGACGTTCGTTGCGCAGGTGTGCCGGGAGCTCTTTCGACTCGAACTCGCATCCGCGCCGCTGCGCGTCGCGTTCTGTTGCGAGTTCTCGCTCAAGATGACGTGAGTGCGAGAATCAGAGCTTCTAGAAGATCACCGCAAAAGGACAAAAGAGAAGCCGCGCCCCCGGTTGTGCCGGAAGCGCGGCGTGCTGAAAGCGATAAGGTCTGTAAGCCGAATTCTGTCTGGCGCAAGCGCCAGGGCGATCATTCCTCTAGGCCGTACATTGCTGGACGGCTCAAGCGACCTACCCGAGAGTTCTGACGTGCCGAGCCAGCGCGTTCAACCAGGGGCCGTACAGAACCAACTCGAGCGTTTGTTTGTCGGAACGCGTGCTCGAGAACCTGGCTGTCCTCTCCTATTTGGTCTTGCTCCGTGTGGGGTTTGCCATGCGTCACGCATCGCTGCGCGACCGGTGCGCTCTTACCGCACCTTTTCACCCTTACCACGCCGGTGAAGGCGTTCGGCGGTATGTTCTCTGTGGCACTTTCCGTCGGCCGACTTTGAGATCGGCGCGCCCGGACGTTATCCGGCACACTGCTCTACGGAGTTCGGACTTTCCTCCCCCGCTCCCGCTCGGTCCGGCCTGAGCCGGAGGTCAACAGGGCGGCGGCGATCACCCGACCCAACCGCTAACACTGCCCATTATAGCCTGATCTGGCGGGGATTGCATGACAAGTTAAGGGATCAACCCCTAGTAAAATCAACAATTTGTGCGACTCCGGCGCGCCTGGATCGTCTGGTAAACTGAGAGAGTTCCGCCCCGAATGAGCACCCTAGAGTCCATCCGAGTAGCCCTGCAATCCTTGTGGGCCAATAAGCTCAGAACCGTCCTTACCCTGCTCGGAATTGTCATTGGCGTCTCCGCCGTGATCGCCGTCGTGACCTTCGTCAATGGGATAAACGGGTACGTTGCCGACAAGATTTTCAACCTTGGCGCCGACGTGTTCATTCTCGCCAAGCAGAGCAACGTGGTGACGAACGTCGATCAGTACCTCGAAGGCCAGAAGCGCAAGGACATCAAGTTCGAGGACTACGAGGCGGTTGCCGCCGGATGCACCCGGTGCAAGAACGTTGGCGCATCAATCAACCAGTACAACGGGCAGATCAAGTACAACGAGCAGAGCAGCACGGATACGGCGGTGCGCGGGTGGACGCCTTCGATGGCTCCGATCTACGACCTTGAGCTGGACCAGGGGCGCTCGCTGACCGACGCCGACCTCAACAACACCTCGAACGTGGTGGTCGTTGGCCGCGACATCGTCGAGAACCTGATGGGCGGCGTGGACCCGATCGGCAAGGAGATCCGCGTCGATGGCCGGTTGTACCAGGTGGTGGGAGTTGCCGCGCCCAAAGGAAAGACACTAGGACAGAGCCAGGACAACTGGGTCGCGATGCCGATCTCGACGTGGTTCAAGCAGTACGGCGGGCAGAGCAAGAGCCTGCGCATCTGGGCCAAGGGGCACGGAACGGGGCCTGCGCTCGAGGCTGCCATCGACCAGGCACGGGTCATCATGCGAGCCCGGCGGCACGACCGTCCGGGGGAACCGGACAGCTTCGTTGCAGAGACCAACTCGAACCTGCTTTCGATCTGGTCGAACCTGAGCGGAACGTTCTTCATTGTGACGATTGCGATCGCGTCGATCTCGCTGATCGTCGGCGGAATCGTGATCATGAACATCATGCTGGTGTCGGTGACCGAGCGTACGCGCGAGATAGGGATCCGGAAGGCGCTCGGCGCGCGGAGCAGAGACGTGCTGCGGCAATTCCTGATCGAGTCCGGCACGATGGCCATGATGGGCGGCGTCATCGGCGTGGCGCTCGGAATCGCGGTGGCGAAGGGTGTGACGCTTCTGATCGGGATGCCCTCGGTGATCAAACTGTGGGCGGTTGTGGCCGGCCTGATCGTATCTGCCGGCGTCGGAATCTTTTTCGGTGTGTATCCGGCGAAACGCGCGGCGAAGCTGGACCCGATTGTGGCGCTGAGGTCAGAGCTTTAGGTGATGAAGAGCACGGGCAAAGTCGTAGAGATCGTCCGCATCGCGATGGAGACGCTGATCCGCAACAAGATGCGGTCGGCGCTGACCGTGCTCGGAATCGTCATCGGCATCACAACCATCATCGCGATTTCCTCCGTGGTGAACGGGCTGAACGCAAACGTGCAGGGCATGGTTCAGCAGATGGGCTCGAACATCGTCTTTGCCTTTCACATGGAGCCCTTTGTGTTTGGGCGTCCGTCGGCGGAGATGCTGAGCCGCAAGGAACTCACGCTGGAAGACGCATTGGCCATGCGCGATCTTCCGCACGTCGCGGCGGTGACGGCGGGCGTCAGGTTGTTCCTGCCGCAGTTTGGGACGGGATCGTACTCGGTCAAGTACAACGGGCGGACGGCCAAGAACACGATCCTCGAAGGCGACACGGTTTCGGCGGCACAGGTGTTCGATTACAAGCCGGAGGCCGGACGGTGGTTCACCGAGGCTGAAGACGCGAACCGCGCGCCGGTCATCGTGATCGGTTACGACACAGCCAGAGAGCTCTTCGGCGACGACGACCCGCTGGGAAAAGAACTGAACATCGAAGGCCAGTTGTTCACGATCGTCGGAGTGGCCGAGAAGAAGAAGGCGGCGTTCAGCGGCGGCTCGAACCCTGACGACAACATCGTCTTTTTCCCCTATAACACCTTCCGCAAACTCCACCCGGAGCTGAAGCAGCACTGGATCAGCGTCAAGGCGACATCGCAGGCCGACATGCACAAGGCCGTGGATGAGATGAAGGAGCTGCTGAGGCGCCGCCGCAAGCTGAAGCCGGATCAACCGGACAACTTCGCGGTGTTCTCGTCGGAGTCGATTGTGCAGGTGTGGAACCAGCTGACGAGCGGCATTTTCGTCTTCATGTTCGCCGTGTGCAGCGTGTCGCTGATCGTCGGCGGCGTGGGCGTGATGGCGATCATGCTGGTTTCGGTGACGGAGCGCACGCGCGAAATCGGCGTCAGGAAAGCGATTGGCGCGAGGAAACGCGACGTGTTGCTTCAGTTCACGCTGGAGGCGATCACGCTGACGGCAATCGGCGGACTGCTCGGAATCGTCTGCGGCGCGATTATCACGTTCATGATCCCGATGGCGTTCCCATCCCTTCCGGCAACTCTGTCGGTCTTCTGGGTGATCGCGGCCATCGCGTCGGCCGCAATGGTCGGCGTCGTGTTCGGAATCTACCCGGCGTGGAAGGCCGCGAACCTCGATCCCATCGAGGCGTTGAGGTACGAGTAGTTTCTAGCTGCCAGTCGCCAGCTTCCAGCTTCCGGCAACCAGCTAAGAAGTCGCCGCTCGGGGTTCAGTTGGACTACCCCACCTTAGCTCCGCCTTTGGCTCCGCGAAGGTGGGCCACCTGCCAGTCGCCAGCTTCCAGCTTCCGGCTAAGAAGTCGCTGCTCGGGGTTCAGTTGGACTACCCCACTTTAGCTCCGCCTTTGGCTCCGCGAAGGTGGGCCACCTGCCGAATCTCGGCAGGGCCGGGAGGTCTTTCGACTCGAACTCGCATCCGCGCCGCTTCGCGTCGCGTTCTGCTGCGAGTTCTCGCTCAAGATGACGGGTTGTGTGCAGCCAGGTTCGCCCCCGGCCATCCTCTCGGCGATCGCGTCCAGATGTTGGTGACTCAGTGACTCGTGACTTCGTGTACTCACGCTGGTAGCTGTTCTCCAGCACCTCGCCCTCGACTACCTGTACAGCTTCCCGTCCTTGAGATGAAAAACCTCGCCGCGCCAGGTGACGGTGTCGGCGGCGAAGCTCCAGATCCAGATCGCAATTCCCAGGAAGTCACGCACTGGTATGAGCCAGATATCGCGTAGCGTACGATAGTCG
>DASPLH010000240.1:0-9949 GCA_035627675.1 Clostridia bacterium
CTAATCTCATCAATCGCACTTATCCCAAAACCCCAGCTTGCCGTCCGAACATCCTCTTTTGCGATATAGGCGGTAAATGCCTGAGCAGTTGCGGTAGGCTTGACCGGAAGGAATGAACGCGGAACATAGAGTAAAGCCGCGTAAGCGTACCCCGATCCCACGAATGGCAATACCTCCGTGCCCACCCATGGTGAGTTCTGGATCGACGTTAACAGCACTGGCGCCCGGTTCAGGTCGTTCGTCACGACAGACTTCACCAGAGCGCTGGCATCAGAATTACCCGCGAACCCCCACTTGAAGTAGGGGAGGGCGAGAGACGCGACCACCAGGCCGGCCGCTGCGGCAAATGCAATGCGCTTGGTTGAGAGTCTTTGCCCAAACAGCATGACGATCAGCAACGGCAGCAGAACAAGGGTCCGCTGCCCAAGCGGGACTGCCGCTACGGTCGCGACCAACAAGAGAATCAGTACCATTGCCTTGCCTCGCCGGGTCGCGAAATCCGACAGCCCCATATAGAACCCCAGCAGGTACAGAGGCAGGTACAAAACGAGAATGAGTGGACCAAACGCCTGCCCCACTTCTCTGCGCATTTCCCAGATGTTTCCACGGTTCATGTACTGAGCCGACAGCACGATGGTTGTCGCACAGATGGCGGCGGCGCTGACATCGAACACGATCCTGCGTGACGGGATCAATCGCAAGTGACGGAACATCAGCAGATCAAGGCGCTTGGGCTTACCGGCGAGCATAGCTCCCAGGTCGAGAAGCCACGGAGCCGCTATCAGGAGCAAGGCTCCAAACAACATCAGTTCGGGGGGCGCATCAAAGAACGGCGCGAAGAATGGGTTGTCGTAACCGAACATCACCTCGGCGACGAGCCCAATGTCGAAGTAGATCAGAAACGACAAAGAACTGAACTCAAGCGTTGTCGGCAGCTGCCGGTTCCGCAAGCTTCGAAGGAAGCGGCTGGCGAAGGCCATGTGGGACAGCAGCACGCATGCCGGGATTACAGCCTCCGCGAAGCTCATCTTGCTTCTCTCGTTCCAGCGGTAATCGCTGTTCTGCCTGCACGGGATATGACAGACGAATAGATAGCCGCGAGACTTGCGGCACAGTTTGCCGCCGAGCACTTTTCCGGCACGCCCGGATTACTTTCTCTGTTGCCGCATGCCTGCCTGACGACTTCTGACCATTTCGCGGGTGACTCAGCCAGCGGGAGCACAGCCACGGAGCCCCCTACGAATACGTCCGCTGGGACCTCAGCCGAGGCGACCACTGGAAGGCCCGCCGCCTGCGCCTCCAACACTGCCAGCGAAAATCCCTCGTAGAGCGATGGCAAAACAAACACGTCCATTGCCCCCATCATCAGGGCCGGCACGTCGGCGCGGTTTCCGGTGAAGACGACGTGACGAGTGAGGCCGTTCTTCAGGACCAGTTCTTCGATCTCAGGACGAAGGGGCCCGTCTCCGACCAGGAGGAGTACCGACTTCGGTTCGGCGGCAACGAGTTCTGCCGCGACGCGAATCAGGAAACGGTGATTCTTCGCCTCAACGAAGCGGCCCACGTGCCCGACGACGAATGCGTCCGACGGGATTCCCAGGGAGGCGCGAATCGACTCAGCATCGACGGGCCTGCTGAACGGCTCCAGGTCGATGCCGATGGGAAGCAGGGTCCACTTTCCATCCCTCTGCCATGCGGGCGGAAACAGCGAGCCCGCAGCCTTGCTGCTTACGGCGATTCCGCAGGTGCTGAACTTCCAGGCCATTTGCTTCATCAGCCTGAGATACATCGACCGCGCCAGTGGCGCACGCGGTTCCACGTGGGCTGTATGGCTGTGGATGATGCGGCACGGTACTCCGCCAAGTTTGGCGAGCAGCATCACCAGACCGCTGAAGTGGTGCACATGGCTATGCACGACATCGAAGGGACCATGGGTGCGCAGCACCCGCAGGAAGTTGCGCGCATACAGCATGGGGTTGCGGTAGCCGAGGCACGGGAGGATGCGGCCGCCAAGCTCGCGGACCTCGTTGTCGTACGCGCCCTCCTCGGAGCTGTGCACGAGGAAATCGAACTGGTATTGACTCCGGTCGATGGAACGCATGACCTGAACAAGCCAGGTCTCGGCGCCGCCGCGGTTCAGTCCGCCCAACACGTGAAGGACACGGATCATAAGGATTGGAGAGCTCGACGAACGGACAGGGAGAAGCCCGCCACCTGAACAACCGCTCCGGCGATGATCGCCAGGGCAGCGCCATTCAGGCCATGGCTGGGCACGAGAATCGCGGCAAGCCCGGCCGTCGTGCAGGTCACGGCCGCGCTGATGGGCATCTGGGACCGGAAGCGTCGCGCCGCGGTGGCCGCATAGCCCAGGAAAGAACCGATCGCGCCGATGCCGGAGGCGGCGGCCAGGAGAACGAGAACATCCGTCCGCTCGGCGTACTCGGGCCGGTACACGGCAGCGACGACGGGACGCCCGAAGATCCAGGCCGCGGGAACGCCGCCGGCCAGGATCGCGGCTCCGATGGCGACCAGCCGAAGAGTGATGCGACGGAATCCGTCGTAGTTGCGGTCCGCATACAACTTGGCCAGACGCGGCGACGCGGACTGTCCGAGCGCGCTGACGATGAGACTTACGGCCGTGACCAGATATGCCAGTGACGCAAAGATCCCGAGTTCTCCGGTACCGAGCGAACGCTCCAGGACGTATCGCGGAATGTTGACATTCAGCGAAATGAGCGTCATGACAACGCCCAACGGCAGGCTCAACTTGGCCAGTTTCCACATGGTCTGGCGTTGATAGCGGAAGACGAGCACGCCAGCGGTTCGCCCCACGATCTGCCGGGCGCGGGCGACCTCGTAGATGCCGCAAACGGCCAGCCAGGACACAGCCATGGCACAGACGGCGGCGACCACGCTGCGCGTCCACAGGAAGACACCTGTAAACAGCACGACCGAACTCACCCCTCGCAGGATGAGCGCGCGTGCGATCAGATCCAGGCGCTCGCCCTTTTGTAAGAGGCCGGAGATCACATCACTGACGGTTTCGATCGCCTTTGCGGCGGCGACCGCCAGGATCACCGCCGCGGAGGCGGTTCCGTATCCCGAGAGCATGACGATAAGAAGTACGGCAAAGAGGCCCAGAGCGGTCGAGACGACCCGCAACGAGAAGTAATCGGCGAACTCAAACTCTCCCCTGGCGTCTGTGGCCTGCACGGCGCGGAGCTGGAGATTTGTGAACATGAATACGGGCGCGGCGATGGCCAACCCGAGCGCGAATCTTCCCACGTCCTCCGTGCTGCCGGCCTTCGCCAGCGCCGCCAGCATTCCCCACTGGCAAGCCGCGTACACAACGTTGCCAACGAGAGTCCAGGCGACGTTCGCGCGCAGGGATCGCGCCGGCACACCGGGTGCCTGCGATTCGTGCGGAGATTTGATCAGGGTAGCCAATCTAGCGCCGGTAGATGATCACGCCCACGGTCGCCTGCAGCGCCGCTTCGAGGCCGCGTTTGCCGGCCGCGCGGAAGACGCTGGTTGGGACGAAGATAATGTCCTGGTCCTGCAGGGGCTGATCGATGTCCTTGCCGTCCAGTATCCGTTTCAGGTTCAGAGAGACTTCCTGCCGGCCTTCGGGAGTTTGGCGGAAGAGTTTCGCCGCCGCGATCCTCGCCGACCGGTTGGTTCCCTGGGCAAGAGCGATCGCCTGGAGCACCGTAAGTTGCTCCTGATTCTGCATGAGGAAGCCGCCCGGGCGGGCAACGTCGCCAACCACATACGCGATTCCCGCCTTTTGCACGACAACCGTGTCTCCGGGCAACACCATCGGGTTGGTGGCCGCCCCGGAGGTCAGAGTTACGACCTCGGCGGGCTCTGCGTGATCTCTGCGCGAAATGGTAACGGTTCGGCCCGCTGCCTCGGTCAGTCCCTCGGCCGCCGAGAGCACATCGAGCAACCGGCGCGGACCGAGCACCGGATAGATTCCGGGCTTTTTCACCTCTCCGAAGACCGATACACCCTGCGTGGCGAAATCGCCGATAAGGACGGACACGTGTGGGTCCTTAACGTATCCGCCCTCCATGAGCTTCGTCCGAATGAGACCGGCGGCGTCCTCCGTGGTCAGCCCTGCGATCTTTGCCGCTCCGATCAGCGGTAAAGAGATCAGTCCGGTATTGCTGACGCGCACCTTGCCGCTAAGCTCCGGAGTGTCAAAAACGGCGACCTCAATCAGATCGCCTGCGCCAATGACCAGTGACGCGGTGGCACTCGCCTGACTCTGCGGCTCTGCCGCCGCAGGTACCTGCGCGATAGCAGTTGCCGCCGCAAGCAGCAGAAACAGTCCAACCATCCGTAACGGTATCCAATTCATCTTGTGACCCGCTAAACCTCTGATTCGTGATAATAGCCGCGACCGTAATCAGAACCGTACGTTCCGTAGTACTCGTGAAATTCCGCGGAGTCTGCATTCAGCGCGTTAACGACAGTTCCGGCGATCCGGGCGCCGGCAGCGCGCAGCAATTCGCTCGCGCGCTTGAGCGAGTTGCGAGTGGTCATGCCGGAACGCACGACAAGAAGAACCATGTCGGACATGGTTACCAGAATCCGCGCATCTGCAACCGCCAGCAACGGGGGCGTGTCGATCAATATGTGGTCGTACCGGGTCTCCCACTCGGAGAGCAGCGCCCGCATCTGGTCGGAACCGAGCAGATCAGAAGGATTGGGCGGCATCTTGCCGCATGGCAAGACGTCAAGGTGCAGGGTCGGAATGCTTACGACTGCCTCGTCGGCGGTGTGCGAACCCGCCAGGCACCCGCTCAGGCCACCGGTTTCGTCATCGATCCCCAGTTGTTTGTGCACCGTCGGACGGCGTAAATCCCCGTCAATCAGCAGGACGCGCCGCCCGTGCTGCGCCAGCACGGTTGCGCAGTTCACGGCAACTGTGCTCTTTCCTTCCGAAGGGAGCGAACTCGTCACCATGATGACGCGCGGCGGCGCTCCCGGCGACGCCAGCAGCATCGAGGTGCGCAGCGATCGGAAGGATTCAGAAAACGAGGAGCGCGGCTGCGTCACCGTAAGTGGGAGTTTGCGAATCGACTCAGGAAGACTCTTCGACTTCTGGACTGTGAAGGTGGGAACGGTTCCAAACGGCGCGAGCGTGGAGATTGCCTCCACCTCGTCCGGCGTTCTCACGGTGCTGTCCATAGTGTCGGCAACAAACGCCAGTGCCACTCCGCCGAGAAGTCCACCGAGCAATGCCAGAACGAGGTTCATGACAACTTTCGGTTCGGCAGTCTCCACCGGCACTGAGGCGGGATCGATTACGACGACATTCGTCGATCGAAGCCCGGCCACCACGCCAGCCTCGTTCAACTTCTTGACGAGGCCCTCGTACAGGTCGCGCCCTGCTTCCACCTCGCGCTTGAGGATGGCGTATTGCACGGCACTCTCGTTGAGCTTGTACGCCTCTGCCTTTTGGCGATCGAGCGCCTTCCGCAGCATCGACTCGGAGGAAACGGCAGCCGAATACTCGTTTTCGAGGCGCTTGCCGATGTTCTGAACCTCTGCGGCAATCGCAGTGTCGATTTGCGTGAGCTGTTGCCGGAGTTGCAGTACGCGAGGGTATGAGGGCCCAAACTTCGCAGTCATCTGGGCGTACTGGTTGCGCAGCTCGGCTTCCTGCAGCCGCAACACCTGAACGACACTGTTCGGCGAAACCGCCGCGACGAGTTCGGGATTGCCGGATGCTGCGATACGATGGCGGGCTTCCCTTACGATGCGGTCCGACTCAACTGTGGTCAACTCTTTCGAGATCTGATCGAGAGTCGCCATCACGGTGTTGTGCGTCTCATCGGTGCCGAGCATGCCATGTTCACGCTGGTACGAGATGAGGCGTTCCTGTGATTGCTCCACCTTGCGTTTCAGGTCTTCCAATTGCCCGGCAAGCCACGTGGAGGCCTGTACTGTCGCCGCCACTTTACTGCGGAAGTTCCCTTCGATATAGGATTCGGCGAGAGTGTTGGCGATGTCCGCGGCGAGTTGCGGGCTGGTGCTTCGAAAGCGGATCTCAACGATCTGCGTCTTCGGTACAGACTGAACTTTCAACCGTTCATGAAAGCGCGCTAACACTTTTGCCTTCAGCTCCGGCGTGACGGCCTCAATCGCGGTCCCCTCAGGCGTCGCATCGCGGCCGGCAAACTCGTCCTTCTGATCCAGGCGCAGCTGCCGTATAACTTCCCAGGTCATCTTGTCACTTTGCAGGATGCGTACCTGCGTCTCGATCTTTGCACTAGAGTCCAGGCCACCTGACAAAAGCCCATACTCCTCCAGTCCGAGAGCGTTCGAGTTTTCGAAGTTGAGCGCAAGTCGTGCAACGGCCTCGTAGCGGCGCGGCATGAGAGCCGACACGAGCGCCACGGCTGCCAGTGTGATCAGCAGAGTGGCGAGAACGATTGTCTTGCGTCGCCTTATGACGCGTACAAACTCCAGGAACGAAAGGTCCTCCCGATCGTTAACGACGGGCGCCCACCCGCGTTCGGGAAGTACATGAGTCGCTTCGGTCAGCTTGCTGTTCACTGTTCCTCGTTAGTGTGGCGTCGATCTAGTATCCGGCCAGATGAATGGGTTTACGTGCTGCATCGTCTCCGGCCGGCTCCACTCCGCTGCACTTTTGCGGGTCATCTGCCGTACGCAATGTTTAAACCTACGGATGCAACACGCTGATTCGACTTTCTCAACAGAGGGGCACTCCAGTTTTCAATCTGCAACCTGGGACGAAGAACAACGTGGCGGGCAGGGATCTCAGCCTCAACAATGACATCGCGGATGCGAGCTCCCCCATCCAGGAATCTCCCGCTAACCCTTGCGTCGCGGTACGCCGTGGTGATCCGCTTTTCGGGAGACATCCAGTATGTCGAGGCAGCCGTGAATCCGCGCCCCTGCCGCCCTACCCACGATCCGAGAAGATTGCCGTTATTGGTGTGAGATGAGTGGTATGCACCATTGAAATAGAAGAACGTACCGCGGTACCCGGAGACGGCGCCCCGATCCGTATCGATGTACTCCAGATGGAGGTCAGCTTTCCGGAGGAAGGGCATGGTCGCGATATGGACACCGGCAAGCAAGGCGGAACGATGCGGCGAAGCTAACGGCGAAGGATCGTCATCCGTCATCCCCTCGCAGAACACCGTCAAGCGATTCCGGAGGAACGGCACTCGATAACGCAGGTCAAAACCGCCTCTGCGGTCTCCAGCATCGCTCTCCGTACCCGCTTGAACGCCGGAGTGATCTCCAAAGCTGGCGAAACTCTTCCAGAAGTTGCCGAACGTCAGCGGACGCGAACTGAGCAAGGGAAATCCCCGTCCACCGAATACGACCGTGCGCGAGAATCCGATCTCAAGATTGGGAGTGGGCTGCACTGAAATCCTCTGCCCATGAATCAGCGGATCCTTCGGGTACTGATGGCCGTCCAATGCGCCGATGAAAAACTCCGCCCGCCACGTCCCAAGCAGTCCAAACTTCCATGGCAACGAGAGTGGATGCAGTCGCGACACTCGGAACAGGGTCAGCGGCTCCGCGTTGTTCGTAAGCAGAAGCGAGCCGGATCGAGACGGGCCCCACCACAAGGCTTGTTTTCCGAAACTTATCTGGACGTTCCTGACCTCCGCGGACACGTATGCCTCGAGTACCCTGCCACGGACAACGGCGCCCTGGTTCTGAGGCCCGGTCGGATTTCTGTCGATCTGCGCGAGCACACTCCGCAGTTGATTGTCGTACTGGTACGGTGCCCTGGCCTGCTGCAACTCGATCCGGAGGCCGTATCCCGTAGCGCGAGCCTTGCCATGTACACCGACGCCTGCCACCGTGTTGATCCCGGTGCCGTAGGGCCTTCCGAAATCGTTCGTTATGCCCTGCCCAAAGTGATAGCCGTCATTCAACACCGGTCCGGTGATATGGGAGAGCCGAACATAGGGTCGATCAACGACCATCCATCGCGCCGGACTGTCCGTTGAAATCCCCAATTCGCGCCGAATCGCCTCCAGGATTTCGTGCGCCTGATGCTCACTGCTCCGGATGGCGGCAGCATCTATCAGGCGCGCACATTCACCTCGTGTCCATGGTCGCGTCGAGGAAGCGGCATCCTGAAGCACTCCCAGAGACACAAGCCGATCGAACAGGACGTAGACGTTGCTGTCGAGTGGCACATAGGTCGGGTCGGCCGCCCATACATGTCGCGGAATACCGAGCAGGGCGATGACGAAAAGAACTGACCAGTAGATCCGATATCCGACTCTCATCGGTTCGCCGGCAGAATCCGCAGATTGGGGCTGTCCCATCGGTGGATTCACTTGGGTTGGGGCTGAGATTGGAGCCCGGCTATACAGATATCCGCAACGTCGGCGGAGCGATCGCCGCGCGACTCACATGATCCACCGTGTGACGCAACGTAGTTGCTGATTTTGCTCGCGGCGAACAGCATGCCGATTACGGCAACTGCCGCAGCTTCAGGATGCACCGCCCGGATCTGCCCCGTCCGGCTCCAGCTGCGCATGTGGTCCACCAGTTCACTCAGCGGCGAGCGAAAGTGCACCTGGTACATCAGTTCGCTTTCGCTCTCGAGTTCCAGGAGCGTGAAGCAGATCAGCCGCAAGAGCGCCGGCTTGGTCCGGACGCATTCACATGCGACTCCCGACAGCACTCTCAGAAGTTCCTCCGGCGTCGTTGCTTCCTGAATCGCAACTGACAGATTGACGGGCAGGTCGGAGCAGCGCAACTCGAAATCGAGAGCCGCCCAGCATAAATCCTGCTTCCGGGGAAAATAGCGATATACGGTGATCTCCCTTACGTTTGCCGCGATCGCAATGTTCCGGATAGATGCCGCTCGAAATCCGTTCGCGGCAAAGGCCGCCGCAGCAGCCACAAGGATCCGCGTTCGGGCGTCAGTCGCACTTCTCATAGCTTTTGACGGTTGCATCATTCAAGGTGAGGTCGCAGTGGGTTGATCGTCTGCATTCCGGATATGAACACAGCGTTCAGGGGATTGGCTCCACGTCTGCTGCATCAATTTCTACGGAAACGGACCGCATGACGACATCCATGGAGAGGACGAGACGCCAACGCTTTTTTCGCTGAACGAGCAGCCCTTCGAGCCCATGCAGCGGACCACTCCGAACGCGGACTCGCTCGCCGACTTTCACGAACGGAAACGGCTCCGGGTTGCGCCCCGCCAGATTTGTCCGCAACATCTCGATGTCGTGGTCGGGAACCGGGACAGGCAGGCCCCCACTGGCAATGAAGCTCCGAATGCTGGGCACGTTCAGAACTGTGAATCGACTCTCGAGACCTATATGGACAAACACGTATCCGGGGAAGAGTGGCGATTCCAGCATCGACGTTGTTCGATTACGCCACCGTTTCTTCCTCTGATAGAGAGGAAGAAACGCTTCTACTTGAAGCGCCCTTAGATGTTCGAGCGCCTTTTTCTCGTGATGAGGGTGGGTGTTGACGGCGTACCAACGAACTGAGTGCATGTGGGCGGCTCCGTTTATGAGGCCCTACTGCAACCAGGATGTATGTAATTACTCTGCTATACGAAGAGACATGGCTTCGCCTCCGTCCCTTAGCAGGACGTTCCCGCCCGGAGGCGAGCAAAGCGCGAGCGAGTGCCTCGTCAGAGCTGACGGAAGTTGACTCGCCTAGCAATTATTTGCGAATAGCGGGAATGCTATATACATGTATTCGCTCATGTCAATGCCGTTCTCGAGCGAAGTGAGTTGTTCATTGCGACTGAACTGCAGGGTGTATGTGAAAGCGTCAGCGCGGACGCAAGCCGTCGGACTGGAGCCGGGGCATCACAGGCACCGAACGCGAAGTGACTAACGTCGCCAAACGCAGCGTAACCGGCCGCGAACTTGCCACCCTGTTGCAAGGTCACGCGCGATTGCGTGCGCTCCCACAG
>DASPLH010000241.1:0-11889 GCA_035627675.1 Clostridia bacterium
GGATGACGACGTCGCGCTTGTGCTCGACCAGTCGCTTCGCCTTCTCGATGACCATCTCGGCGACCTGCACGTGGCGGGCGGCGGGCTCGTCAAAGGTCGAGCTGATGACCTCGCCCTTGACCGAGCGCTGCATGTCGGTGACTTCTTCAGGACGCTCGTCGATGAGCAGGACGATGAGGACGACCTCGGGATGGTTGGTGGTGATCGAGTTCGCCAGGTTCTGCAAGAGCATGGTCTTGCCGGTACGCGGCGGAGCGACGATCAATCCACGCTGACCTTTTCCGATGGGCGTCAGCAGGTCCATGACGCGGGCGCTGATGTTGTCGCGCACGGTTTCCAGCTTGATCCGCTCCTGCGGATACAGCGGCGTCAGGTTGTCGAAGAGGATCTTGTTGCGGGCTTCTTCCGGCGACTCGAAGTTGACGGCTTCGATCTTGACGAGGGCGAAGTACTTCTCGCCTTCATGCGGCGGACGAACCTGTCCGCTGATGGTGTCTCCCGTTTTCAGGTCGAACTTGCGGATCTGCGAGGGCGAGACGTAGATGTCGTCGGGGCCGGGAAGGTAGTTGTAGTCCGGAGAGCGGAGGAATCCGTAGCCGTCGGGCAGGATTTCAAGCACACCCTCGGCGAAGATGTGGCCCTCTTTTTCGCTCTGGGCCTGCAGGATTTTGAAAATCAGGTCCTGCTTGCGGAGCCCGCTGGCACCGGGGAGGTCCAGCTGACGAGCGATCTTTGTCAGCTCCGTTATGTTCTTTTCTTTCAATTCAGCGATGGTCATGTTCACCTGCGGGAGTTGTGGACGGGAGGTAATTCGATTTGTGAAGAGTTCTCAGACTCGAAATTAAGTGTTTGGGAAGAATCTATGCCGCAGCGCAGAACGCGCGCGAATCAGGTAGGCCTTTCGGTTACGCCGTCGGAATCCCGGGCAAGAAGCCCGGAATCCCGTAGGGCCAAATCCTTGTGTTACGCAGCGCGGCGCTGAGCTTCGCTCGCGTTGGCCGGCTCGGTAAGAACGTTCTGACGGTCCTCACCCGCGATCCGGTTCAGGACCTCGTTCGTGGTCTCCTGAATGCGGGTGTTGGGCTTATGGAACTTACGAGTTGCCTTGGATGCAAGCTGGCAGAGCATATAACGGTTCTGGACAGTATGTAAAGCTTCAAAGACCTTATCAGAGCGCATGATCCTTCTCCTGATTTCCAGTCGCTTCCGGGAGCCGGATAGGGGAGCTAGCTGGTAATGATGAAACCGAAGTTCGAACAGACTCAGACCGTGGGCAGGTACGGCTCCTTGGTTTTACGCAGAAAACCACTCGTTGGATGCCCTCACTGCAACCTGAGTTGCTCAATTTTTCGGGTCGCCCGGACCGGGGAACGACCCCGCGTGCACCGGGCACCCACGCACAAAAAACAAAAGCCGGACTCGTCGCAGAACGCGACAAGACTACAAACCCTCTTCTTCACATTAAGTTGTGATCGGGAGTCGGGTTCTGCCTGGCCCAGCGGTACGTGGGCTGGCAGCGGGACGGCCAACAGAACCGTCCGAGTCGCTGACAAGGCATACCTTAGCGACTTTAGCCCGAGCAGGTCAAGCTTTTTCTTGCGTCTGTAAGTGACTGAAAATACTCAGGGCCGAGATGACCTGTGCGGCAAATTGGAGACGGTACTGAGGAACTGAGGCGCAGAGGGTCGGGCCCCCGCCCGGGTCGCCGGCAACGACTGGCATTCCGTCGCGGAGTGGCGAGTCGCGGGGTCGCGGCAGAACAGTCGTCCCTCTGGGACTCTCCAACCTCTCGGGCTCGGTACCCAGCGCTGAAGCGCTGGGCTAGGGAACGGGTTGCGCCTCCGGCGCTCAACGGCATTAGCAGTTTCGTGGCCGACGGCTCAGATATTAGTAGCTCCGTAGCTTGACGGCCCAGAGACCTCGGTATTTCAGCAGCTTTATTTGTGACGGTCAGCGTGTGGCCGAAGATCCTGAAGGAGATATGCGCGAAGAAGAATATCTTCGTGCTCGAGTGAGTCGCCATCGCTATAGCGGTCGAGCAGCAAGGCTCTGAACTGCTTTGTCGCGCGGAACCTTTTGCCCCGCGCTGCCTTACTCCAATGACACAGGCGGGCACACGGGTGCCCGCCTTTTTTACCCCGTTGTCTTGTTGGCCGACGTCCGGGGCTAAAGCCCTGGACGTGGACGTGCTTCGGCACGGCTGGAGCCGTGCCCCTTCCACCTTCGTCCCTACTGCGTGCGCTTTACCTGTACACCCGTGCCGTTGTATTCCACCCCATCAGCGGAGCTGATGGGGGCCCCGGTCCGCAGCACGCGGGCGGAACAGCGTCCTTACTGCGTGCGCTTTACCTGTACGCCCGTGCCGTTGTACTGCGGAAGCGCCTTTGTACGCTCGAGGAACTCGGGCAGGTACATCAGCGTGCGCCGGGCTACGAGGTAGCCGCGGCGCGAGGCTTCCGAGAGCCAGCGCAGGGCGGCCTCGATGTCGCGATTGACACCGTGTCCGTCGTAGTACATCAGTCCGACGGCGAACTGGGCTTCGGGATCGCCGAGGTGCGCGGCGCGCGAGTAGAACACGAAGGCCTGGGCGTAATCCCGGTCGACGCCGCGTCCGCTGTAAAACATCTTGCCGAGATGAACGAGAGCTCCGGCGCTGCCGTGGTCGGCGGCGCGACGGTACCAGGCGACGGCCTGCGCGAGGTCGGCCGTGGTGCCGATGCCGCTTTCGAGGCACTGCGCGTAGGCTTCTTCGGCCTCGGCATGACCCTGCTTGGCTGCGCGGCGGAACCATTTGAGCGCCGTGATGTCGTCCTTGGCGACGCCTTCGCCGCGGCGGAACAGGTAAGCGAGGAGATACTGCGCTTCGGCGCTGCCGGACTCGGCGGCGCGCTTGAACCACTCGGCGGACTGGGCCGAATCGGACTTGTAGGTCTTGTAGAGTTCCGCGAGCCGGCACTGTCCCTCGGCATCGCCTCGGTTAGCAAGTTGTTCGTAGGTTCGAAACGCGGTTTCGAGGTCTTTGCGCTCCAGAGCAATCCGGGCGCGCTCGTGGAGGGTCTTTACTTCCAACAAAACGGGGCTGGCCACTAACTTCTACTCCTTCTTGTCCTCGAGGCCTTGCGGTCCCCTGGACGCGTTGCGGGCGTCACCGATGCACGGCTTGCTCGCCGCGGTCGGATCTGCCGTTGCTTCCTCCGGCTTGCGCCGGGCACTGACACTCGCCTGACTCAAGCCCAGTACGTTCGATCGAGCGTGCGGTACTGGATGGCCTCGGCGATGTGCTTCACTTCTATTCCCGGCGCGCTCTCGAGGTCGGCGATGGTGCGCGCCACCTTGAGGATGCGGTCGTGAGCGCGAGCGCTGAGTCCCTGCTGCGTCATGGCGCGCTCGAGGAGGCGCTCGCAGTCAGGTGACAGCTCGCAGAACTTGCGGATATGGCGCGACGACATCTGCGCGTTGGAAAAAATCTTCTCCCCGGCGGCGCGGAAGCGGGCAAGCTGCACATCGCGGGCGCGCAGGACGCGGGCGCGGATTTCGGCCGAACCCTCGGGGACAACGCCGCCGCGCAGTTCCTTGTAGTTCACGGCGGGGACATCGATGTGGATGTCGATGCGGTCGAGCAGAGGGCCGCTGATCTTGGAAACGTAGCGCTGCATCATCATCGGCGAGCAATGGCACTCGCGCGTGCGGTCGTTGAAGTATCCGCAGGGACACGGGTTCATGGCGGCCGCGAGCATGAAGCGCGCGGGGAACGTCAGCGACATCGCCGCCCGTGAGATGCAGACCGTCCCGTCTTCCAACGGCTGGCGCATGACTTCCAGGACGTTGCGCGGAAACTCCGGCAGTTCGTCGAGGAAGAGCACGCCGTTGTGCGCCAGCGAAACCTCGCCGGGGCGCGGGATGGCTCCGCCGCCAATCATGCCGGCGTCGCTGATGGTGTGGTGCGGCGAGCGATACGGACGGATGCCGACGAGTCCGGCGCCGGGGTCGAGCACGCCGGCCACGCTGTGAATCTTGGTGGTCTCGAGTGCCTCTTCGAAAGTGAACGGCGGCAGGATGGTCGGGATCCGTTTCGCCAGCATGGTCTTGCCGCTGCCGGGAGGCCCGATCATCAGGATGTTGTGTCCGCCGGCGCAGGAGACTTCGATGGCACGCTTGGCGGTGTGCTGTCCGCGCACGTCCTTGAAATCCACGACGGACTGCTCGGAGTGCGTAAGCAGGGCGGCCCGATCCATCTCGACCGGCCTGGTTCCGTTGCCGGTGTTGAGGAGGTGCACGACGTCCATGAGCGTGCGCACGGGATACACGCGGACGCCTTCGACGACCGCTGCCTCACGCGCGTTCAACTCGGGAACGAGAAGGTTCGTGATCTTCTTATCGCGTGCGGCGACGGCGATGGGAAGCGCGCCGCGGACGGGCCGCAGGCCCCCGTCGAGCGAGAGTTCGCCCACGACGACGTAGTCGTTCAGCTCTTTCCTGGTGAGGGCTCCGTACGCGCCGAGGATGCCGAGCGCCATGGGAAGGTCGAAGCCGCTGCCTTCCTTCTTCAGATCCGCCGGGGCCAGGTTGATCGTGATGTGCGTGGGCGGAATGTCGTAGCCGCAGTTCTTCAATGCGGCGCGGACGCGCTCCCGGCTTTCGCGCACGGCGGCGTCGGGGAGCCCAACGGTCGTGAAGCGGTCTTCGTTGAGCTTCACTCCGGAGACATCCACCTCGACATCGACGAGGTTGGCGTCGATGCCGTACACGGCCGCGCTGAGCGTCTTGAAGAGCATAACGGGCGGAAAGACTCCGCCACGATTACTGTCGCCCACGGTCGGCCAAAGGGGATGTGTTCACGGTCACAGGCGGATGTGAGCTGGAATTGCCGGGTTCGAGGGGACTACCCCACGTTAGCTCCGCCTGCGGCTCCGCGGAACGTGGGGCACCCGGGAGATATGGATGCGCGCTGCGCGCGCGATTTAGGTGTTTCGCTCCTAAGATGGGCGCGCAAAATCTTGGCGCGCCCAGTCGCTCAACATGACAAGGCTAGTTCCAGTCGCTCAACAGCCAGTTCCAGTCACGCAACGTGACAAGCTAAGCGGCGTCTTGCCTACAACGGGATCTTCGTCAGAAACCTATGCGGCGTCTTCGTCGTCGCGGGCGAAGCTCACGGTGCTTCCGCCGCTGACGGCGGGTTCGCTGCTGACGGGAATGCAGGGTTGTTCGTCCGTGGGGTTGACCATGCCGCAACGGCTACAGACGAATATGCTGTCTTCTTCGCGTAGGAATGCCTGGTGATGTAAGAGGTCCATAGAGTTTGAGAGGGCGAAGAGGCTTCTTCTGTTGGCTGGCGGGCGAACGGTCGTCCCTACGGGACTTGGACTTCGGTGCGATCTGGTTCCCAGCGCTGAAGCGCTGGGCTAAGGAACGATTCGCGCCTCCGGCGCTATAGGAGCTTGCAACCGTGCTGGTCGCCGGTGTCCCAAACAGGTCTGCCCCGAACGGAGACAACAATCCCCACATTTGCCAACTGCGGGCAGATGTGGGGCACCTGCGCGACCAGAGCTACGATTGCAGACTTTGTCGGCGGATCACCGTTCGACGGCCAGGGCCACGGCGTTGCCGCCGCCGAGACAGAGAGCGGCGATTCCGCGTTTCGCGTCGCGGCGCTGCATCTCGTACAACAACGTGACGAGAACGCGGGCACCGCTGGCGCCAATGGGGTGTCCCAGCGATACGGCGCCGCCGTTGACGTTGACCTTGTTGAGGTCGAGGCCGAGTTCGCGGGTGACGCCAATGGCGGCGACCGAAAACGCCTCGTTGACTTCGTAGAGATCCACCTGCGGGTCGGTCCATCCGGTCTTCTTCCAAAGCTGGCGAACGGCGTCCACAGGGGCCATCATGACCCACTCGGGCGCGACTCCGCTGGTCGCTTGCGCGACGATACGCGCCAGCGGCTTGAGTCCGAGTTCGCGGGCCTTGCTGCCGCTCATCACGACCAGGGCGGCGGCGCCGTCGTTGGTGCCGGGCGCGTTGCCGGCGGTCACGGTACCGTCCTTCTTGAACGCAGGCTTCAGCTTACGAAGGACGTCGAGGGTTGTGTCTGCACGCGGGCCTTCGTCAACGCAGAAGCACTTGGGCTCGCCGCCCTTCTTGCCGGCGACCTCGACGGGGACGATCTCGTCCTTGAAGCGTCCGCTGCGGATGGCGTCCACGGCTTTCTGGTGCGAGCGGAGCGCGTACTCGTCCTGCTGGTCGCGCGTGATGCCATATTTCTCCGCCACGTTCTCGCCGGTGATGCCCATGTGGTAGTCGTTGTACTTGTCCCAGAGCCCGTCCCAGACCATGGAGTCCACGAGTTGTGCGTTTCCGAGCCGGTAGCCGGTGCGCGCGCGCGTGAGGAGATAAGGCGCGTTGGACATGGACTCCATGCCGCCGGCAATGACCACTTCGGAGTTGCCGGTCTGGATGGCTTGCGCGGCGAGCCCAACGGCTTTGAGTCCCGAGCCGCAGACCTTGTTGATGGTCATTGCGCCGGCCTGGTGAGGGATTCCGCCAAAGATGGCAGCCTGCCGAGCGGGGTTCTGTCCGATCCCGGCCTGCACGACGTTGCCCATGATGACCTCGTTCACCATGTTGAGGTCGGGCAGATTGGCGCGCTTCACGGCTTCGCGCACGACGATCGCCCCGAGTTGGGGAGCAGGCACCTCGGCAAGCGATCCTAGAAACTTTCCAACCGCAGTCCGAACGGCGGACACGATCACGGCATCTTCCATCTGAGGCATCGGCACAACTCCTGTGGGTTTGGGGGTACGTGGGACGGGACCCGACATTATAAGATGCCGTCACTGGAAACGAGACTCATGGATCAGACCTCCGAACCCGCAACCTTGCCGCAGAAATCCGTTGTTCAACCCGTACGGGCGCTTGCCCCGGCGTGGCACACGGCCGTACTGATCGTGGTCGTGCTGATCTTCTCGTACGCGGGCGCCCAGAGCGAACATGCGCTGGCGACGAAACAAGGCAAGATCCCGCAGTACCTCGCAACCATCGCCTGGGAGTGGCTGCTCTTCGCTTATGTGTGGTGGGGCGTGCGACGCAGCGGCACGACAGTGCGCGAACTGATCGGCGGACGATGGCGGACCATCGAGGACGTGCTGATGGACATCGTGGTGGCGATCGGCTTCTGGTGGGCGGCGGCGATTGTGCTGGCGGCGACGGCCTACGCAGTGGGAATGGTCGATCCGACGAAGGTGCAGGAAGCGCGCCGGCAACTGGAATTCCTGGTGCCCCGAACGATGGCGGAGAGCGTCGTGTGGCTCGGGGTGAGCGCTACCGCGGGCTTCTGCGAAGAGTTCATTTTCCGCGGGTATCTGCAACGGCAGATCGGATTCCTCTCGCGCAACCTCTGGCTGGGGATGGTGATTTCGGCGCTGTTGTTCGGGGCCGCGCACGGTTACGAAGGGCCACGCCGCATGGTCATGATCGCCGTCTTCGGAATGATGTTCAGCCTGCTGGCGCACTGGAGACGCAGCTTGCGTCCGGGGATGATCGCGCACACGGGGCATGACGTTGCGAGCGGCATTCTGTCGAGGTTCATCGCAGGGTGAAATCGATGCGAGCGGGCGACGGAGTCGCGTGCGTGATCGAGTCGAGAGACAGGAGACGGCATCGAAGACGGCGGGGCGAGGCGGACGAGGTTGCGGAGTTCGCTTCGCGAGTTAGTTTTTCTCTTGACATGAATATTGAATCAACTTATACAAGTGAACAAATTGCAACGCTTGCGTTGCAATGTTCGATGTCAAATCGAAAAGGGAGAATAGAAATGGCAACGAAGAAGGCTGCTAAGAAGGCTACGAAGAAGGCCGCGAAGAAGACTGCGAAGAAGAAGTAAGTCGGGTCTCACGCGATTCGAACTGGGGGACGCCACGGCGTCCCCCGAAGTGTTTTTGGAGCAGTATTCATGCGGGTGCGGAGCACGCGGCGCAAATCATCGACCGGATGACGCTCAGCGTGCGCTCTGCGCGATGGCCAGCGCCGCGATTGCGGCGGTCTCGGCGCGAAGGATCGTTGAGCCGAGACTCGCGGAACTCCAACCGGCATCGGCGAACATCTTCAACTCATCCTCGGTCCAACCACCTTCGGGTCCGATTGCGAGCGCAACGGAGCCATCTTGAAGAAAGAAATCCTTGAGGCTCGCCTGCCGCTCCGTCTCGGCCAGGATGACCCTGGTCGTGGCTTCGAGCCGCAGCGCGTCCTTGATCCTGACGGGCTCGGAAATCTCGGGAGGGGCGACTCGGCGGGACTGCTGAGCGGCTTCGTGCGCGATGCGGCGCCAGCGTTCGACGCGCTTGAGGGCCGCGTGCGCCAGGTGAGCGTCGGTGCGACGGGCGATCAGCGGCACGAGACGAGCCGCGCCGAGTTCCGTGCATTTCTCGACGGCCCACTCGAAGCGGTCGAATTTGAAGATGGCGAGGACTACCGTGGTCTCCGACTGCGGGACTGCCTCGACTTCGGCTCCGAGTTCGAATTCGACGCGGTCGTCGCCGACGCTGGTGACGCGCCCGAGGCGGACACGGTCGCCGGCCGCGATGTCGAACTCCTGTCCGACACGCGCGCGAAGCACGCGGGCAAGGTGGGCGGCATGTTGGCCGGTGAGGGCGGCACGGTCCCGGTCGAGTTCGTCGGCAATCCAGCGGCGGCGCATAGAAAGTTGAATCGGAAAAAGTGTAATCGGAAAAACGAGAGATGTCGCGGGGTCACAAGTTCACGTGTCTCGATGGTTGAAGTGCATAGACCCTGAACGCCAGTAAAGAGGCGTTCAGGGTGAAACACGAGATTAGTTGACCGAAGACTGACGACTGACGACCGACCACTGACGACGGCTAGGCGAAGATGTCTTTGACCTTGCTGAGCAGCGAGCGGCGCTCGGGCTTGTTGTCGATGTGGAACGTGGAGTCCAGTTGCTCCAGCAGTTCACGTTGGTGCTTGTTGAGCTTGCTCGGCGTCTGGACCTTGACTTCGACGAAAAGGTCGCCGCGTCCGCTGCCGTTCAGCACCGGCACTCCCTTGTTGCGCAGGCGGAACGTGGTTCCGGTCTGCGTGCCTTCGGGGACCTTCAGGGTCGATTCGCCTTCCAGGGTCGGGATGCGGATCTCCGCGCCCAGAGCGGCCTGGGTGAACGAAACCGGAACGGCGCAGTAGAGGTCCTTCCCTTCACGCTCGAAGAACGAGTGGTCCTTCACGTGGAGGACGACGTAGACGTCGCCCGGAGGACCGCCGTGCGAGCCGGCATCTCCGTGCCCGCTGAAGAGAATGCGCGTGCCTTCTTCGACTCCCGCGGGGATCTTGACGTCGAGCGAGTGATCGCGAACGGTGACGCCCTCGCCCTTGCACTTCTTGCAGGGATCTTCGATGACGCTGCCGGTCCCCTGGCAAACGGGGCAGGTGCGAGAGATCGAGAAGAATCCCTGCTGGTAGCGGACCTGGCCACGGCCTCCACACTGCTTGCAAGCCGAGGAGGACTTGCCGGCTGCCGCGCCCGAGCCGCGGCAGGCGTCGCAGGTCTCGTGTCGGCGGAACGTAACCTTCTTCTCGACGCCGAAGACGGCCTCTTCGAAGGTGATGGTGAGGTCTTCGCGCAGATCGGAACCGCGCTGCGCACGGCTGCGGCGTCCGCCCCGGCCTCCGCCGCCGAACATCTCCCCAAACATTTCGCCGAAGATGTCGCCGAAGTCCACGGTTTCGAATCCGCCGAAGCCGCCGGCACCGCCGTTGACGCCGGAGTGTCCGAAGCGGTCGTACTGCGAGCGTTTCTGGCCATCGCTCAGGACCGAATACGCCTCGCTGCACTCCTTGAACTTCTCTTCCGCCTCCGGATTGTTCGGGTTGCGGTCGGGATGGTACGCGAGCGCCAACTTGCGGTAGGCGCTCTTGATCTCGGTCTCGGTCGCTGTGCGCGACACCCCGAGCACTTCGTAGTAATCGCGTTTTGCCTGAGTCGCCAAGCTTCGTAAGTCTCACTATCGGCCAGGTTGGCCTGGAAAGTTACAGGTGATACGCCGGTGCGAAATACAGCCGCTACTTGCCCGAGTTCTGCGCGACGCGAACCATCGCGGGACGCAGCAGGCGGTCCTTGATGCGGTATCCGCGCAGGAGCTCGTCGGCGACGTGGTTGTCGGGCACGTCCGTGCTCTCGACCATGCCGATGGCCTGGTGGAGGTTCGGGTCGAAAGGCTGCCCCTGGGCCGGAACCGGCTCGACACCCAGCTTCGCCAGGGTGTCATGGAACTGGCGGTCGATCAGTTCGACGCCCGAGCGGAACGTCTCGGCCGTGGCCGTCTCGGTCTTCAGCGCGCGGTCCAGCGAGTCGAGGATCGGAAGCAGCTGCTTCAAGGCGTCCGCCAGCGCGTAGTCGCGGTACTCCTGCTGCTCGCGCGCACTGCGCTTGCGGAAGTTGTCGAACTCGGCCTGCAAGCGCGCGAGGCGATCGAGGTAGGCCGCGTTCTCGCTCTTGAGCTTTTCGATCTGCGCGTCCAGCTCGCCCGTGACCGGCTCGACGGGTTGGCCGGCGTTCTCCGGCGCGCCGGATTCAGCGGCTTCGCCGGCTGGGAGTTCGTGTTCGAGTTCTTCTTTCGTCAGACCGATGGTCGCATCGCCATCGGTCTTTCCATTGCCCTTAACCATAAGTCCTTATTCCGAGTCGTTTAAAAGCTTATCGAACAGTCTTGTGATGTAAGAAACCGCCGACATCGTGTGCTGGTAGTCCATGCGCGTCGGGCCGATGACGGCCAGGCGGCCGAGCACTTCCTGTCCAGAGCGCGCCGGAGCACCGATGAGTACGAAGTTGCTGAGGTCGGGCATGGCGTCTTCCAGCCCGATGACCACGCGAACGGCCTCCTGGCGGGTGTCGAGGTATGCGGAGAGCAGCTGCACGATGCGCTGCTTTTCCTCCAGCGCCCGCAACAACGTGCGCAGCCGCTGACGATCTTCTTCACGGGCCAGCAGATTGGCCGTGCCCTCGACGAAGATGTCGGGCGAGTCGGCGTCGGAATTCAGTGCTCCGCTGCGGCAGAGCTCCTCGACGGACCGCATCAGCTTGTCGTACTCGCTGCGCTCGCATTCGAGGCGGGACTGAAGTTCGCGCTGCGCGTCTTCAAGGCTCCAGCCGCGGAAGTTCTCGTTGATGTAGCGCGCCGCCAGATCGAGATCGCTCTGCGGCAGGTCGCAGGACATGCGCAGCACGCGGTCGCGCACGAGTCCGCCGCGAGTGACCACCACGGCAAGGACCTTCTGGTCGGCCAGACGCTGGAAGTGAATGTGGTCGAGCCCCTGCTTGGGACCTCCGGCGGTAACGGCAACTCCGACGCCCTGGGAGATGAGGGAGAGCACGTGGGAGGTGCGCTCCATGAAGTCCTGCACATCGGCGGTGCCGTGGAAGACGTCTTCGATCGTCTTCTCTTCCTCGGGCGCAAGCTTCACCGTCCCCGAGAGGCGCTCGACGTAGTAGCGATAACCTTCGACGCTAGGAACGCGTCCGGCGGACGTGTGTGGCTGCTCCAGCAGCCCGGCCTCGGCCAAATCGGCCATGACGTTGCGGATGGTGGCAGCGCTGAGGTGCTCGGGATTGCGGCGCGCGAGCGTGCGCGAGCCAACCGGCTCACCGGTCGAGATGAAGGTCTCGACGATGGCGGTCAGGATCTCCTGCTCGCGTCTGCCGATAGAAGGTGAATTGGCCATACCGCTTCTACGAACCCAACCTGCCCGGCCGATACACGTAGCCGACCATCTCCTTTGGATGCAGCGGCTTAGGAATGCGATTCCGGCCGGCTAAGTGGCCGAGATGGTAGGGTCTACAACGACAATTTTAGCACTGTTGACTCTGGAGTGCTAAAGGAAGAGCGGAAG
>DASPLH010000242.1:0-31495 GCA_035627675.1 Clostridia bacterium
TCCAGGCACTCGGCGGCGATCAGGTGGACGAAGGCAGACTGGTGGTTCTGCATGTCGTGTGCCCTGCGAGCGTTGGCCAGCGCGTCGGGCATGTTGTTGCGCTTGAGCTGCGCGTAGGCCAGCAGGGCGAACGCAACTTCATCCTGCGGGTTCGCTGCGGTCGCCCTCTTCAGTAAACCGTCAGCCTCTTCGAACCGCTCGGAGCGCACCAGGATGCGGCCGAGCTGCCGCTGGATGGTTGGGTTGGCGGAGTTCACTTCCAGTCCCTTGCGGAATGTTTCCTCGGCGCGCGCGGCGTCGTTCTGCTGGAGGTACACGGCCCCGAGAGCGCCGTAAGCGGCGTCAAACTGCGGATACATCTCGAGCGCCTTCCGGAAGTGCTCCGCCGCGTTGTCCCACTTCTTCTGCGAAATCGCCTCCGTGCCTTTCCTGTACTCCTTCTTCGCCTTATCCGGCGCCTTGAGGTCGTTGGCGGAGATCACACCACCGGGGCTGGCCTGGGCGTTGGGATTCGAGCGAAGGCGGACGGTAACGCTCTCGTGGTGCATGAATTCACCGGGATAGATGTAGAAGGCTGCCGACTCGGAGTCCTCTATGCTGGGACCGGTGACCTTGACGGTGTAGTTGCCAGGAGAGACCTGCGGGAAACGTGCGCGGCCAGAGCCGTCTGCGGCGCCGCGGGCCACGATGCCTCCGTACGCGCTCATCAGATCGACCATGACCGGGTCGGAGGTCGGGAACCCTGTCTGCAACTGAACTCGCACCGTCAGCTCGGGATTTCGAGCCGTAGGGGGTGCTGCGCGGGGATCGCTGCGGCTTTGGTTCTGTGCGACCGCCAGGGCGCAGAGCAAGGCCACAGCCAGGAGCACGCACGCGAAACGGTGAGCGGTCATATGCGACCTCCGCCCTGTTTGGATGCCAAGAAAAAACGACAGGGCCTTGGCCCTGCCGTTCCGATTTCCTGGTTGGATCGCTACTTCGCGGCTGCAACCTTCTTTACGCGGGCAGCCAAACGGCTCTTGTAGCGCGAAGCGGTGTTCTTGTGGATGACACCCTTCTTGGCGCTCTTGTCGAGCACGGAAGCCGCCTGGCGGTACTGAGACTCGGCGGCCGCCTGGTCACCGGACGTCAGCGCGGTGCGGAGCTTGCGCAGCGCGCTGCGCATCTGGGAGGTGTTGGCGCGGTTGACCGCGGTCTTCGTTTCTGTCTGCCGGGCGCGCTTCAGCGCCGAAACATGATTCGCCATACCGTACAGTAATCCTTCTGCTGATTCTTCGGAGTGGTGCCGAAAGAACTATTCTACGGGAATTTGGCCGGAATTGGCAATGAGAGCAGCGGGACGGCCAAAAAGTAAGTTCGGGCGAGCCCGGCGACCGGAGGGTCGGGGCAAAACCCGGCGCCCAGGTCGAACCAATTCTGCGCCACCGCCTCCACCCTTTTTCAGCCTCGGACATCTAATCAAAGTGGAGGATGGCAGGCTCAGCCTTGCGAACGTCTATTGACTCCCGGAAGCAGTCGGGCTACTCTCACGGCCAATGGCGAGCGCTCGCGGACGTAGAGGCGCACCGCTCCACCCCAACGAGCTCCGCTCGTCGGGAACCCCGCTGCACGAGCTCCAATCCTCTTCTCGGTACAATGCAAGCATCCAACTCACGGCTGCCGCTGGTAGCGGCACGCACGCGCTTATTGCGCTCGAGGTGACTGCCCAAACTCGATGAAAAAGAACATCGACATCAGCCCGAATATCGAAACCCTGTTTGGTACTCGTGACGAAAATCTTCATGTGATTGAAGACGGCCTCAATGTCAGGATCGATTTGCGGGCCGACTCGATCGAAATCGAGGGCGCTGCCGCCGACGTGCAGCGAGCCGAGCGGCTCTTCAGCGACTTCCACGAACTCCAGCGCCAGGGACACCAGTTCACGAACGGCGATCTCAACTCCATCCTGAAGGTGGTCGCGGGCGACCCGAACGCGACCCTCAGCGGACTCGCGCAGGCCGGCAAGCAGCGCTCGTTCGGCAAGCGGCCAATCCAGCCGAAGAGCATGAACCAGCGCCGCTATCTCGACGCCATCGAGAAGTACGACATGGTGTTCGGCATCGGACCGGCCGGCACCGGCAAGACGTATCTGGCGGTGGCAATGGCTGTTTCGGCCCTGGTCTCGAAGAAGGTGACCCGCATCATCCTGGCGCGACCCGCGGTCGAGGCCGGTGAGCGGCTCGGGTTCCTGCCGGGTACGTTGCAGGAGAAGGTCGATCCCTACCTCCGCCCGTTGTATGACGCGCTCTACGATATGCTCGAGCCGGAGAAAGTCGATCGCTACCTGGAGAAGAACGTCATCGAGATTGCCCCGATCGCATTCATGCGCGGGCGCACGCTCAACGACTCCTTCGTGATCCTCGACGAGGCGCAGAATACGACCTCGGAGCAGATGAAAATGTTCGTGACCCGACTGGGATTCAACTCCAAGGCGGTCATCACGGGCGACATCACGCAGATTGACCTTCCCAACGCGAACCGCAGCGGATTGATCGAGGCGACGAACGTCCTGAAGGGCGTGGACGGCATTTCCTTCCAGCACTTCGACGAGACGGACGTCGTGCGCCACCAGTTGGTGCAGCGGATCGTCCGCGCCTATGACGACTACAAGGTCCGCAGCGAGCAGCAGCTCTCGCTGGGACTGGAGTCGAGTGGCAGGGGCGAGAAACGCGACGTGCCGGCGGCGGTTCTGGACAGCGAAAGCCCGGAGGACGAGCTGCGCCAGTAGGATTTTGTACAATGGAGCGGGAGGACTGTATGCGTCCTCCCGTTAGTTTTTTGAAAGGCAGCGCACAGGTCCCGTCTCTTGCGCGGCGTCCGGCGGACGCAGATTTCGACGGTGACATCCTTGATCATTACAAAAACAAAACTGACAGGCGTTTCCGTCGCGGAACTCGAGCGCTTCGCTGTTCGCGCTCGCAGGTCCACGAAACTGCGCGGCGAAGTCGCCGTCCTCATCACTACAAACGAAGAAATCCGGGAGCTGAACCGCTCGTTCCGGCGAAAGGACAAGCCCACGGATGTGCTGTCGTTCCCGTCTGACGCACGCGGCATGGCCGGCGATATCGCCATATCGGCCGAGATCGCGGCAGAGAACGGCGAAGCCATGGGACATGGGCTGGCAACGGAGCTGAAGATCCTCATCCTTCATGGAATGCTCCACCTCGGCGGCTACGATCACGAATCCGATACCGGGGAGATGGCCGAGTTCGAAGCGAAGCTCCGCGAGAAGCTGGAGCTGCCGCATGGACTGATCGAGCGCGCCAGCGGTGGGCGAACGGCGGCTGGTTCGCTTCCACGCCGCGCAGCGGGCAGGCTCGTGGCGGCGAAGGTGGTGAAGAAGTCGAGAACCGCAACCGCCAGGGGGCGAGCATGACAGTCGCACTTGGGCTGGTTCTTCTGATTTTCCTGCTCACCATCAGTGCATATGCCACGCGCCTGTATAGCGAAGCCGGGAAGTTCCTGTCGCGAGAGTTCCAGGAGAACATCGAGTTCTTTGAGCATCAGGTGGAACCGCGCCTTGGAGGAGCGAGCAAGCGCGCCGCCCTCACCGTCGGGCTGCTGGAACAACTTTCGACGGCCGGTATTGCGCTGCTGGTCGCGTATGTCCTGTTTCGCAATCCCGAACTGACCGGAGTTGAGGTTTGGGAAGCGTTGCTGCTGATGGCGGTGATCATCCTGGTGTTCCAGCGCCTGATCCCATACCTGCTGTTCGCGCGTACGCGAGGGGCGTGGTTCGTCGCTTTGGTGCCGCTGCTTCGGGTGCTTGTGTACTTGCTCATGCCGATGACGCTGGTACTCGGGTTCATGCAGTCGGTGGTGTCGCTCACGCGCGCAGATAATACGTCCGAGGAGCCGGAGCACCCGTCCGAAGCGGTGGATGCGCTGATCGAGGCCGGCCAGGATGAGGGCATTCTCGAGGAGGGCGATCGCAACCTGATTCACTCGGTCGTGGAGTTCGGCGACAAGATCGTGGCCGAGGTGATGACGCCGCGTCCGAACATCGTTGCCGTGCCGGCAAACACGACGGTCGAAGAACTGACGAACCTGCTGAACCAGAACAGCTATTCGCGGCTGCCCGTTTATGAAGGCGATATCGACCACATCATCGGCATCGTTTACGCGCGCGACCTGTTGCAGGTGCCCGATACGGAAGCAAAAACGCGCACCGTTCGCGAACTGATGAAGGGCGACGTGTACTTCATCCCGGAGACAAAGCGTGCGAGCGAATTGCTGGGCGAGATGCAGCGCGACAACATCCGCATGGCCGTCGTGATCGACGAGTACGGCGGTGTCGCGGGCGTGGTCACCATCGAAGACCTCGTGGAAGAGATTGTCGGCGAGTTGCGCGATGAACGCGAAGCCAAGAGCGAGGTCGTGCGCGAGAACGACTGCTCGTACATCGTGCCGGGCAATCTCGATGTTGACCTTCTCGACGAGTTGTTCGGCATACGGCTGGACGATTGGGAGTCCACCACCGTTGGGGGTCTCGTCACCGAGATGTCCGGGCATATTCCTTTGCCCGGAGAGGTGGTTGAGGAAGACGGCTTGCGGTTCGAAGTGCTGGAGTCAACCAGCCGTCGCGTGGACCGTGTGCGTGTGGTCTGCCTCAAGCCCACGGAGCGTCCCGCGCAGAGGAACGGAACGCAATAGAAGGCGTCAGCACCCAGCCGTCAGCATTCAGTCACTACGACGCAGGTATCCGCTCACCACTTGAAGTAAGCTGTATCCATGCGCTCCGGATTCGTGTCCATTATCGGCCGGCCCAACGCCGGCAAATCAACGTTGCTGAACGCACTCGTCGGCGAAAAGCTGGCGATCGTCACGCACAAGCCCCAGACGACGCGAAACCGCATCACCGGCATCGTGAACGTCAAGCGCAAGGGGAGCCGCCCGGCCGGGCAGGTCGTGTTCGTGGATACGCCGGGCGTTCATAAGCCGGCAGACCAGCTGAACAAGCGCATGATGCAGGAGGTCTATGACGCGCTGGAAGCGTGCGACCTGCTGCTCTACATGGTGGACGCGACCGACAAGTTCGGCCCGGGTGAAGAGTTCACGCTGGAGCTGGTCAAGAGGCGCAAGACAAAGACCTTCCTTCTGTTGAACAAGGTTGACCTTATCCAGAAAGACAAGCTGCTGCCGCTGATCGAAGAGTGGCGTAGCCGGCACGAATTCGCCGAGATCGTTCCGGTTTCGGCGATGAAGGGCGTGGGTCTTCCGGATCTCACAGACGCCGTTATCAAAGCGCTTCCTGAGGGGCCGCGATACTTCCCCGAGGACCAGGTCACGGACCAGCCCGAGAGGTTCGTCGTGGCGGAGTTCATCCGCGAGCAGGTCCTGAAGTTCACGCACGAAGAGGTCCCCTACGCCAGCAGCATCCTGGTCGAACAGTTTGAAGAAGAGCCGAAGCTGACGCGCATCGCCGCCACCATCTACGTCGAGCGGGACGGGCAGAAGGCAATCCTTATCGGCAAGCAGGGAAGCATGTTGAAACAGATCGGCATGCGCGCGCGTCACGAGATCGAGCGCCTGCTTGGGACCAAGGTGTTCCTGGAGCTGTTCGTCAAGGTGCGAAGCGGATGGCGCGACTCGGCCAGCTTCGTGGATGAAACGCTCGACTGGCGAAAGCAGTTGCAGGGATTGACGAAGAGAAAAGAGTAGATGCTGAGCTTCTGAGCTGCTAAGGCGCTGAGGTGCTGAGACGCTGTACAGCATCGTTGCGGTTCGGGGTGTCATGCTGAGGAGGGCTTCAGCCCGACGAAGCATCTATGCATTTCGAGCCCAGTCACAAGCTGACTCGGTAACACATAGACCCATTCGCGCCAGAACCAAGGCGCTCAGGGTGACACACAAACGAGAGTCAGTTGCTCCTCTTCCCAAACACAACTTCCACTCCCACCAGTACAGCGCGTCCGGGCATTCTCACGCCGGGGATTTCCTCGTAGCCGGTGTTTGTCACGTTCGTGAACTGGACGAACGGACGAACGTTTCCGAACTGGCGCGTTGCCATGAACTCGAGCAGCGGGTAGGCGTCTCGCTCGAAGCGCTTCAAGGTGCCGATGCGCGCGCGGCCATCCATGCGAAACGGCATCCGTCCCGTCCACGTGGCTGACCCGGAGTGCACGGGATAGTTGAAGACGTATTTCGACTGGACGCCGTCGAGCGACTCCTGCGCGCCGGTCAGTCCGGTGTAGGCGAGCGCCAGGATGTGCGAACCGAATTGCCAGCGCACCGCGGTTTCCACGCCCGTGAAGTCGAGCCGCTGGAAGTTCCGCGCCTGCCACTGGTTGGCCGGGCTCGAACGCACGTAGTCGATCACGTCCCTCTCGCGACGGTGAAATACAGTCACATCGGCCGCCACGTGGTTCGAGAGCGTGAACTGGGCGCCAAGGTCGTAGCTCCATGCACTCTCGGGGCGGAGGTCGGGATCGCCTACGTTGGCCGGGTCGCGGTAGTAGAGGTCTGTGTACGTGGGCAGGCGGAACGCATGGCTGGCGGATGCGCGCAGCTTGATGCGTTCGGAGAGCCAGTAGCCTCCCGAAACCGACGGACTGAACTTGCGCGCGCCTCCGGTGAAGAACTCCTCTCTCGCGCCGACCGTCAGCGAGAACCGCTTCAGTGCGCGGGCGTCGAAGGCGGCGTAAACCGCCCCGCGGTCGCGCACGTGCGATCCCAGGTTCGAGCTGTCGATGTTGTCGCGGTAGAACTCGGCTCCGTAGTGCAGTCGAGTGTTGCGCGAGAGCGGTTCGCTGCGGCGAACGGCCGCCTGGTAGCTCTCGCTCAGATGGTCGTTCTTGTAAACAGCAGGGCGGTCGCGATAGAGGACAAAGATGTCCGTGTGACGGCGATAGCCGAACGCGACCTGTGTGCGCGAGCCGAGCTGCTGCGAGGCTGCGACCATCCAGCCCTTGGTGCGCTCCCATGAATTGAATCGTCCATAGAACTGGTCGGCTCCGAACGGACGGTCGCTGTATCCGAACAGAAGCCGCGATACCCCGAGCTTCGACCGCACCGCGCTCGTCGAGGCCAAAGCGAGGTTGCGGTAGTCACGGTCGGGCATGAAGCCGGTCGAGAGTTCGCGGGTGAACGACACCGACTGCGACCAGCGCCGGAAGCCGAACGCGGCGCGTCCGCTCTGCTGGTTCGTGCCGAAGTTCCCGGCCGCGGCCCCGAGGCGCAGCTCGTGATGTTCCGGAACGGCGGTGATGAAGTTCACCGCTCCTCCGAGTGCGTCGGAGCCATAGAGGGTGGAACCGCTGCCCCGCAGGACTTCCACGCGCTCCAGCTCCGCAAAGGGAAAAGGCAGATCGAGGTTGTGATGCGCGCTCTGCGCGTCGTTGACGCGGAGCCCGTTCAGAAGCACGAGCGTCTGCCCGAAGCTCGAACCGCGAATGGAGAGGTCGGCCTGCACGCCGGGCGCGCGCTGTCGAATATCGAGGCTGGGGTCCTGTTGCAGCACATCCACCCAGTCGCGGAAGAGAACCGGATTCTCGCCAACGCTGATCGTGCTCACGGCTCGGTCCGTCTCCTCGAGCGGAACGGCATCGTAGGTCCCGGTAACGACGACCTCCTCTTCGTGAGTGGGGACGGTTGTGGGCTGTTGGGCGAGCGCGGCCGCGCAGAGCAGAACTAGGACAACAAGACTTCGCATTGGGTATGACTTCGGGTAGGCCCCGGACTACTCCTTCACGGCGATTCCGAGCGCCTTCATCTTGCGGTACATGTGGCTGCGTTCCAGCCCGAGTACCTCGGCGGTGCGGCTGACGTTGCCGTGATTTTCATCCAGCTTCTTCAGGATGTAATCGCGCTCATAAGCCGCCCGCGCCTGGTGCAGGGTGGAGAACTCGCCCAGCGTCTTGCGCGATCCCTCGCGGTAGAGCAGCGGTGGCAGGTGCTTGCGGTCGAGCTTGTGTACCGTCGGGTTCATGATGACGACTCGCTCGATGACGTTGCGCAGTTCGCGCACGTTGCCCGGCCACGAGTAGCGCATCAGGACTTCGACCGCGTCGTCGGTCATTTCCTTCGAGCGGCGGCTGTACTGTGCCGACAGCTCCTTGAGGAAGTAACGCGCCAGCAGCGGTATGTCTTCCTTACGCTCGCGCAGCGGCGGAACGAAGAACGGCACCACGTTCAGGCGGTAGAAGAGGTCTTCGCGGAAGTTGCCCCTGGAGATCTCGTCTTCGAGATCCTTGTTGGTGGCGGCGATGACGCGCGCATCCACCGTGACGGCTTCTTCGAGACCGACGGGCGTGAAGCGGCCTTCGTCGAGGACGCGCAGCACCTTCGACTGCGTCTTCAGGCTCATGTCGCCGACTTCATCGAGGAAGAGCGTGCCGCCGTCCGACTTCTGGAACTTGCCTTCTTTTTCGGTCGTTGCGCCGGGAAAGGCTCCGCGCGTGTGGCCGAAGAGCTCGCTTTCGATGAGGTCTTCGGGGATCGCCGCGCAGTTGACCTCGACGAACATGGCGTCCTTGCGCTGGCTCTGGGCGTGGATCGCGCGGGCGACGAGTTCCTTGCCGGTGCCGCTCTCGCCGAAGATCAGGACGCGCCCGTTGGTCGGAGCCATGAGGGCGATCTGCTGGCGCAAGGCCTTCATCGGGATGCTGTCTCCGACGATCACGCCGGGTTGCAGCACCTGGCGCTTGAGATCGGAGTTTTCGCTGCGCAGCTTGCGCGCCTCGGCGGCGTTCTTTACGACGATCAGGGTCTTGTCCACCGAGAGCGGCTTTTCGAGGAAGTCGAATGCGCCGAGCTTGGTGGCCCTGACCGCGGTCTCGATCGTGCCGTGCCCGCTGATCATGACGACCTCGGGGCGTTCGTCCACGCTCTTCACGGCTTCGAGGACTTCGAGGCCGTCGATGCCCGGCAGCCAGATGTCCAGCAGGACGACGTCGTAATGATGGTCGGAGATCATGGCAAGCGCCTGCTCGCCGGTTTCGGCGGCGCTTACGCGATAGCCTTCGTCCTCCAGCACTCCGGAGAGCGACTGGCGAATGCCGACCTCATCATCTACGACCAGAACGTGGATCATGTTTGGGACGGGGCATAACCGCAGCCCGCGAAACTCGATTGTAAATGGTGTCAGTCCGCGGAGGCGCGATGGGCGTCTCCGGCTTCGCGCTCGGTCTCAGCAGCGAGCGGTAATTCCACGACGAACCGCGATCCGACGGGCTTGTTCTCCTCCACGCGGATGGTGCCGTGGTGGTCCTCGATGATGCGGCTGACAATCGCCAGGCCCAGGCCCGTGCCGCGCTGCTTGGTGGAGAAGTACGGCATAAAGAGCTTCTCTTTGACCTCGGGCGTGACGCCGTGACCGCTGTCGGCCACTACCAGTTCCAGGCCGTCGCGGCTGGCGACCAGCGAGGTCGAGATCGTGATTTCGCGGAGCATGGAGTCCTGCACGGCCTCGGCTGCGTTGTCCACCAGATTGGCCACCACGCGCTTGATGCCTTCGGCATCGGCGAGGACCGGCGGCAGGTTCGGAGGCAGGTCCTTGCGGACAGTGACCCCGTCCAGGCGTCCTTCGAACAGCACGAGGGCAGACTCGACGATGGCGTTAATATCCGCAGGTTGCGGGTGCGACTGCGGGAAGCGCGCCAGCGTGGCGAACTCGTCCACCAGCGAGCGCACAGTCTCGGCCGCCCCGGCGATGGAATCCGCGCAAGTCTGGATGACCTCCAGCGCGGCCCGGTCCGGGCTGCCCTTGGCGAGATAACGGCGGATGCGTTCGGCGCTGAGCGTGATCGGAGTCAGGGGGTTCTTGATCTCGTGGGCGATGCGACGGGCGACCTCGCGCCACGCCGCCTGCTTCTGCGCCTTGATGACATCCGACAAGTCTTCGAAGACGACGACGTACCCGAGCCGCTCGGCGCGTGGGCGGAAGCCGCTATCCATCGAGGCCACGGTGACGCCCACGTTGAGGGCCGATCCGTCCGTGCCGATCGAGGTCTGCGCCGTGGTGATGCCCATGCGGTCGGCCTTGCGGGTCATGCGCTCGAGGTCCTCGGCGACCTCCTGTTCGAAGAGGTCGCGGAGGCGCAGATCGGCCTGGCGCCCGGCAACGACATCGATGGTCGGCTTTAGCATCCGGATCAGAGCGGCGTTGACGCGAGTCACGGCGCCGTTCGGATCGAGCGACAGCACGCCCGACGGGATACTCTCGAGGATGGTTTCCATGTAGCGGCGGCGCTGTTCCAGGGCTACGTTTGCGCCCGCGAGCTGCTTCTGGTTCTCCTCGATCTGACGTCGGTTCGACTCGAGTTCGCCGGCCATGCGGTTGAACGACTGCACCAACATGCCGAGTTCATCGGCGCCCTGCACGTCCACGCGGTAATTGAGGTTGCCGCCGGAAATCTCCTGCGTCGCCTGGGCGAGCGCGGTGACCGGACGGGTCACCAGCTTCGAGAGGAAGAGCGCGAACCACGTCGAGGCAAACAGAACCAGGGTCGTGATCAGCAGCAGGAATTGCATGTAGGTGCGGCGGATCAGCTTGTTCTGGCTGCGAAGCTCTATGTAGCGGCGGGCACGCTCGTCCAGCGCCTTGAGCGCCGCGCTGTACTCGGGCGGCAACGGCATGGCGACGAGCACGACTCCGCTGTGGCCGGCTTCGGCCGAGGCGAGAACGTAGTCGCGCCCCTTCAGCGAAAACGGCAGGGGCTTGCCGGGCCGAACGCTGCCGACCGGGATGATGCGACGGAGTTCGTGCCAGGGAACCGGCGCCTGGAAGCTGGCCTGCGGCTCGTCGTGGTAGAGGGCGATGGCGAAGCCGTCCTGGAGCGTCGCTTCGCGGCGGCGGAACTCGACGATGACGCGTCCGAAGCTCCCGGTGTCGTAGGCGCGGGCCGTGTCGGGCGAGGCGGCGATCGCGTTGGCTTCCGACTGCGCATTCTGCCCTGCATAGCCGGCGAGAAGGGAAGTGACCGCTGCCGTCTGCTCTCGAACCTCTTCCACCGGACGCGAGAACCACTTATCGATCGAGCGGTTCATCAGCCCGTAGCTGAAAACGAAGAGCGCGATCACCGGTCCGAACGACAGGACGAGCGCGCCCAGCACCATCTTGGTGCGGAAACGCGATCCGAGCACTCCGGCCTGGCGTTCGAGATAGAGCTTCGCGAGCGTGCGCAGCAGCACCAGCGTAAGCGCCAGCAGGGCGAGAAAGATCAGGGCGGACAAGGCCGCGAGCAGGAAGGTTTCGCCGAGCGTATCGGGACTCAGGAACTTCAGGTTGAACGCGGCTTGCGAAAAGATGATGAGGACAAGAAGGAGGACGCCGAGCCCCAGGAAGACCAACTTCGACCGAACGCGGGATGTGGTTCTCTCTGCCACTCAGCTGCTCACCACCGGCTTCTCGCCGGGCCTATATTGTATGCCCGTCCGGGCAGCCCCCAGGCGGGATTGGCGGCCGGCTGCTCACTTGGGCAGGAACGGGCTGAGCGGACATCCTTCGCACCTCGGCGCGGCCTTGAGGCAGTGCTGCTTGGCCACCTGGACGATGAGGCCGTGGAACTCGCTGTAGTCCTGAGCGAGCTGCGAGCGCGGGGCCTCGCTCATTGTCGAAGGTGTATGCACGGCGGGCGGAGCCGCAAACGCCGTGGCGGGCGGGGCGAGCTTGGCCCGCCTGGAGTCGGCGCCAGCCAGCGCTGTCTCAACCATCCGCCGTATGTCGTCGTACTTCGCTTTGGAATCTGCGAGGCCGTGGCGTTCGAAGATGCGGCGGGTGTAGGCGTCCACGACAAAGACCTCGTGGTGTCCCGCGTAGAGCAGGATGGAGTCGGCGGTCTCCGGGCCTACGCCGTTCAACAGCAGGAGTTCGGTGCGAAGTTCGCCGGTGGGCCGGGCGAACATGCGCTCCAGAGAGCCGCCGTAGAGACGGTCGAGGTGCGAAACGAAGTTCTTCAGCCGGGCGGCCTTCTGGCGGAAGTAGCCGGCGGGACGGATGAGTTGTTCGACCTCGCAGAGTTCGAGGCGGCGAATGCCGTCTATGGAGAGCAGCCCTTGGTCGCGCAGGTTCGCCATCGCGCGCTCCACGTTCTTCCATGACGTGTTTTGGGTCAGGAATGCGCCGACGATGACCTCGAATGGCGATTCCGCGGGCCACCAGTGTTGAGGTCCCCAGGTAGTAAATAGCGTGTCGAAGTAGTTTCGAACTGCCGTTCCGGTGCGTTTTGTATGTAAGCTGCTCATCCGAAATGCGTTCGACACCATGCTATCGCTCCCACTCCTGCCTTACTAATTACCAAGCACCTTAGTTACCTCGCCAGTAATCGTTCCCGATTGACATTATTTGTCATGCCGCATACGCTGGCCCCACGTTTGTGAGTAGCTGATCTTCTTCCCCCGACAGCGCCACCCGTAGTCTCGCTTTGCGAGGCTAACGTGCGCTTCGGGGTATCTGCAAGGGAGCGTCGCGCCTATGTCTTCGAGGTTTGGTGATCTTCTGGTCAAGGAGAAGATCATCACCGCCGAGCAACTGGAGCAAGCGTTGAAACTCCAGCGCGACAGCGGTGGTCGACTTGGCTCTGTCCTGGTAAAGCTCGGATTCGTCACGGACGAAGACGTAACGAACTTCCTTTCGAAGCAGTATGGCGTCCCGGCGATCAACCTGACGTACTTCGAAATCGACCCGCATGTGGTCAAACTCGTCCCATACGAGACGGCGAAGCGTTACCAGATTCTGCCGCTGAGCCGCGTGGGTGCCTCACTCACGATTGCCATGGTCGATCCGACCAACGTCTACGCCATGGACGATATCAAGTTCATGACCGGCTTCAACATCGAGCCGGTGGTGGCCTCGGAAGCGGCCATCATGGACGGGATCGAGAAGGCCTACAACTCGGCTCCTGAAGAGGACCTCGAGACCGTGATGGCGTCCATCGGCGAAGCCGACGCCGATATCGAGGTGCAGGAAGAAGAAGCCGACCTCGCGCTGACCGAGTTGGAGAAAGCCGCCGACGAAGCTCCGATCGTCAAGCTGGTGAACATCATCCTGACCGAGGCCGTGAAGCGGCGCGCCAGCGACATCCACATCGAGCCCTACGAAAAGGAGTACCGCGTCCGGCTGCGCATCGACGGCGTGTTGCAGACGATGATGTCGCCTCCGATGAAGTTGAAGGACGCGATCACGTCGCGCATCAAGATCATGTCGAAGCTCGACATCAGCGAGAAGCGCCTGCCGCAGGACGGCCGCATCATGCTGAAGATGCAGATCGAGGGCAAGAAAAAGCAGCTCGACTACCGCGTGAGTACGCTGCCGACCTTGTGGGGCGAAAAGATCGTTCTCCGGCTGCTCGACAAGGAAAACCTGCGCCTCGACATGACGCAACTGGGCTTCGAGCCGGAGTCCCTCGAGAAGTTCCAGAAGGCCATCCTCAAGCCTTACGGCATGGTCCTGGTGACGGGGCCGACCGGTTCCGGCAAGACGAACACGCTGTACTCGGCGATATCGCTCCTGAACAAGCCCGATACCAACATCATGACCGCCGAGGATCCGGTCGAGTTCCAGTTGGGCGGCGTGAACCAGGTGCAGATGAAAGAGCAGATCGGCCTGAACTTCGCGGCCGCGCTGCGCTCGTTCCTGCGGCAGGATCCGAACATCATCCTGGTCGGTGAAATCCGAGATTTCGAAACGGCCGAGATCGCCATCAAGGCCGCGCTTACCGGACACCTTGTGCTTTCCACGCTGCACACCAACGGTGCGCCGGAGACAATCAGCCGGCTGATGAACATGGGCATCGAGCCGTTCCTGGTGGCGACCTCCGTGCACCTCATCGTGGCGCAGCGCCTCGTGCGGCGAATCTGCAAGGACTGCCGCGAAGAGATCGACCTGCCGGTCCAGGCGCTGGTCGAGGCCGGCTTCACTCCGTCGGAGGCCAAGACCGTCAAGGTTTCCAAGGGCAAAGGCTGCGAGAAGTGCAACGGCTCGGGTTACAAGGGCCGCGCCGGTCTCTATGAAGTGATGGAGGTCGATGACGAGTTGAGGGAGTTGATCCTTGTTGGCGCCTCCGCCGTGGAACTGAAGAAGAAGGCCGTCGAACGCGGAATGATCACCCTGCGGCGAAGCGGATTGATCAAGGTCATCCAGGGTGTGACGACGTTGGAAGAGGTCGCACGCGAAACGATTCACTAAGAAAGAAGCTACTGAGCTGCTAAGTCGCTGAGCTACTAAGCTGAAGCGACTCGGGGAAGGAGCTTCCTCAGTACCTCAGTAGCTCTCGAAGGATTTATGCCAGTCACACTTAGCGATCTGTTGAAGAAGATGTTGGAGCTGAACGGCTCGGATCTTCACATCACCACGAATTCTCCGCCGCAAATCCGCATCCACGGCCACATGACGCCGCTCGATCTGCCGCCGCTGTCTCCGGCCGAGAGCAAGCAGCTGGCGTACAGCGTGATGACGGATGCGCAGAAACACCGGTTTGAGGAAGACCTCGAGCTCGATTTTTCGTTCGGATTGAAGGGGCTTGCGCGCTTCCGCGCCAACGTTTTCAACCAGCGCGGCGCTACCGCGGCGGTCTTCCGCGTCATTCCGTTCGAGATCAAGTCGTTCCAGCAGCTCAGCCTTCCGCCGGTCGTCTCCAAGCTGTGCGATAAGCCGCGCGGCCTGATCCTGGTGACGGGACCGACCGGTTCGGGCAAGTCCACGACGCTTGCGGCGATGCTCGACAAGATCAACACCGAGCGTCACGAGCACATCATCACGATCGAAGACCCCATCGAGTTCGTGCACCCGCACAAGAGCTGCCTGGTGAACCAGCGCGAAGTCCACGCCGACACCAAGAGCTTTTCCAGCGCGCTGAGAGCGGCGTTGCGCGAGGATCCGGACGTGGTGCTGATCGGCGAGATGCGCGACCTCGAGACCGTGGAGTCGGCGCTGCGAATCGCCGAAACCGGCCACCTCACTTTCGGAACCTTGCACACGAACTCGGCTGCCAGCACCATCAACCGCATCATTGACGTCTTCCCGTCGCACCAGCAGCCGCAAATCCGGGCGCAACTCTCGCTGGTGCTCGAGGGGATCATGTGTCAGACGCTGCTGCCGAAAGTCGGCGGAGGGCGCGTGATGGCCATGGAGATCCTGGTGCCGAACCCCGCGATCCGCAACCTGATCCGCGAAGACAAGATTCACCAGATCTATTCGTCGATGCAGTCGGGCCAGGACAAGTACGGCATGCAAACATTCAATCAATCGCTTGCGGCGCTCTATTTCCAGAGGCATATCACGCTGGAGACCGCGTTGCAGCGTTCGTCCATGCCGGACGAGTTGCAGGAAATGATCAATCGCGGCCAGGCGAAGGCCGCAGCGGGCGCCAAGCGTTAGTCGGTGAAGGAGACATGCGATGCCGGTTTACACATTCACGGGGACCAATGCCGCAGGAGAGAAGGTTTCAGGGGATCGCGCTGCCGAGAACAAGCAGGTCCTGAAAGCGAATCTTGCTCGCGAGCGCGTCAGCGTCTCCTCCATCAAGGAGAAAGGCAAGGAGTTCGCGCTGCCGACGTTCGGTTCCGGCAAAGTCGCGACGAAAGATATTGCCATCTTCTTCCGCCAGTTCTCGGTCATGATCGACGCCGGCCTGCCGCTGGTGCAGTGTCTCGAGATTCTGGCCGCTAACCAGGAGAACCCGGCATTCCAGAAGTGCCTCAACGGCGTGCGCACCTCGGTCGAGAGCGGTTCAACGCTGGCGAATGCCATGAAGTCGTACCCGAAGATCTTCGACGATTTGACGACGAACATGATTGAAGCCGGCGAGACCGGCGGCATCCTCGACACCATTCTTCAGCGCATCTCGTCCTACATCGAAAAAGCGGTGAAGATGAGGGCCGCCGTGAAGTCCGCCCTCATCTACCCGGTGTCGGTGGTCTCGATCGCCGTGCTGGTTGTGGGCGCGCTGTTGAAGTTCGTGGTGCCGATCTTCGCCAACCTGTTCGTCGGGCTCGGCGTTGCCCTGCCCACGCCCACTCGCTTCGTGATCAGCATGTCGAACTTTATCGGGGCCTTCTGGTGGCTGATCCTCGGCGGCGCGGCGGCACTCGTGTTCGGCGTCAAGCAGATCAGGAAGAGTCCGGAAGGCAAGTACGCGTTCGACAAACTGATGCTCGCCACCCCGGTGTTCGGCATGGTGTTGCGCAAGATTGCCGTCGCGCGCTTCACGCGAACGCTGGGCACGCTGATCACCTCCGGCGTCCCGATCCTTGAAGGACTGTCGATCACGGCGCGAACCTCGGGCAATGCGGTGATCGAGAGAGCGCTGATGCAGGTGCGCAAGGCGATCGAAGAGGGCCGCACGATCGTCGATCCGCTGAAGGAGTCCGGCGTGTTCCCGAACATGGTCACGCAGATGATCGGCGTCGGCGAAGCGACTGGCGCCATGGACAACATGTTGCAGAAGATCGCCGACTTCTACGAAGACGAAGTAGATGCGGCGACCAAGGACATGCTGACGCTGTTGGAACCGGTGATTATCGGCTTCCTCGGCATAGCGGTCGGCGGCATCGTGATTTCGCTGTACATGCCGCTGTTCTCGATGATCAGCAAGCTTGCCGGCTAGTTCGATTTTCGGCGCAGCCCTCGGCGGGCTGCGCCACGTTCTCCCAGGGCCCAGTGACGTGGCACCCCCGGACGCCGCGGCGTCCGCAGGCGGCAGCCCGCGGAAAGAAAAGTGACGAACCGATTCAACGAGCGCACCTGGCTGGAATGGCTGGTCAAGGTCCGCGTTCTGATTATCACGTTCCTGCTGGCGATCGAGGTGGCCATCACCACCTTGACGCCGACGAACGTGGACCAGAATCTGTTTGTCGGGATCATCTTCGTCTGGTACGCGGCGGCCGCCGCCCACATTGTCAGCCTGCGCTTCTGGCAGGGTACCCAGCGGCAATCGGAAGTTCAGGTGATTGCCGACCTTGTAATGGCGACCGCCGTCATCTACGCCACCGGCGGCATCGACACGTCGTTCAACTTCCTCTACCCGCTGATCATCATCATCGCCAGCGTGCTGCTCTCGCGAGGGTGGGCGTACTACACGGCTGCCGTGTCCTTCGTTTTGCTCGGCGGAGTGCTGGAGCTCTCGTACTTCGGGCTGATCCACTCGTACTCGGTCACGCATCCGGACCTGAAGAGCCTGCAAGCCGTCATCTTCATCAATGGCTTCGCCTACGCGACCATCGCATATCTCGCGACGAGGCTGAGCAACCGCCTGCGGCAGGTGGATGTCGAGCTGGCGGACAAGACGTTCGCGCTCGAAGACCTCAAGGCGCTGCACGAGAACATCGTGAATTCGATCTCGGGAGGATTGATAACGACCGACCTGCAAGGCAGGGTGAAGGTCATCAACTTCTCGGGCCAGATACTGCTTGGAGTCAAGGAGTGCGCCGGCCGGCACGTGCAGGAACTGTTCAGCGATCCTCTGCCGGACCCGAAGTCTCCTTCGGGCACGAAAGAGGTCCGGGTGCGCACGGGCAGCGGCGCCGAAAAGCTGTTCCGCATCACGCTGACTCCTTTGCTCGTGCCCGAGCGTGGCGAGATCGGATACGTGTACGTTTTTGACGACCTGACGGAGATACGGCGCCTGGAGCGCGAGATCCGGATGCGCGACCGGCTGGCTGCGATCGGACGCCTGGCGGCGGGCATCGCACACGAGATCCGAAATCCGCTCTCGTCGATTGCCGGCTCGGTGAAGTTCCTGGCCAACATCTCCGCCCTGACAGACGATCAGCGCGCGCTCGTCGGCATCGTGAATCGCGAGTCCGAGCGCCTGAATGCCATCATCACCGACTTCCTGACGTACTCGCGCGAGAAGAAGCTTTCGATGGAACCCGTGGATCTTCGCATGCTGCTGGAGGACACGCTGACGCTGCTAAGCAACCGCTCGTGCGGGATCACCGTGGAGAGGCGCTTCGGAGCGAAGGAGGCCTTCGCGCTCGGCGACGGAGACAGGCTGAAACAGGTCTTCTGGAACCTTTGCGAGAACGCGGTACGCGCAATGGAACCGGCCCAGGGGGGCGAGCCAAAAGGCAAGCTATCGGTCGCGCTGGAGAGCGACGGCGACCTTTGGACGATCCGCTTCCGCGACACCGGCGCCGGCATGACACAGCAGCAGATCGAAAAGATATTCGAGCCGTTCCAGACGGCCTTCGAGGGAGGCACCGGGCTGGGACTGGCAATCGTGTACCAGATCGTTCACGCGCACGGAGCGCACATTTCGGTGAGTTCGACGCCCGGCACGGGGACGGAGTTCGCGGTGTCGTTCCGCAAGACAGCGCGACCAAAGCCGCTGGCGGCCGAGGCCTCCGCCCAGCTCCGGAGTTAGGACAGCATGATGGGTAACATTCTGGTTTGTGATGACGAGCGCTCCATCTGCCAAATGCTGGAGATTGCTTTCAACCAGAAGGGATACAAGGTTGAGACGGTCACTTCCGGCGAGATGGCGAAGCGCAAGATCGACGCCAATCTATACGACGTAATCGTTACGGACATACGCATGCCGCAGGTCAGCGGCATGGAGGTGCTGCAACACGCGCAGAAGGTCTCGCCGGAGACGCTGGTCATGATGATCACGGCCGTGGACGACAGCGAGACGCCCATCGAAGCGCTGAACGCCGGCGCCTACTACTACATCCGCAAGGGCCCGAAGCTGCTGGACGACGTGATGAGCGGCGTGCAGCTGGCGCTGGAAAAGCAGGCGCTGCGCAAGCAGAATACGGCGCTCAAACTCGAGGTCGCCGCGCACGGCTCGCTGGACAACATCATCGGCGAGAGTGCGGCAGTCCGGAAGCTGAAAGACACGATCCGGACCGTCGCGGCGACGACCAGCACGGTCATCATCACGGGCGAGAGCGGCACGGGCAAGGAACTGGTCGCGAGGGCGATCCATCGCTGCTCGCCGCGTTCCGGAGAAGCGTTCGTCAGCGTGAACTGCGGGGCCTTCCCGGAAACGCTGCTCGAAAGCGAGCTGTTCGGGTATGTGAAGGGCGCGTTCACCGGCGCGACGCACAACAAGCGCGGCCTGTTCGAACTCGCCAACACCGGCACGATCTTCCTCGACGAGATCAGCGAGATGGCGCTCTCCATGCAGGTCAAGCTGCTGAGAGCGTTGCAGGAGCGCTCGGTTCGCCCGGTCGGCGGCGGGCAGGAACTGCCGGTGGACGTGCGTGTGATCGCCGCGACCAACAAAGACCTCTGGAAACTGGTTGGCGAAGGGCAGTTCCGCGAAGACCTCTACTACCGGCTTTCGGTCATTCCGATCGATGTGCCTCCGCTGCGCGACCGCGAAGACGATGTTGTGCTGCTGGCCAACCACTTCCTGAAAAAGTATGCGTCGCAGATGGGCAAGAGCATCACGCGCATCTCGCCGGAGTCGCTCGAACTGCTGAAGGGGTACGACTGGCCCGGTAACGTGCGCGTGCTGGAGAACACGATCGAGCGCGCGGTCGCGATGGCCAGTGGAGACGAACTCGTCATCGACCTTCCGAACGGCAAAGCGCGCGCCATGGCCGCCACGGCCGGGGCTGGCGGAGCGCCCGGCATTTCGCTCCCGCCCGAAGGCGTGGACATGGAGCGGTATATCGCGGAGATCGAGCGGAGCCTGCTTCAGTCGGCGTTGCGGCGATCCAATGGTGTGCAGACGAAGGCGGCCGAGGTGCTGAAGCTGAGCTACCGGAGCTTCCGCCACCTGATGAAGAAGTACGACCTGTAATCAAAAGCCATTCCGTCTTCTTGAGCGAGAACTCGCGGCGCTGCGGAGACGAATGGTGTCTCGACTCGGGCTGAATCCCTCGCTCGACATGACGCTATACTGAAGCCATGCGGTACATTGTCCGGTTCCTGTGGAACGCGACCCGCGGCCACCATCTCACGCCCTGGCGGAGCCCCTACCTGAGGTGGCGGCTCGAGACGTACACCGGCGTGAAGATGGCCAACATCGGCTTCTTCGAGTTCTGGGGTCTCATGTGGCGCGAGCGGCTGCTGATGTATCGCTTCCTGCTGTGGACGGCGAAGATGGAAAATTACGCGAGGGTCAGGCCGAAGAATCCGTAGCCGAATGAGAGTGCAACGAAACAGGGCAGCCACAGCTGCCCTTCATGTTGTTTGATCAGAACTCACACCATGCAGGCCAACCGAAGACTTGCATGGGCCAACTGTTACGGAGCAGCGGGGGACGCGAACTGCGGCTGCTCGAAGACGATCTGCACTTCGCTTCCCTTGCCGGCCTTCGCGAGTTGCGCGGCCACGGCGCGATTCGCAGCGATCTCGAGATACCCCATCGATCCAACGATTCCGAACACCTCTCCTGTCGCGCCCTCGGCATAGGCTGTCTTGACCGAGGTGGCTTCCGCCGCGCCAACCGTGATCTTGAACGGGCCTGCGGCGGCGAACAACTGCGGCACATCCTCGGCAGTGATATTCGTAATCAGGTTCCCGAACTTATCCACCTTCAGCACAACGCCCTTGAGCGTGCGCGCGTCCACGATCTTCGGCTTCGGCAAGCTGAAACGCGCGAAGTCCGTGATCTCGTCTCCGAACTTGGCGGGCTCCACTCCCTTGCTCATCCATCCGGCCACGGCGGAGAAGATGTCCCGCCCGTGGAAGGTGTTGCTGAGCGGTTGGAGGAAGTAATGCTCCGAGGTGATGTGGCGAACGCTGAGCCGCTCCTCGCGCTCGAACACCAGCGACAGCACGCCGTTATCGGGTGCGATGAAGACGTGTTTCTCGGTCACGGCAAGGATCGGACGGCGGCTGCTGCCGACTCCCGGATCGACAACGACGACGTGTATTGTGTCGGCCGGGAAGTAGCGGTACGCCTGCGCGATCGTGATTGCGCCGTCGAGGATGTCGAACGACTGCACGCCATGGGAGATGTCGACGATCTTTGCGTTGGGATTGATGCTGAGAATCACGCCGTGCATCGTGCCAACGAAGGGATCGGTAACGCCGAAATCGGTTGTGAAGGTGATGATTCGCGATTGAGACAAGTAGGGGCTCCGCTGGAATGTCGGAAGTTAAATGGCTGGAGGGGAGAAGGTCAAGTTACTGCCGGCAGCGAAGGGAGATTCCAGCTCCGGGCTTGCGCGAGCTGTCGTTACTGCCGTAGGCATCGAGCATAAATAGAGTGGGCCTCCGTGGAGGAGGCCCGCATTCTGCACCGGGTTACTGGAGGACGACCTGGTCGCCTTCCTTCAAGCCCTTGAGCAACTCGGTCTTGGCTCCGTTCGAGATGCCGACCTCGACGGGAATCTTGCGCTTGCCTTCCTTCTGTTTCGGATCAGGCACCTCGACCGACGCTTTCTTCTCGCGGTCGTAGACGATTGCGCTCTCCGGAATCATCAGGACGCCCTTGTGCTCTTCCAGGATCACCTCGGCGTTGGCGGTCATCATGGCCTTGAGTTCGCCGCCCGGGTTGTTGATCGAGACGCGAACTTCGAAGGTGGTGACGTTATCTTTCTCCACGCCCATGGGCGAGATCTTGGTGACCTTGCCGGTGAAGGTCTTGTCCTTGAACGACTCGACGCGGATGCGCGCGGGCTGGTCCAGGTACACCTTGCCGATGTCGCTCTCGTCCACCTTGCCTTTGACGTAAACCTCGTTGGTATCGCCGATGGTCATGACCAGCGTGGCGGAGGAACCGAGCACGAGGATGGAGCTGACCGCGTCTCCGACTTCGACATCGCGCGAGAGGATGATGCCGTCGATGGGAGCGACGATCGTGGTGTATCCGAGCTGCTCTTTCAACTGCGCGAGCTGGGCGCGGGACTTCTGAACGTCGGCGGCGGCCTGTGACACGCGAGCCTTGGCCACCACGGCCTGCGCGCGGGCCACGTTCTGCTTGTTCATGGCCATCTCGTAGGCTCTCTCGGCATCGTCGAGCGCGGCCTGCGAGACGACGCCGTCGCGGTACATGCTCTGGGCGCGCTCGAAGGCGCGCTTCAGCATGGGGATATCGACTCCCAGGGCATCGACTTCGGCGCGTTTCAGGTCGGCTTCGGCGGAGCGCAGGCTGGCATCGCTGGCCTGCAGCTGGGCTTCGCTCTGGCGGACCTGGGCCATCATCTCGTCCTTGTCGAGTTCGGCGAGCAGCTGGCCGGCCTTCACCTTGTCGCCGGCGTCAACGTAGAGGCGCTTGACGATGCCCGAGGCCTTCGACTTGATCTCGACCTTGGTGATGGGCTCGATCTTGCCGGTGGCAACGACGCTCTTGGCAAGGTCGCCACGCTCGACCTTGGCGAGCTTCGTAGGATCGATCTTGGCCCCGCCGCTCCTGGCGGCTACCAGGCCGATCACCACGGCCAGGATCACGACCACGACACCCACGATCATCCAGCGATTTCTGCGCTTGTGCTTCCCGTTTCCGTTCGCCACGTCTGTATCTCCCTGACGGCTGCCAGATCTAAGTCTCTCTCGGCCTTACGCCGGACACTCTGCCGGCCACACATCGTTGTACGAGCGATTGCAGGCGCCGGTTCCCTCTGTTCAAGAATTTTGCCGATGCCTGGGAGCGAGGCAGTGCTCCCGGCGTTCGAAGGCTTAGACCCCGCCACGGTGGAAACGTTAGCCGGTGGAAGTCTCTCTGCTGCTATGATTTCCCCCTGCCATGCTCATTCTGGTGCTGATCCGGATCATAGCCGTCCTGCTCCTGGTGGCGCTCAATGCGTTCTTCGTGGCGGCTGAATTCGCGCTGGTAAGCGTGCGTGACACGCGCCTCGAACAACTGATCGAACAGGGACGCACCGGCGCGCGGACTGTCCGCAAGCTGCACCAGAACCTCGACGAGGTACTCAACGCCGTCCAGTTTGGCATCACCATCGCCAGCCTCGCGCTGGGCTGGGTCGGAGAGGTGGCGCTGGCCCATTTGCTGGAACCCGCGCTCCACCACATCCCCTATGCCAGTGTGTGGGCGCACACCATCGCGATCGTCATCGCATTCTCGGTCATCACCTACCTGCACGTGATCCTCGGAGAGGTGGTGCCGAAAACGCTCGCGCTGCAAAGGGCAGAGCGCGTCGCCCTCGCCGTGGCCGGCCCGATGGACATCTTCATGCGGCTGGCCAGCCCCGCGCTGCGCATTATGACGACCTCCGCACGCGTCGTGTTGCGCCTTTTCGGATCACACGAGATCCGCGAGGGCGGAGTGCACTCGCCCGAGGAACTCAAGCTGATCGTGACCGCGAGCCGCCGCTTCGGGCTGATACCGGCGTTGCAGGAAGACATGATCCACCGCGCACTCGACCTGGACAACGTCACCGTGCGCGAGGTGATGGTGCCGCGTCCGGATATCTTCTCCGTACCCGGAGACCTCCCGCTGGAAGACGCCTTCAAGCGCGTTGTGGACGAGCAACATTCGCGAGTGCCGGTTTTCGACCCGCAGCGTGGGCAGGAGGCGATCATCGGCGTGCTCTACGCCAAGGACCTGATGCGCTGGATGCAGTTCCGCATGCAGCGGGCACGGAGCGATGAGGCGATCAGGAGAGAACCGGTGCTGCTCGTGCGTCACATCATGCGCGAAGTTCTGATCGTGCCGGAGACCAAGCCGCTCCCCGACCTGCTGGTGGACTTCAAGCGCAGGAAGAAGCACCTCGCCGTGGTGGTCGATGAGTTCGGTTCCACGGCGGGCGTGGTCAGCGTAGAAGACGTGCTGGAGCAGCTCGTTGGCGAGATCGAGGACGAGTACGATGAGGCTCCGCAGGCACTCATCGGCACCAGGTCGATGACCCTGGATGGATCAACGAACATCCGCGATCTCGAAACGCAATACCGGCTTGAACTGCCGCGCGATGAGGGTTACGAGACGCTCGCGGGCTTCGTCATGACCCGTTTGCAGCGCGTGCCGAGGACGGGCGATAGCTTCGAGTACGAGAATCGCCGTTACACCGTCAAGCAAATGGACGGCCGACGCGTGGAGTCCGTGAAGATCGAATTGATCGAGCCGAAGACGCCAGAACCGGCGAGCGCGGAACAGCAATGATCCGCTACGTACTGACTCGCCTGTCGTACATGCTGCCTGTCGTCTGGCTGGTGGTCAGCGTTGTGTTTCTGCTGATCCATCTCGTGCCGGGCGACCCGATTCAGCAGATGCTTGGCGAAGGAGCGGCGAGCGCCGACCTCGAGGCGGCGCGCCGTGCGTATGGACTCGACGTTCCGGTTGCGCAGCAATATGTGAACTACTGGCGCGGCGTGCTGCGGGGCGATCTTGGCGATTCGATCCGCATGAACCAGCCGGTCGGGCGTGTCATCGCACAGGCCTATCCGGCGACCATTGCGCTGACCATCTCCGCGCTGCTGGTGGCAATCCTGATTTCGGTGCCGGCCGGAGTGCGGTCCGCTTTGAGGCGCAACCGCTGGGATGACCGTGTTCTGAGCTTCGTCTCGCTGCTGGGGCTGTCGTTCCCGAACTTCGCGTTGGGTCCGATCCTCATTCTCTTCTTCGCAATTCGCCTCGGGTGGCTTCCGGTGTCGGGCACGGGAACCCTCGCGCATCTTGTGCTTCCGGCGATCACCATGGGAGGCGCGCTGGCGGCGATCCTTACCCGCATGGTGCGTACGTCCATGCTGGAGGAGTTGGGGCAGGACTACATCCGCACGGCGCGAGCGAAAGGCTTGCCGGAGAGGACGGTTGTTTATGGGCACGCTCTGCGCAACGCGATGATCCCGGTCGTGACCGTCCTCGGTCTGCAATTCGGCGCGCTGCTGGCCGGCGCAATCGTCACGGAAACGATCTTTTCCTGGCCTGGCATTGGACGTCTTACGATCAGCGCAATCTCCAACCGCGACTACTACCTCGTGCAGGGATGCATCCTCGCGATCGGGCTTACGTACGTGCTCGTGAACTTCCTGACCGATATGGTGTACTCGGTGTTGAACCCGCGTATACGGCAGTGAGCGGTGCGAAATCGAAAATCTCTGTGCCTCTGTCTCCGTGTTGAGCTGATCTTGAGCGCAACAGAACCACAGAGGCACAGGGACACAGAGAAGAATCTTGGGGCGGAAGCACGTGAGATTCGCCCAGAATGCGAAGTGTAAGGGGCAGAGTGGGCGCCGGCCGCTCTGCACTACACAGTGCTGCGTTGGGGAGGGATGTTTCGCTAAGAATTTCTGTGCCTCTGTGCCTCTGTGGTGAACTGATGTTGAGTGAAGGGAACAACGCAGGAACAAGGAACTACTTTACGATGGCGAACGGCTCCAAACTGATTACGGCGGTGCGGCGGAATCCACTGGCTGCAACTGGCCTCGTGCTCGTCGTGGTGTTCACCCTGTTTGCGCTCTTCGCTCCCTGGATCGCGCCGCGCGATCCGGCGCTGATCGATCTTCCGTCCCGGCTTTCGGGGCCGTCGGCCGCCCACTGGTTCGGCACAGACGAACTCGGGCGCGACATACTCTCGCGAGTCATCCACGGGGCGCAGATTTCAATGATGGTCGGCGCCAGCGTGGTCGCGGGCTCGTTGCTGCTGGGCACGATCATCGGATCAATCGCCGGGTACTACGGCGGGCGGCTGGACCGGTTCGTGAATGTCATCGTCATGAACGCGTTCCTTTCGTTCCCCGGAATCCTGCTGGCGATTGCGTTCGTGGCGTTTCTCGGTCCGGGACTGATCAACCTCATACTCGCGCTGGTGATCGGGGGCTGGGTGGGCTACGCGCGCCTGGTCCGGGCACAGGTGCTCGCGGCGCGTGAGCGGGAGTTCGTTGAAGCCGCTCGAGCCCTGGGCGCGAGCGACCTGAGGGTGATCACCCGCCACATCCTGCCGAACATCATGCAGCCGGTGATCGTGCAGGCGGCGATCGGCATGGCCGGTGCCGTACTCGCTGAGGCCACCATGAGCTTTCTAGGGCTTGGTGTGCCGCCGCCGGTTCCGAGCTGGGGTTCCATGTTGAACGACGCGCGTTCTCACCTCTTCGACGCGCCCCACCTTGTGCTCTTTCCCGCGCTGGCCGTCATGCTGGCCGTGCTGTCGTTCAACTTCATCGGCGATGCGCTGCGGGACTATCTGGATCCCCGCTCACGGTTGGAGGCCGGCCTCTAGTTCGCCCTGGCCAAGCTTTGAGGGCGGGGGCTGTAACGCCCGTTACTGTTCGTGTTCCCTGTCCGGTTTTCTCGCCCAACTATTTACCCGTTTGCAAACTCCTGCTTCCCGATGACATCCAACTCCTCAGCGCCACGCGACGGAGCATATCTGTGTTTTGCCCATCGTGTAATCACGAGAATCCGGCTGACCACCGGTTCTGTGGCTTCTGCGGAACGCCGCTGAGGGACGGAGCCGGGCAAGGACAGCGCACACGCGAGCAGAGTGACAACTTCGATACGGATGATGAGGCCAGCTACTCTGCCGCCCAGACGCACTACCCACCTGCCGCGTACGACCAAGGCAATTCCCAGGAACTCGAAAGTTTCGAGCAACCCGCATATGACGGCTCGGATATACCTCCTGAGTTGGTGGAATATGACAAGACGGTCCCGATCATCGCCGAGGAAGGCACGGATCGTCGCCAGGATCCTCCGGAGCATCTTCGGCGGGAGTTGCACGCTGCGCTGGATCGAATCGACGAGACTCGTCCGAACCTGACGCCGGCCTCGAGACCCAACGGCGATCCGCACGTCATTCCCAGTCGCTCGGTGTCGGTGCTCGGGTTGAGCGACAAGGATTTCGGTCAATCGGAGCTGGGGAAGACGGAAGCTCTGGAACAGCGCCTGGATCGCGACGCGGAGCTTCCGCTGTCGAATTCGCAGAAGAATGCCTACTTCGAGTGGACGGAACCTCAGGACGGCGGCAATGTCTCCGGGCCATCGTTCCTGGGACTGAGCGGCGCGGAGAACGACGGGTACTACGAAGACGAAGAGGAGCCGAGTCACTGGCGACGCAACCTGGCCCTTGCCATCGTCCTGGGATTTGTCGCGCTCGGCATCGTCCAATGGCGTGCCATCCGCGACTTAGGGTTATGGCGGTACGCGAGAGCCGGCACGCAGGAAGTGGCGGTGCGCGGCCAGGGCGCCCCTCCCAACCCTGCGGCGGCTACCGCTCCGGACGCCGGAACACCCGGCGGTCCGGACATCAAGGTTGACCCGCTCAACTCTCGTCTGAAGCCGGCCGAAGAGCCGCCCGATAATCCCGCCGAGGCGCAGCCTCCTGCCCCGGCCGCGACGGACGGTGACGGTGCCGGTGCCGGTGCGCGGGAGGAACAGGCGTCTGCGGAACCTGAGAAAGCCGAACAACAGACGCAGGACCACCAGCGGGACGCAACGGCGTCGGGCGAGGACGATCAGCGTGAGCAACCGGCGGTGGCGGCCGACGACGACACTGGTGCTCCGGAACCGAAGGCCGAAGAACCGGAACATCTGGCTTCGGCGCGTGATCGCGAGGCCATCCCACAGGACGAGCGCGACGAGCGTTCTGCAAAGCCAAGTGCCGCCCGGCGCGGCTTCGAAGCCGACAAGGCTGGCGAAGCCGAACTAAAGCAGGCATCCTCCGCAGGAGATCCCGAACTCGTTGCTGCGTTGTTATGGCGCGCGACGAAGAAGGGAAGCCGCGAAGCGCCCGTGCGGCTGGCCGAGATGTACATCGCCGGCCGCGGCGTTCCGCAGAACTGCGAGCAGGCTTTGATCCTTCTGCGTTCGGCAGCGGAACGGGGCACGGCACGCGCTCGAAGCAAACTGGGCGCGCTGTATGGCACCGGACAGTGCGTGCAACAGGACCGCGTGCAGGCCTATCAATGGGTGTCGCGCGCGCTGGAGGCCAATCCCAACAGCGAGTGGACGCAGCAATACCAGCGCTCTCTGTGGTCACAGATGTCGCCGGAAGAGCGCAGCCGCGTAGGAGGACAGCAGTTCTGACCGTTCGCAGACGCGGATCGGGGCTCCGTCAGGCGGAGCCCTTTTCGTTTTCTCGTTCCTCATTCGGACACCCCGGTTCATCCTCTCCACAAACTTTGGAACCTTGCACCGTGGAGCGACATCCATTTGATTGAGAAGAAATTTCGATTCATCTTCCCGGAGGAAGCTGCAAGATGGCTTTTGAAGTTCCGCCCCTGCCGTATGCGTATGAAGCGCTAGAGCCGTACATCGATTCGCAGACCATGCGTCTGCATCACGACAAGCACCACCAGGCCTACGTAGACAATTTCAACGCTGCGCTCGACAAGGCGCCGGAGCTGAAATCGAAGGACCCCGAACAGATTCTCAGAGACCTGAACTCCGTCCCCGAAGCGATTCGCACCGCCGTGCGCAACCATGGCGGCGGACACGTCAACCACGCGATGTTCTGGGCCATCATGGGTCCGAACGCCGGGGGGCAGCCGACGGGAGCGATCGCCGACGCGATCAAGAACACCTTCGGCGATTTCGCGCAGTTCCAGGAGAAGTTCAACGACGCCGGCACGAAGCAGTTTGGCAGCGGCTGGGCGTGGCTCGTGCTCGGCAACGGCGGCCTGCAGGTGATCTCGACGCCGAACCAGGACAGCCCACTCTCGCAGGGGCTCTACCCGATCATGGGCAATGACGTGTGGGAGCACGCGTACTACCTCAAGTACCAGAACCGTCGCGCGGAGTACCTGAAGGCGTGGTGGAACGTGGTGAACTGGGCCGAGGTCAACCAGCGCTTCGAGAGAGCGCAGAAAAAGTAGGGAACTCGTCGCAAAGCAAAGGCGCGTGCACCGGCACGCGCCTTTTCGTCTTGATCCCACATTAGCTCCGCCTTCGGCTCCGCAGATGGCGGCTGGCTACGGGCAGCTCTACTTCGCTGGCTGCTGAGAAGCTGGCGGGTTTTCCGCCGGTTGCTTGTCGCCCGGGGCCGATTCGATGTCCTGGCCCTCGTAGGTGATCTTCACGTTCGAGCCGAAGCGGCGATAGTTGGTGTACTTCACCACCTGGCGGATGCGGACATCGCCGGTGGAGAAGTGCAGCGTATCGTCCACTTTCGTATAGGTCGGGAACCAGTATTTTCCGTCGATCTGTTCGCGGTAGGTGGTGAATCTCGGGAACAGGTTCTCCTGGCCCTTCTTCTGGTTGATGTCGGGGACGTTCTTGCCGAAGGTCTTCACGATCTGAAAATCGCGGTCATCGACCCAGATGCGTCCTTCGAAGTAGCGCTGTCCCTTCTCGATCTTCTTCGGCTTCAGATCGAACACGTAGCAGTTCAACTCATCCTGGCGCTGCTGGCCGACGTAGCTGATGTCGTAAAGCCCCAGCTCGTCGGTGGTGACCGTAAAGGGCAGCCGCAGGCGGAGATCCTGCTCATCTTCCGGGCTGATGGAAATTCTTTGCAGGGTGGACTGCGGCGCGTAGATCACCTTCTCGATGCGACGTCCCTTGTCGTCGAAGAGAATGTCCATCTCGGTGGCGAACTCGCCGCCGGGGGTGTCTCCATCCATCTCCTGCACCTTGACGCTCTGCCGCCAGGTGTAATTCTCGCGTGCCCGCTTGAATTCCTGCTCCTTGGCGGCGAACCGCCGGATGATCTCGTCCGCCGAGATGCCGGTGGGAGGGGCGGGGTTCAGGTCGCCTTCGCCCTTTTGTGCCGCGAGAGGAAGCGAACACGCCAGCGACAGGGCCAGCGCGATCACGGATTGACGGAAACGCCGAATGTTCATAAAGGTATCCAACCCGAATCCTGACCGTTAGATGCGGAGCCCCTTCCGGGGTTTCGGAACGGCCGGACCGGCCTTAATTTGCTTGCGGGCTGCAACTTTCCAGACCATCATAGAGGTTCCGAGTTGCAGGATTCGTATGTCCTTTTCCGTGGACGCCTTAGCGCACACAATAACGCTGGGTGTGCTGGTTGGTATCTTCGTCTCGCTTTGGCGTACGAACCGGTCGCCCCGGTTCCAGCTCTGGGTATTGGGCTGGGTACTGGTGCTGCTCCATTTCGTGACCGAGCTTCCCGCGTGGCCGCCACCTCTGGAGCGGCTCGCGACGACGGTTCAGTTTGCGACGCTTGGCATCTCCTGCCTGGCGTTCCTGCTTTCGTTCTCTGCATTCGTTGACCTGCCTCGCTGGCGTTGCAGCGTCCTCGCCGCCATCGGAGCCCCAATCACGCTGCTATCGGTTTTTCTCGGCTACGAATTGCACTTTCCGCTCGCGCAGTCGGTCGTGGGCGTCGTCACCTACGCCGTGAGCGTTGCGGTAATTGTCATCTGGCACAGGCGCTTCTCATGGTACGCCGTCGCGCTCTGCATCTTTACCGTAGGGTTGGGAGCGCTGGCCGTACTGCGTCTCATGGCGGGAGACTCGCTCGGCGGCTACTACTACGTGCTGCTGGCGTTGTGCGCCGGCTCCTGCGTGCTGACCCTGCGCACCTACCGCCGGGCAAGTCCGGGCGTGGTGTGCGTCGCGATGGGCTTTGCGAGTTGGGCGGGCGTCTTCATGCTCCGCTTGCATGCACCGTGGCTGCTGGCGGAGATCGGCGCGGAAAGCGACCTCTGGAACGTCCCGAAGCTGGTAGTGGCCTTCGGAATGATCGTCACGATCCTTGAAGGCAGTTCCCGCGACGCGCTCGACGCCGAGGCCAACGAGCGGCATCTCAGCCGCCAGATGACGCGGTTCGCCGACCTGACCTCGCGCTTCCTGCGCGGAGCCGCTGTCGATGACCTGTGCACGGAGATCGCACAGGCCATCACCGAGGTGAGCAACTTCGACCGCGCCGCCATCGTGCTTGCCGACGACGCTGGCCGGCTCTATATCGCAGGGCACTCCGGGCTGACACCCGATATCGAGGCGCAGTTGAAGGAAGTGATCGCGAGCACCAGGATCGCCGATCTCGAGGCGTTCTGCGCGCGCGCCCGCAACGTTGGGAAGAACGTTTATATCTGCCCGGCAGACGCCCTGGGCGAACTCAAGCGCGTGCCCAGCACTCGCAAGTACCCCGAGCATCCGAACTGGCGGGACGGCGACGAGATGCTGGTTGCGCTGCGCTCTTCGGCCGGCAACATCGTGGGCTGCATCTCGCTGGACGATCCGAAGGACGTGAACCGCGTGACGGCCGCGCATATGTCGGCCCTCGAGATGCTCGCCAGCGATATCGGAGTCGCGATCGAACGGGTCTCGATGCAGCGCAAAGTCATGCTGCACGAGAAGCTGGCCTCCATCGGTCAACTCGTAGGCGGCGTTGCGCACGAGTTGAACAATCCGCTGACGGTGCTCATGGGGTACACCGAGCTGATGAGCGATGCCGACACGCAGCGCCGGTTCGAGCGCGAGCTTTCCACCATGCGCCGCGAGGCCCTGCGGATGCGGGGCATCATCGACAGCCTGTTGCGGTTCGCCCGCCAGTCGAGGGTAGAGACGCGCGCGGCCAGCCTGCTCCAGGCCGTGGAACACGCCTTGCAACTCAGCGCCTACGAACTCCAGCGCAAGAACGTGGAGGTCATACGCGACCTTCCACAGGAGCTCCCGCCGGTGCAGATGGACGAAGCGCAGCTCAAGACGGTGCTGATGAACCTCATCTCCAACGCGGCCGACGCCATGCAGGCCAGCGAAAAGAA
>DASPLH010000243.1:0-2389 GCA_035627675.1 Clostridia bacterium
ACGAGCCCGGCTGCAGCGCGGGAAGGTTGATCTCGGCGAACCCCGTGTTGGGTCCGGAAGACAGCAGCCGCAGGTCGTTGCTGATACGAATGACCTCCAGCGCGAGGTTGCGGAGAGCGCCGCTGACGGCGGCCATGGCGACGTTCGACTGCATTGCGTAGCGCATGTCGTCCACCGCAAGCAGCCTCTGCCCGGAGATGCGCGACAGGTTCGCAATCGCCATCTCGCGATAGTCGGGATGCGTGTTGATCCCGGTCCCGACGGCCGATCCGCCCAGCCCCAATTCCCGCAGATACTCCGATTGCTGCTGGATCTGCTGCCCGGAACGGCGAATCGCTCCCGCGTAGGCCGCAAACTCCTGTCCGAGCCGCATCGGCACGGCGTCCTGCATGTGGGTGCGTCCTGACTTCAGGATGTCGTGGAACTCGCGCCCCTTCGCGTCGCAGGCTTCGGCCAACTCGTGCAGGACGGGGTAGAGCTTCTCCAGCTCCAAGAGCGTCGCCAGGCGCATCGCCGTCGGGAACACGTCGTTTGTGGACTGCCCGTAGTTGACGTGATCGTTCGGGTGGACGGGATACTCCCCGAGTTTGCCGCCTTGCAGTTCGCTGGCGCGGTTTGCGATCACTTCGTTGGAGTTCATGTGGAAGCTGACGCCCGCGCCGGCCTGGAAGACATCGACGACGAACTGCGAGTCCCACTTTCCCTGCTGGACTTCTTTGGCGGCCTCCACGATTGCGTCGGCGCCCTTCTTGTCCACGAGGCCGAGGTCGCGGTTTGCTTCCGCCGCCGCTTGTTTCACCATGGCGATCGCCCGGATCAGCGTTGGGTGCGCGCGCATCCCGCTGATCGGGTAGTTCTCGACCGCCCGGGCCGTCTGGATACCGTAGTACACATCTGCCGGAATCTCTTTTGTTCCAATCGAGTCTTTTTCAGCGCGAGTGGCGTTCGGCATAAGAACTCCTGGGCATGAGATGCGCGGCGGCTGCACCGTCTCCGCGGCATGGACTCACAGGCGCCCGATTATATAGACGCGGAAATATGCCGGTTCGGCCCTTGCGGCGCGTCCGGGAAAGTGATGCTATATCCTGGCGCAACTCGCAGGAGGAGACCCCAGCATGGCAACCTCTTCAACCTTGACCACGCTTCTGCCGATTGGGGAGTTCGTTCGCCAACTGCGCACCCTGCCCGAGCAGGCGTTCGACGACATCGGTGCGATGGAAACCTGGATCAAGCACCGCCCGGTGGACCCGGAGAGCCTCGCGCCGTATCTCGTCTGGGACCGGCAGCACTACACCCGGAACCTGGTCGATCACACGGAGATGTACGACCTGATCGCCATCTGCTGGGAGACGGGGCAGGGAAGCTCGATCCACAACCACAAGGGCCAGCATTGCTGGATGAGCGTCCCCATGGGGCGCCTCATAGTTCAGAACTATCAAGTCCTCGTCGAGGATGTTGAGCGCCACTACTGCGAAATCGAACCTGCGGAGCGCTTCGAGATCCACGCCGTCAAGCCGGCGGCGGTCCAACCGGAGACGCCCGTGCACGAAGTCCTCAACCCCAGGGAGTTCGGCGGCCGCGCCGTCAGCCTGCACGTCTACTCCAGACCGTTCAACCGCTGCACCGTCTATTCGATGGAAAAGCGCACCTGCGGTGAAATCGAACTGCACTTCACGTCGATGTACGGGAAGCTGTCGGTCGCCGGTAGTCAGTCCTCGGTGGTCGGCGTTCGGTAGTTGACCAAGCCCTCAGCCATCAGCAATCAGCATTCAGTGGAGAGGTCTCGGGTTCAAGTTCAAAGTGAGCAGTCAAGCAGCGTACTAAATGCTGACGGCTGAATGCTGATAACTGTCCTTGTTGCTCCCGCCCGGGTTTTGTACTCTTACCTGGGGCATGCCATGACCATCATCCAGCAGGAAGATCTCATCCAGAGTGTTGCTGACGCTCTGCAATACATCTCCTATTACCACCCGGCGGACTTCATCCAGAGCCTCGCGCGCGCCTACGAGAAAGAGCAATCGCCCGCGGCGCGTGACGCCATTGCGCAGCTCCTCATCAACTCGCGCATGTGCGCCGAGGGACACCGGCCGATCTGCCAGGACACGGGCATCGTGACGGTCTTCCTCAAGATCGGCATGAACGTACAGTGGCAGGCGACCATGAGCGTCGAGGACATGGTGAACGAGGGAGTGCGCCGCGCTTACAACCATCCGGACAACAAGCTCCGCGCCAGCGTGCTCGCCGATCCCGGCGGTCAGCGCAGGAACACCCGAGACAACACGCCCGCCGTGGTGAATATGACCGTGGTGCCCGGCAACACGGTTGAGGTGATCGTTGCGGCCAAGGGCGGAGGCTCCGAGGCGAAATCGAAGTTCGCCATGCTGAACCC
>DASPLH010000244.1:0-2858 GCA_035627675.1 Clostridia bacterium
CCGCGTCCGCACGAACCGTGGCGATTCGATCTACCATGGCTTGAACGTCAAGGTGGACCGTCGTTTCACGCAGGGTCTCCTTCTGCGTGCGGCGTATACCTGGTCCAAGGCTATCGACACCGGATCGGAAGTGTTCGTTACCAGCGGCAACAGCTCGATGCCGCAGAACGTATTCGACCGTAGCGGCGAACGTGGTTTGTCGGCCTTTGACCGCCGCCAGCGTTTCGTGCTGACGTATGTCTACACCATCCCAGCAATGCCGAAGTCTGACAATTTCGCATTGAAGGGAGTTCGTGCGCTGCTTTCGGATTGGCAGATTTCCGGCACGATGACGCTGCAGTCGGGCGCGCCTGAAACCGTTTCTGACGGCTTCGACGCGAACGGCGATGGTGTTGGCTCGGACCGTCCGAACCTCGGCAACCCGGATGCTCCGATCACTTCGTACGCCTTCGACGGAGCGCAGATCGGCGGCACGCCCGGCCTGCTCTATGACGGCCCGTCATTCATGAACAGCGACGCGCTGGTTGAGGTTTCGGCCAACGATGTTCACTGGATCATCCCGGGTGCGACAAATGCCAGCAACCGTTACGGCAACGTCGGCCGCAACACGATCCTGACGGACGGAACGATCGACAGCTCTTTCAGCATCGCGCGCAGCTTCAAGCTGCCCGGTCGTGAAGGTCAGCAGCTTCAGTTCCGTACCGAGCTCTTCAACCCGTTCAACCATTCGAACCTCGGAATCCCGGTTTACAACCTGATCGATCCTGACTTCGCGGGCCGCGATATCACGGCCTATGGGTCGCGCCAGATCCGGTTCTGGGTGAAGTACAGCTTCTAATCTGAGTATTGCGGTAACTCGGGCGGGGAAGCCTCTGGCTTCCCCGCTTTTTCTTTGCGAGTAGAGCAATCCAGTCACACGGACAGTGCTTTGGCCGTCCTTAGTTGAAATTCGGCTTGCGAACAACTATCGTTGTGCGGTTCGGCAGCAGGCTGCGCGACGAGTATCTGTGCGGCTTTCGCCTTTGGTGCTGCCGGCCATTGCCTCTGTGCTCCTCGAGAACGCATGAGATCACGGTGGCCATGCAGATGTCGGCTGTTCTGACCCAAAAAGGAGAAAATATGGACAACAAACCGGCGCAGAACATTCAGGATTCCTTCCTCAACACCGCACGCAAGGACAAGGCCGTCATCACCATCTACCTTCTCAGCGGGGTGAAACTCTCGGGACGCATTCGCTCGTTCGACAAGTACTCGGTCGTACTTGAAACGAACAACCAGGAGCAGCTGATTTTCAAGCACGCGATCTCTACGGTGGTCATGGCGCGTCCGCACGCTGAACGCACGCCGCATCCCGGCATCACTCCGGCCCAGCCTGCGGCGGCGCCCGCCGCGGGCACCACGCCCGGCCAGGGCGGCAACACTCCTCAGCAGGGGTGAGCTATTCCACGTCGTCGCAGCAGTCCGGAACACATCGAGGAGCGCGGCATGCAAACGCGCCGCGCTTCGCTGCTCGAAACCAGCGGCGGTCGCCGGAGTTATGAGCTACGAACCGGTCCCGAGCGGGCATTTCTCGTCGGCGTAGATTTCCGCAATCACGGCGCAAGACGCGAAGCGCAGGAGAGGGATGCCGCGGGCGCGCACGTTCGCAGCGGAGGCGTGCCTCCATCCGCTCGCGTCGCGCGCGAGGCTGCCACGGTTTCCGTCACCGGACGAAAGCAGACGGACGAGCAGGCGGTTCCGTTCGACGCCGACGAGTCCATGGCGGAACTGCGCGAACTCGCGACCAGCGCGGGCGCGGAGATCGTTGGCGAGATGATGCAGCGGCGCGACCGCCCCGACCCGGCCACGCTGATCGGCCGCGGCAAGCTCGAAGAACTCGGCGGGGCCGCGAAGATGGCCGACGCCGACCTCGTCATCTTCGACCACGAGTTGTCTCCCTCGCAGCAACGCAACCTCGAACGCGAAATCCACTGCCGTGTTCTCGATCGCACGCAGTTGATCCTGGACATCTTCGCGCGCCACGCGCGCACCCGCGAAGGTCAGTTGCAGGTAGAGCTGGCGCAGCTCGAGTACCTGTTGCCGAGACTGGCGGGCCGGGGCGCGGAGATGTCGCAGCTCGGCGGCGGCATCGGAACCAGGGGACCCGGCGAAACCCAGCTCGAGACCGATCGCCGGAAGATCCATCGCCGCGTCAGGCACGTCAAGGAACAGCTCGAAGAGGTGCGCCGCATCCGGGCCCAACAGAGGCAGCGGCGGGAGAGCGTTCCGGTTGCGACCGTCGCTCTGGTTGGCTATACGAATGCCGGAAAATCGACATTGTTCAATGCACTGACCAGGGCCGGCGTGCTCTCGTCGTCCAGGATGTTCGCCACGCTGGACCCCACGCTGCGGGCGGTGACCCTGCCATCGAAGCGGCAAGTGCTGTTGTCGGATACGGTTGGCTTCATCCGCAATCTTCCGCACACGCTGGTTTCGGCTTTCCGCGCGACCCTGGAAGAGGTGCAGCGCGCCGCGTTGCTGCTCGAGGTCACGGACGGCACCAGTCCAACGGCCGCCGAGCAGATGGCGCAGGTGAACGCGGTGCTTGCCGAACTCGACGCTGCCGACAAGCCACGCATCCAGGTGATGAACAAGGTCGATCTGCTCGCGCCTCAGCAGAGGCTTTCGTTGCCGGACGACGACAACACGGTTCACATCTCCGCCGCGAAAGGCATCAACCTCGACGCGCTGCTCAAGGCGATTGACGCTCGTCTGGACGACGATCCGGTCCGCGAGTTGCGTCTGCGCGTGCCTCAGTCGGAAGGCAAGGTGCTGGCCACGCTGGAAGCGCGCTCGCGCATCCTGCGGCGACACTATGT
>DASPLH010000245.1:0-4648 GCA_035627675.1 Clostridia bacterium
CAGTACTTCCCGCAATCGGTTGGCGCGGTGACAGGCCTGGTGGGTGCGGCAGGCGGGCTTGGAGGGTTCTTCCCGCCACTCGTTCTTGGCGCCCTCAGACGGACCACGGGCGAGTACACGATGGGTTTTCTCTTCTTGGGCCTCTTTTCGATAGCATGCTTCCTGGTGATGCGACCAAGAGTGCTTGCACTCTGCCTTGTGCCTCCGGAACGCGGTGAAGTTCGCATCTGTAATCGCCGACAGCTATGTCCAGTCTCAAGGGGCTGTTCGGCGAATACGTGACGCGCGCTTGCTGAATTTGCTCAAGAAGAAACAGGTGGCCCACTCAAGCTTCTTTGCTTCCGTGGGGCAGGCAACCGCTTCCGGTCCAGCCTTTCGGGGGGAAGGCCTGACGTACCGCAGCTAACTGCCCCCACGCAAGCCCAAGGACGAAGCTTGCATGGGCCACCAGCCTGCTTACGTTCCTCAGTCTGGCGGAGCCCGCGCATTCCTGCTTTCTCATGATTTCGGTTTAGAACCGATCACTGCGCCGTTCGCGCCGGGTGCTTCGAACCAAATGACCTGGACGTCGCGGTACCCGATCTCTCCCAACCAGGCTCGAAGCTCTGCGGCCGTGTAGTTCCGGCCCCCAACGGTTTCGATCAACATGTTGAGACTCATGAGCGCGGCCGGCGCTGGGCCGGTCTTCTCATCGTTCACCAGCAATTCACTGATGACTACGGCTCCGCCCGGAGGCAACGCCTCATAGCACTTGCGCAGGATTGCCCGATCTTCTTCCTCGCCCCAATCGTGCATGATCATGGAAAGCAAGATCACGTCGTGCCCAGGCGGATACTTCGAGTCGGCGAAGAAATCCCCGGGGGCGGTCGTAATGCGATTGCTCAAGCCGGCCTCGGCGATTCTCTCCCCGGCGATCTCCGCGACGAACGGCAAGTCGTATACCGTGGCCGAAAGATTCGGGTAGCGGAGGCAAAGCTCAATATCGAATGCCCCCGAACCTCCGCCGACATCGAGCAGCTTCTGGAAACGCGTGAAATCCATCGTCTCGCCGAGGGCGCGAGCGGTGAAGATCGAAAGAGAGTGCATGGCCTGCCAAAAGGTTTGCATCATGGCAGGGTCGGACCCCTCAAACAGCGACGCCTGCTTATCGGGGTCCCACGTGGTTGGCCGGTTCGTGGCGATCGCCTCAGGCAGCTTGTCCCAGCCGGAATAGAGCCTGCGATTGAGCATCGTGACGAACCCGCCGAAATAGTAGCGACCTCCCCGGACGAGGAACTTCTCTGCCAATGGAGTGTTGCGGTAGCGGCCATCCTTCTTTTCGAGGAGCTCCAACCCGGCACACCCCGTCAACAGCATCTCGGCCGGGCGCTCTTCGATCCTGAACCAGCGCGCCAGTTCGGGAGCCGTCATTGGGGTTGCCGAAAGACGCGTGAATAGTTCCATGTCAACGGCTGTCGCCAGCGTCTTGAAGGCCCAGAAAGCCGTCGATATTTGCATCAGCGGGATGGGCGTGATCGCCGAGTGCGGCTCATGTCCAGGGTCGGTAACGGAACTGCTCATCTTCTCCCCCGCAGAGACCAGATTGGGTGCCCGGTATTTAAACGCTACGGGTGGTGAGCGTCAAACCCCAAGATTCCTTTTCCGCCTCGTGCTCTGCCGTCAGGTGGATTCCGCGAGCAGGTCGGGCCACTGTGTCGCCGTTCCCGCGGCGGCCCGTCCGGAACGCCGGTGCGTATCGGGTAGATCGCAGTCACGTATGTCGATATGCGCAGCTTCCCCGAAGCGGGCTGATGGCCGATGCGGCAACCGGAAGATCTGAGCTTTGCCGCACGGGCGGCGGATGAGCGTGGCTGCGCCTCAGGCCGCGTCCGACGGCCTGAGGCCCTTGAGCATTGCCGCTACGGCGTTTGGAGGCGTGCGTCTCCGCTACATGCGCTCCGCCGTGACAGACACGGGAACGCCTTTCGTGACCGAGTCGAACACGGGCGAGAACATCGGACCGAGGCAGCAGATCTCATTGATCTGCTCGTCGGTTCCGTTCGTCTTCATCTTCACCTTCATTCGTATCTGCTGATACCCGTTGCGGACGGAAGGGTCGATTCCGAGAAAGCCCCGGAGGTCCAGGTCGCCTTCGAGCGACGATTCGATGGCTTCGATCGCGAATCCTTTGGCGGCGGCGTGGTACACCATCGAGGTGGTAACGCAAGCCGCGAGTGCGTGAAGCAGAAACTCGACTGGATTCGCTCCGTTGTCGGCGCCGAGCAGCACGTCAGGCTCGTCCGCCACGAGCGTGAACGGGCGCGCGTGCCGAATGTCCTGCATGCACCCGTGGAAGTCCGTGATCTCGGACCGATTCTCGCCGCCGCCCTTCCACGAGTTCGTAATGCGGAACTTGAACGTCGCAAGCTCCGGCTGTGCCTTGACCGCGTTGATCGTCTCGAACAGGCGGGCCACATCCACCCCGTTCATCATCTGCTTCGCTAGAACTTTCATGTCTTGTTGTCTCCTTGTGCCGAGGCCGCGGTGTCCGCGTTTCCCTGACCTGCTACAGGGCACGGCCACTGCCAAACTGGCTCAACGCAAATGTGCTGGCGGGACAAGGGGTTACGCCCACAGGCCGGCATGACGGGTCGCGAACATTCGCGATTCACGACTTTTCGCGAGTTGTGTTTCGTCACCTGGAAGGGCGTTGAATGCCTAGAGCTTTCATGCGCGAGGAGAGAGTGGAGGCTGGAATTCCAAGTTGGCGGGCAGCGCCGTTCGGGCCGGCGACTTTCCAGTTGGCCGCCTCCAGCGCCCGGAGGATGGACGCCTTCTCGAGCTGCTTCAATTCTGCCCTGGTGCCGAGACCGCCGGGAGCCTGGGATTGCCGGAGCGAGGTGGCACGGGATGCGTTTTCGACCGGGAGGGCGTCGCGCAGCACAAGGTTGTTGCCGCGGGAGACGATCACAGCGCGCTCGATGACGTTTTCCAACTCGCGAACATTGCCGGGCCAGTCGTACGAGCGGAGTCGGCGCAGGCAATCCGGGTCCAGGGTCATGACTGGTCTGCCCATCTTCCGGCAGTAGCGCTCGATGAACAGCTCCGCAAGGAGTTCGACGTCCGCGCCTCTTTCACGCAACGGTGGCACGACGATCGGGAAGACGTTGAGCCTGTAGTAGAGATCCTCGCGGAAGCGTCCTGCGCGGACTTCCGAGAGCAAATCGCGATTGGTTGCCGCTATCACCCGCACGTCCACTTTGCGGAGCTGAGAGCTGCCAACCGGCTCGAACTCCCCTTCCTGCAACACGCGCAGCAGCTTTGCCTGCAAGTCGAGCGGCAGTTCGCCAACTTCGTCCAGGAAGATGGTTCCGTTGTTCGCGGCTTCGAAGCGTCCGACCCGTCGAGCGATTGCTCCCGTGAAGGCACCCTTCTCGTGACCGAAGAACTCGCTCTCGCTGAGAGAGCTTGGGATCGCCGCGCAGTTCACCCGAATGAAGGGCTTCCCGGCCCTCGGGCTCGATTGGTGAATCGCGCGCGCAACGAGTTCCTTGCCTGTTCCGGTCTCGCCCATGATCAGGACAGACGTTGGCGCGGGCGCGACCTGGTGAATGGCGGAGATGACACGCAGAATGGCTGGACTATGGCCAGATATCTCCTGCTCGCGACGCAGCTCGGCGATTTCATCCTGCAGGTAAGCCGCTTCGGCCTCGAGACGGCGCAGGCGGGATTCGGAAGCGAGCTGCTCTTCGACATTCCGAAGGATGACGCAGCAGCGCCAGGCGCCTTCCCATGGGAAGCGCGAAAGGCTGGCTTCGGCCGGAAAGACCGAACCGTCGGAGCGTATGCCCCTCAACCCTCCCGGAATCCAGCTATTCGAAGAGGACAAATCTTGCAGGCTCGCCAGCACCGACGAAAACACGCGCCGGCTGTCGTCGGTAAGAAGAGTATGTATGCTCCGGCCCACAAGATCCTCCGCACTCACGCGAAACGCCTTCTCGGTCGCGGAGTTCGCGCGCCGGATTCGAAGATCGCTATCCAACTCGAGAATCGCGTCCATCGCGCTTTCGAACAAGCGCGCGTACCGCTGTTCGCTGGCGCGCACCGAGGACTCTGCGCGGATGCGTGTCAGCTCAACAGCGGCGCGCGACGCGAAGATGCGAAAGATGGACTCAAGTTCCGGGGTCAGGACGAACGGTTCGTTGTGGAGCAGGGCGAGGTGTCCCAGCACAAGCCCATCGGGAGCGAGCAGCGGGATTCCGGCGTAGCTCACTGCGTTCAAGCCCGGCAGATCGGGGTCGTCCGGGAAGAGCTCAATGACGCGGTCCGGGTAGTTCACCAGGCAGGTGTTGTCGATGACTGGCTCGCATGGAGTGCCGTCGATCGGGTAATGATATTCGTCTATATATCGCCCGGAAAACCAGAACGCCAGGGCCCGGAGACTGCGCTCGCTGGCTATGTATTCAGTAACCCAGATGCCCGACACCCCGAGTGCTTGCGCCGCGCAACCGACCAGGGCGCGGAAGAACTCCTGGCCGGTGGTAGCAGCGGTCCCTTCCGCCAACTTCCGGAGAATGTCGTGCGTTGTAGCAGTGCCAGCGTGCATCCCTGCCCCACGTGGCCGGTATTATCGCCGAAATCGGTTCGGATGGACCATCCGCGTGCGTCC
>DASPLH010000246.1:0-20761 GCA_035627675.1 Clostridia bacterium
GCGTCCGGGTCGCTGAACCCGGCCAGCTTCAGCATGGCCGCGACGTGCGACAGGTACTTCGCGCGAATGTCCTGCATGCGCGGGCTGTCCGCGAGGTAGAAGTCGCGGTCCGGCAGCACCAGGCCTCCCTGCAACAGGTAGGCGTTGTAGTGCTCGGAATCGGTGAAGCCCGGCGCCACCCACAGTCCGAACAGGTTCTGCGTGTGGAAGTTGGTGTTGTTCAGCGGATCGACGTCGGCGCGCAGGCTCTCGCCCAGCGCGCGAGCCAACTCGCGCTTGTCCTTGATGGCGGCAATGCGCTTCAGGTGCGGCTGAATCGGCGTCAGTCCCTTGGCCTCGATCGCCTCTTCGTTCATGAACGAGTTGTAGAGATCGGCGATCTTGCGCGTGTTCGAACCAGCCGGCGCATTCGACTTCGATACCTCTTCAATGATGCCGGAGACGCGCTTATCGCTCTTGTCGGTAAGCTGGCGGAAGACGCCGACCGAACCGCGGTCCGCAGGGATCTCCGTGCGCTTGAGCCACTCGCCGTTGGCAAACCGGTAGAAGTCGTCGCCCGGGGGAACCGAACGGTCAAGGTTCTCGACAGCAATGCCATGGGACGCCGCAGCCGGCGCCTCCTGCGCAACCGCCGCAAAAGAGAAGATCGCAGCCGCGAAGAACGCAGCCGCCACAGTCCTGAGTGTATGTCGCATAGAGCTCCAGGCACGGAACGTTGAATTGACAATAACAAGGTTAGACGAGAGACCAGGGGAGTAGGTAGCAGGCCGCACGGAAACCAGAGCCGTGCTCCTGCCCCGGGCCGCGCAGGGGAACGAGACCGCGCGGCTTCGTCTTCCAGGTCCGGCCATCGCGAGTGCGGCTGCACGAGGCGACGCGCAACCTTACCCCACCTGCACCCGCGCTTCCTGCGGCGTGAAGGCCAGCACCGAACGGACGCGTTCGGCTTCGTCGATCGGAGGCGCGCCGAAGAACCGTTTGAACTCGCGGCTGAACTGCGAGGCGCTCTCGTAACCAACCTTGTCGGCCGCCACCGCCGCTCCCACGCCGTCCTGCACCATCAGCATCAGCGCCTTATGCAGCCGCACGGTCTTCAGGTATTGCAGGGGCGAAGTCGCGGTAACGGCCTTGAAGTGGTGATGGAAGGCCGACACGCTCATCCCGGCCTCTCCCGCCAGCGAGGCAATCTCGATCGGCGAGGCGTATTCGGAGTGCATGCGATGCAGCGCCCGCTGGATCTGCGCCTGCGCTCCATTGATCGACAGCAGCGCACGCAGGGCGCCGCCTTGCTCGCCGCACAGCACGCGGTACGTGATCTCCCGCACGATCTGCGGTCCGAGCACCTTCGCTTCCAGCGGCGACCCGAGGGCTTCCAGCAGGCGGATGGTGGCTTCGCCCAGTTTCGCGTCCAGCGGAGTGGCGGAAATGCAGCGGTCGGCCCCCTCGCCGTGCGCTTGCCGCGTCCGCATGTTCATGTTCATCATCAACTCGCTCAGCACCGCGAGTTCAACCCTGATCGAGACCCCCAGCAGCGGCCCATTCTCGCCGACCTCGGTCTCGCACTCGAATGGCATGGGCACGGTCAGCACGAGGTAGTTCTGCGCGTCGTACGTGTAAACACGGTCGCCGACGTAACCGCGCTTGCGCCCGTTCGCCACGATGACGATGCTTGGCTCGTACAGCACGGGACTGCGCGGATAGCTCCGGTCCGCCCGGATCAGCTTCACCCCGTCCAGCAGCGACGGACGCATCCCCTCGCCCGTGGTCAGCGCCTCCAGCAGCTCGACCATCCTCTTCCGATTGGCCTCAATCCCGGTCATCTCTCCGCCCCTCTGCCGGAGTCTAGTACAGCCTGAGCGAAATTTCCTAGCCATTGCAGAATTGGGCAAGACATAGGCAGGTTCGGGCATTGAGCACAGCCCGTCCGTGGAGTTTTATAGATACGTGTATTCGAACGATTCCTCGCCCTCCAGGAGACTCCTCATGGCTACACCCGCCCGGGCCTACGCAGCACAGGCCGCAACTTCACCCTTGGCGCCCTTCACCATCGAGCGTCGCGAGCCGACCGCCGACGATGTCGCCATCGACATCCTTTATTGCGGCGTCTGCCATTCCGACCTGCACCAGGTTCGCAACGAATGGAGCAACTCGATCTACCCGGTCGTGCCCGGCCATGAAATCGTTGGCCGCGTGGTCCGGGCCGGAAAGAACGTCAAGAAGTTCAAAGAGGGCGACCTTGCCGCCGTCGGCTGCATGGTGGATGCCTGCCGCACCTGCTCCTCCTGCCGGCGCGGGCTCGAGCAGTACTGCGAGCAGTACCCAATCCTCACCTACAACGGGGCAGACAAACACACGGGCGGCATGACCTACGGCGGGTATTCCGAGAACATCGTCGTCGATGAATCTTTTGTGCTGAAGCTGTCGGACAAGCTCGACCCCGCGGCCGCCGCCCCGCTGCTCTGCGCCGGAATCACGACCTACTCTCCGTTGCGTCACTGGAAGGTCGGTCCCGGACAGAAGGTCGGCATCGTCGGGCTCGGCGGGCTGGGACACATGGGCGTCAAGTTCGCAAAGGCCTTCGGAGCGCACGTGGTGCTCTTCACCACTTCTCCCGGCAAGGTAGCGGACGCGAAGCGCCTCGGAGCCGACGACGTGGTCATCTCCAGGGACGCGGATGAGATGCTGAAGCACGCCAACAGCTTCGACTTCATCCTCGACGCGGTGTCCGCCGAACACGACATCAACGCGTATCTCAGTCTGCTCAAACTCGACGGTACTCTCACTCTTGTCGGAGCTCCCGAGAAACCGTTGCCGGTATCGGCTTTCAACCTCATCCTTCCTCGCCGCTCGTTCGCCGGCTCCGGCATCGGAGGAATCAGGGAAACCCAGGAGATGCTCGACTTCTGCGCCGAGCACGGCATCGTCAGCGATATCGAACGGATCGGCATCCAGCAGATCAACCAGGCGTACGAACGCCTGCTGAAGGGCGACGTCAAGTATCGCTTCGTCATCGATATGGCTTCGCTCAAGCAGTAGTTGGAGCCGCCCCGCGTCCGTCCTCGGTGGACGAGCGTGGGGCAGCCCTCACGCTCTGCCGCGAAACTGCGTGATCTTGCGGCGGTCGCGCTTCGACGGCCTGCGCTCGGGGGCTGGAGCGTAGTCCATCAGGGCCTTGCGCTCCTGCGCCGCTTTCAGGCGCAGTTCGCGGCTCTCCTCGGTCTCGCGATAGAGGGTCTGCGCCACAGGAGCGGGGCCGCGCACCTCGCTCAGCAGCAGCACTTCGACCGTGAAGTCGCCTGCATCGGTGGTTATCTTCAACATGTCGGCGACGCGGACCTCGCGCGCAGCTTTGGCCGGCTGCCCATTTGAGTGGATCCTGCCAAGTTCACAAGCGCGCGCCGCCAGCGCTCGAGTCTTGAAAAACCGCGCAGCCCACAGCCACTTGTCGATTCGAATGCCGGTCATGACCTGTCTTTCCATCTCTCGGATCGGGAATGGCCCGGATCTGCTCGCAAAGCGGGCAGATGTGCGGATGTCTCCTATTCTCCGGCGCGGAACAAAGAGGCGCGCACTTGTGAGCATATCTCTTCGGGCCCGACCGGGAATTCCACACTCCGACCGGCCTGCTGCCCGCCCGGCGCTCGAATCCGGAACGGCGCGCCTGCGGAGCCCACGTCCGGTGGTGTCATCTGCACGCGAAGCGAGCAGGTCGCGCGGATGTCTCGGCCCGAATCTTGAAGCTGGACGGGGTAATGCGGAGAGGACCGGCTGTGTCCGCGTGGCACACGAGCCTATGCGGAGAGAGGAGTTGCTTACGGACGGGGATTACCCGTCCATGTCCTCGCTCGACGGCGCGACCGCCGACATCAACTTCGAGAGCAACTCTTCGGGACGAATGGGCCGCGCCAGGTAGCCGGCTGCGCCGATCCGCAGGGCATTGTCGCGGTCCCTTTCGTTGGGATACGCCGTCAACTGCACGATGGGCACGTCTCGCGTGAGTTCGTTGTCCTTCAGCCTCTTGAGCACCTCGAGGCCATGCATGTCCGGCAAACGAACGTCGAGCAGGACCAGCGCCGGTTTCCCTGTGGACATCTTGAGCGCCTGTTCCCCTGTGCCCGCCTCGATGACCTCGTACCCGGCGTGCGCCAGCAGCTTCGCCGTGGCATACCGCTGCGCCTCATCGTCGTCAACCACCAGGATGGATGGCTTGCCGACATGGGCGATGATTTCGCTCACCCGCCCCAACAGGTCTGTGGGGTGAACGGGCTTGGCTAGAACGTCGAACCGCATACCGTGGCTGTGCGCTTCCTCGAGCAGGTCCGTCGTGGTCGCGTTGCCCGAGAAAAGCAGCACCTTGCAGTTGGGGAGGAACTTCCTGATCTCGATAGCAGCGTCGATGCCGTTCCGCCTCGGCATGACGACGTCGGTCAACAGAAACTCCGGCCGAAAGCGGCGCGCGACCTGGACGGCTTCTTCACCGTCGAATGCGATCTCCGTCTGGTAGCCGTTGGTGTCAAGGATGGCCCGGGTCGTCAGCGCGATGATCCGCTCGTCATCGACGACCAGTACCTTTGTTCCTTTGGCTGTGCTCACAAATCTGCTCCTGCCGCCGCTTGGCCCAGCATGCGTCCACGGGATCGCCGATTGAAGAGGGCGTTGCGGAGCTCTCCGTGCGGGGCGCAAGTAGCTGAGATTTCGCGCTGTGCCTTACAGGTTGGATGAAAATCGGACAGGAACCGTCCCCACAGCTCTGCCCGAGGGTCACTTCCCGATACAGAAGGTGGAGAAGATCAGGTTCAGGATGTCGTCTGCCGTGGTTGCGCCTGTGATCTCGTCGAGAGCTCTGAGCGCGCCGTAGAGGTCGAGCAGCAGCATCTCGTGGGGGACTGCGCCGACGGCCGCAGCGTCTGCCGCGGCCAGCGCCTCGAGTGCTTTCCGCACCTGGTCATGCTGGCGGACGTTCGTCAGGAACCCGCTCTCCTGCTGCGCGCCTCCGTCGCTCACCGCGCGCAGGATTTCCTCTCGCAGGTCTTCGATGCCTTCGCCGGTGAGGGCCGACGTGCGCACCATGGGGATTTCGGCCTGCGCGCTGATCAACTGTCCCGTGGTCCGCGCCTCGGAGGCCAGCGCGGCGTTGACGTTGCTCGCGGGCTCGGCCGCCACGGCCGCGATGTCCGACTTGTTGTGGACGACGATGGCCCGGCGGTTCTCCACCTGTTCCAGCAGCTCGCGGTCCACGCTCTCCATCGCCTCTGAAGCGTCGAGGATGACCAGCACAAGGTCGGCGTCGGCCAGCGCTTCCATGGATTTACGGATGCCGATGCTTTCGGCCTCGTCGAGCGCATGCCGGATCCCGGCGGTATCCACCAGTTGCACAGGGATTCCACCGATCGCCACGGTCTCGCTGATCAGGTCGCGCGTCGTCCCCGGAGTCGAGGTGACAATCGCGCGTTCGCGTTCCACCAGTCGGTTGAACAAACTCGACTTTCCGACGTTGGGACGCCCCACGATGGCCAGCGTCAGTCCCTCGTGCACCACCTTGCCGTAGGCGAAACTTGCGTCGAGGCGCAGCAGCGGGGCGCGGATTTCCTCGATGCGCCTGGCGATTTCCTCCCCGGGCATGACCGCAACGTCGTCGTCGGCAAAATCGATTCCCGCCTCGAGCATGGCGATCAGGTGCATGAGACGGCCTTTGATCGGCTGCACGCGATGCGACAGCGCGCCGTCCAGCTGCCGCGCCGCCACTTTCGCCTGGAACAGCGTCTGCGAATCGATCAGGTCGCGCACCGCTTCGGCTTGCGTGAGATCGATGCGGCTGTTCAGGAAGGCGCGCATCGTGAACTCGCCCGGCTCCGCCAATCGCGCGCCGCGCGCCAGCGACATCTCGACGACGTGCCGCAGCACCACCGGAGACCCGTGGCACGAGATCTCGACAACATCATCGGTCGTGTACGAATGAGGCCTGGCGAAGTACGTGGCCACGACCTCGTCGATTCGCTCGCCGCTCTCCGGCTCGATCAGCTCGCCGAACACTGCTCGTCCGGGTTCGAGCTCACGCCCGCCGGCGACCTTCAGGAAGGCCGATGCGATCGGGACCGCCTCGCCGCCCGACAGGCGCACGACTCCGATGCCGCCGCGGCCTGGAGGCGTGGAGATCGCGACGATGGTGTCGTCCAGATGCACCGCAACAGCTTACCAAGCCCGACTCTATCCTGAGTGGGATCGCGTCCTCGGTTCACCGTGCCCCTGGCGAGGTGATGGCGTTCGAGATTGGGTTCAAAACGAGAAGCCCCGGATCGCTCCGGGGCTCTCGCGCCACCAATCTTCTATCTACGGCGCCTGCTCGGCATCGCGACAGCTTTGCCCTTGTAGTCCTTGGGATAGACGACCAGGTGCCGGTTCGGGCCTTCGCCCTCGCTCTCGGTTCGCAGGTCCTCAAACGAGCGCAGCGCGAGGTGGATCACACGCCTCTCGCGGCTCGACATGGGCGCAAAGGGATAAGGCATCCCCGTCTTCTGCACCTTCTCGGCCGCAACGGTTGCCGCCAGCTTCAGCTCGTCGAAGCGGGCCTTGCGGAATCCCATGGCGTCGAAGGCGATCTTGTCGTGATCGTCGGATGAGAGCCGGCAGGCTTCCATGCAGACGTACTCGATCGAGCGCAGCAGTTCGGCGCCGCGCTCCAGCAGCATGGGACTGTCGCTTCCGCTGAAGTCCACCAGGATGACCGGCCGCTCCCAGTCGCGCTCTTCCGGCAGCGGAGGATCAACCGTGATGCGGTACTTCAGCCGGAAACCGCCGAGCCGGACGATCGTGCCCAGCAGGTCGTTGATGCGTTTGGCTACTGCGATCTTATCGGTAATCGCCATCTCTGCTCTTCTCTTGCGAACTCGCGCCTATCTCTTTCGGGCGGCGCGCTTCTCGGCCACTGCTCGAATCTCCTGCCCCAGCTCGGTGCGATTCATGATCATCTGCTGGATGATGCTGACGATCGTGCCCGTCACCCAGTAGAGCCCCAGGCCCGACGCTACCGACCAGCTCATCAACCCGATCATCATCGGCATCATGATGTTCATCATGCGCTGCTGCTCAGGACTGATGCCCGCCGTGGGCGTCATCTTCTGAAGGACGATCATCGTCGCAACAATCGCGATCGGGATCAGGAACAGCCGGTCCGGAGACGAGAGGTCGTTCAGCCACAACCATTTCGCCTGCCGCATTTCGATCGCGCCGGCCAGCATCGCGTAGAACGCAAACAGGAACGGCATCTGGATCAGCATCGGCAGACATCCGCCGGCCGGGTTTACGCTGTGCTGCTTGTAGATGGCCGCAACCTCGGCGTTCATGTTCTGACGCTTCGGGTCGGTCATCTTCAGGCCCTTGTACTTATCCTGGATCGCCTTGATCTGCGGAGCGATCTTCTGCATCCTCAGCGCCGACTTCATGGTCGAGATGCGCAGCGGGAGCAGCACAAGGTTGATCACCACCGTCAGGAAGACGATCGCCCATCCCCAGTTCGGGATCATGTGCTGTTGCGTCCACTTCAGCCACAGGAAGAGCGGGCGCGCGATAAACGCGAAGATTCCGAAGTCCACGGTCTCCCGCAGATCGGGCCCGGCATTCGGCTCTCCGTTCACGCCGTTGGCGTGAACCGCCTGCACCACGTCAAGGTCCTTCGGACCGACAAACAGTCGCGTCGAAGTCGGCGCATTCATCTCGCCGCTGGCCGCGCCCAGTACCTCGACTTGCGTCTTCTTGCTGTCCGCTTTCGCGGGGTTTTCCGAAATTTCGATCTGGTTGCGCAGCGTCGCGAGTACCGCGTTCTGCGGCTTGTCGGGAAGGAAGATCGCGGCGAAGTACTGGTCCACCGCACCGCCGAAGGTGATCGGTCCGCGCACTACGTTGCCGCCGCTGACGTCTGACAGCTTCACGCGTTCAAGATCCGCGCCCGTGTGGTAGTCAACCGTCTGGGCGTGGTAGCTGGCCGGAACCGTCGCATCACCAAAACCAGCGGGCCATGCCGGGAGAGCCGTGACATACGTTCCGCCGCGAATCACCGAAGTCTCGACCTTCACTACGTACGAGTGGTCGAAGGTGAAGCTCTTGCGAACCGTGACGTCGCCATCGGCGTATTCGAAGTTCACCGCCCGCGGCGCTGCAACCTGTCCGGTGGCGTCGGCCAGGTACATCGCCGTGTTCAGCTTGTCCTTGAGCCCCTGGTCCCACGTCCAGAACGAGAGCGGGTAGCCCCACTGCTGCGCCGCGGCCGTATGGACGAGTTCCAGCGGGTTGCCGCGCTCGTCCTTGTACTTCTTCAGTACCCAGGATTTGACCTGCGCGCCCTTGTTCGTGAACGCGATGCGGTAGAGGTCGTTCTCGATGACCGTCTCGGTCTCGGCCGTCGCCTGCCTCGCCTGCGCCGCCGGAGCCTGCGGTGCCGGAACGGCCGCCACGGGCGGCTGTGGAGCGGCAGCCTGTTGCTGCTGTTCCTGCTTCTGCGCCGACGGGCTCTTCTGCTGATCGGCGTCCTTGAACAGGAACTGCTGCGTGATGGCGATGAAGACGAACGTGATGAAGAAGACGACCGCCATCCGCTTCATGTCGAAGCCGGAACCGCTCGGGTCGTGTTGTGGATTGTGATACTCGGCCAAGTTTTGTTTCCTAGCTGCGCCGCCTCAGGACGGCGCAAGTTCTCTAGCCCAACGCGTCAGCGCTGGGAGCAATGCGCCTCAATGTGCTGAGTTCCAACGTGCTGAGTTCCGGAGCAACGGTTTTCCAGCCGGACGGGATCGTATCCGCTTCCGCCGAAGGGATTGCAGCGCAGAAGGCGCAGCGCGGCCATCCATGCGCCGCACAGCACGCCATGGCGTTCCACCGCTTCCATCGCGTATTCCGAACACGTCGGCTGGTAGCGACACGAATGCGGCAGCGCCGGCGAGATGTAGCGCTTGTACAGTCCCAACGAGAAGAGAACCGCGGTTTTCAACCGGTGACGATCTCCCGAGCCAGTGGCCGCGATTGCTCCGGGTGCGAGCAACTCAGCCCGTTGCCGGCTCATGTTGGCTGCGTGGCTTCAGATTCTTGCGGATGACCTCAAAGGCCCGTGCTACTTCCTGCGACAACGTCTCCAGCGGAGCGTCGATTGCGGCGCGCTTCGGGTTGAACACGATGTCCACCGCAGCGGCCACATCGGACAGCAAGGCCAGGTTGTGCCGGACAGCCTCTCGCATCCGTCTCCGAATGCGATTGCGATCCACCGAGCCCCCCAGGGCCCGCGGGACCGTGAACCCAACGCGCGCGCGATTCGCCGCTTCGCCCGTGTCGGCAGCCCGCAGATAAAACACTGTCATGTTCCCTGAGAACTGCCGGCGGCCCTGCTTGTACACACGCTGAAAGTCAGCGTGGCGCAACAGGTGTGCCGTTTTCGGGAATTTGCCTGTCGGGGTGCGAGTCACGGCCTGTTACGCGCGAAAGGCACGGCTCGGAGCCGTGCCATGGAAATCCGCTGCGACGTTTAGTCGCGATAACCCGGCGAAACCGAGACGCGCTTGCGTCCCTTGGCGCGACGACGCGAAAGTACCGCGCGGCCGCTCTTGGTCTTCATGCGTTCCCGGAAGCCGTGCACTTTGCTGCGGCGACGCCGGTTCGGTTGAAATGTGCGCTTGGGCATGCGAAAACTGCGCTCCTAGCTCTACCAAAGTGAAGTATGCGAACTCCGAGTATATCGGAGTTGCCCCGACGCGGGCAAACCAGCCACAATCCACGCCACCAACACCCGCACGCCCGCAATCCGTGTCGCGCCGCCGCGGCCGCCCCGCGCCACTCTCGCCGAGGTTTGTCTCGCCTCTTTGAACACTTGACACGCGAACCGCACGTGGCGTGTCGCATCGCTCGAATACTGCACAACTCTTGCGATAGTTAACAACGTGATACTTGACGAAACTTCCGCGCGGGCGCACAACAATAACCTCGTCGTAAAAAGTTCCGAGCAACTTCGAAGACCATCGGAATCGTGCTAGCATTCGTTCAGTCGCACGAACGAATTTGATGATCGTGCTGCGGTATCCGCCAGCGAGCGATGCCGTCATGCCGTCCGCAGTGCAAAGACTCCGACGTCTTCACGCGACGAATTCATAGTTAAAGAAAGATTGCGAGCCGCCGCCCTTATCGGCATCCGACATTCCCCGTCAGGTTCGATTGCATCTCCCGCTCTGCGGTTGAGAGTTCGAACGCTGCGTTGGACGTCGCTGGGTGACGGTGGCAACAGGTCCATCCATGTCTTCGTTTGTCGCCGCTTCCGCTGCTAATCCGTGGGTTCGGATCCTCGACGCGCTCGAAAAGAAAATCAACCGCCACTCCTACGACACGTGGCTCAAGCCCACGCGCTACAGCCACGTCGAAGGCGCAAAGCTTTTCATCCAGGTTCCTACGCCGGAGTTCCGCCAGATCGGCGAGAAGTACGCCGATCTCATCCAGGAAGCCATCGACAACCTCGGCCTCAATTACCAGGACGTTGAGTTCGTCACGCCTGAGCCGGCCGTGGCTGCCACCCAGGTCCGGCACAATGGCGGATTCAACGGCGCTGCCGCCAACCCGCAGCAGGTTCGATTCGACTTCGACGGCGCGGCGCAACTCAACCAGCGCTACACCTTCGACGGCTTCGTCATCGGCAGCGGCAACCAGTTTGCTCACGCCGCGGCCCTCGCCGTCGCCGAGTCCCCGTCGAAGGCCTACAACCCGCTGTTCCTGTACGGCGGCGTCGGGATGGGCAAGACCCACCTGATGCAGGCCATCGGACACGAGGTCAAGAAGCGCAATCCCGAAGCCTCCATCTGCTACCTCTCCAGCGAGAAGTTCACCAACGAACTCATCAACTCGCTCAAGACGGACCGCATGGTCAGCTTCCGTGACCGCTTCCGCAAGGTGGACGTGCTGCTGATCGACGACATCCAGTTCATCGCCGGCAAGGAGCGCACCCAGGAAGAGTTCTTCCACACCTTCAACGCCCTGCACGAGCAGATGCGCCAGATCGTCATCGCCAGCGACCGCCCGCCCAAGGAACTCAGCGAGTTCGAGGATCGCCTGCGCAGCCGCTTCGAGTGGGGACTGATCGCGGACATCCAGCCGCCCGACCTCGAGACCAAGATGGCGATTCTTCAGAAGAAGGCCGACTCCGAGCGCGTCGTGCTTCCCTCGGATGTCGCCAACTACATCGCCTCCAACATCCGCAGCAACGTCCGCGAACTCGAGGGTGCGCTGGTTCGACTCACGGCCTATGCATCGCTGACCGGTGTGCCGATCAACATGCAGACGGCGCAGCAGTGCCTGAAGAACTTCATCGACCAGCAGAGCCGCAAGGTCACGATCGAAGCCATCCAGAAGGCCGTCGCGGAACAGTTCGGACTGCGCCTGCCGGAGATCAAGCAGAAGAACAACTCGCGCCAGATCGTCTTCCCCCGCCAGATTGCCATGTACCTGGCCAAGCACCTGACCGAGGCCTCGCTGCCCGAGATTGGACGCCAGTTCGGCGGCAAGCACCACACCACCGTGCTGCACTCCATCGAGAAGATCGAAGAGCAGCGCAAGGCCGACAAGGACCTGAACCGCCTGCTCAACAAGCTGACCGAAAGCCTCAGCAACTAGAACAGATCAGCAGTAGCAATCAATCCGTACGCTTCAAAGCCGCGTCCCAGACGCGGCTTTTGTTTTTGGATTCGACTAGCGATAATCCGAACCCTCTGTACCGTCATCCTGAGCGAGAACTCGCGATAGAACGCGACGCAGTCGCGGATGCGAGTTTGAGTCGAAGGACCTCTCGGCTCTGGACGATGCCCACCTCTTCCGATTACGCCTTCTCCGATTCTTACCCACCTGTTCCCTGTGGAACACCAACGTCACACCCTCACGTGTCTGCCGCACATCTGCGCTGTTTTTCGGATTCAACTTTCTCCGATTTTCCAATCCTTATCACTTGGCCCTGTGGTCCGCGTCACGAACACCTGTGTTTGCCTGCACCGAGCCTGGTGCTGTGGGACACGTAAAGTCGGGTTATCTCAACTTCTCAGGACGGCGTTCCCCACCCCTTCGTTGAAGGCGTGGTGAAGATATCTTCGCGTGTTCCGGACCGACACGAGCGAGGAACCGCGCCGCCTGGGTAGCGGACTGTACGTTTTCACGACACCAACCAACGACGGCACCGCACCGTGAGATGGAGACCCAAACACTTGAAGGAGTACTACGTTGAAGAATTCCATCCGCTTGATTGCTGCGATTGCTCTTGTCTTTGCCGCTAGCAGCTTCACCCTCGCGCAGAGCCTCAACTGGGAAGGCCAGACAGGCGCGCTCGTAACCCCGTTTGCCTACACCGCGAAGTCGTCGGACAAGGGCTTTGGCGCCCCCACCGTCGCTTTCCACTACCTGAACGCCGGTGAGAATGTTGGCAACTACTTCACGGCTTCGGCCACGGTCGGCGTCTTCAACCGCGCCGAGTTCGGTTACACGCGCACGTTCGTCAAGGCAGGCTCGACCGCGGTCAGCCCGCTGTTCGATGAGGGCTACAACACCTTCCATGGCAAGCTGAACATCGTCCGCGAGAACGCCGGCAAGACCACGTTCGTCCCGGCGATCTCGGTTGGCTTCGTCGCCCGCACCAACGTCCGCCACGTCGGCGGCGTCATCGACGGCAAGGACACCAACAACGGCGACGTCTACCTGGTCGGAACGAAGACCATCACCCAGGTGAAGGGCCTTCCGATCGTGCTCAGCGCCGGCGTGCGCGGCACCAACGCTTCGATCATGGGCATCGCCGGCAACGCTCCCGAGTGGACTGCCCGCGCCTTTGGCGCGGCGGCCTTCGTCGTGAAGGGACCGGCCAAGAGCTCCATCATCCTCGGCTCGGAGTTCTCGCAGCAGCCGAAGGAAATCGCCGGCCTGCCCGGAGCCGTCATCCCGACGACTCTGACCTACTTCGCCCGCATCGTGCCCAAGACCGAGAAGGGCATGAACATCGACTTCGGCGTCGCCCAGGTTGCCGGCCGCATCGCTCCTGGAGTTGACCTCAAGTCGCGCGCGCAGTTCGGCATGGGCGTTTCCTACCACTTCTAAACCCCAACACTCCCCCAAGCGGATGGACGGCCAGTCCATCCGCTTTTCATGTTTGTGGCACCTCACAGCGCCGGAGGCGCGGCGCGTTCCTTAGCCCAGCGCTTCAGCGCTGGGTGCCCGGCCCGTACACACCCAAGTCCCGGAGGGACGACTGTCGAGACGTCTTCCACATCTCGCCCCGAGCCGACCATGGTCGCCGCACGCATCCCACTTGTTTTTCCGATTCCACTTTTCCGATTCTTCGATCTTTTGAACAGCCGCTCCGCCCAACCCACCCGATCCTCGCCCAATGATTTCGGGGTTATCGCCGCGATTTCCACTCTTGCGCCTGGTTTTCCGAGCGGATAAGGCGGCCGCTCTGTGGGAAGATTGCAAATGCGAGCATCAACCTGGATCGCTTGGCCGGAACTCCTCGGACACCTCACGGGAAGGGCCCGGTTTTCCCGCCCCGAGAAGTCGATTCAGGGCAGTATTGATGCGGTTTCGGAATGGTTATCCACTTTTCCAACGCACCTACGGTTACTACTGGTATTTGTTGTTTTTCTTGATGTATAAGAGCAAGACTAGTGGGTTCCGCAGTACGTATATCGCCTAAAGGAACCGGGTGTCGCGCCCGGCGGTGACAGGTTCGGAGATTTCTACGGTGGAACCGCTCTAGTAAGAGCCTCATCGCATACAACAGGTTTAGTCAGGGGACACACATGGCAGAGGCAGGCAGCGCTACAGGAACGTCAATGGAGATCTCGGTCAGCAAGTTCGATCTGCTCAAGGAACTGACCGCCACGCAGGGTGTCGTCGAACGCAAGACGACCATTCCTATCCTTTCGAACTTCCTCTTTGAGGCCGCCGAGGACCGCGTCACGATCACCGCGACCGACCTCGACCTCAGCCTCCGTACGTCGTGCCCGGCCAAGGTTAAGAAGGAAGGCTCCTGCACCATCCCGGCCCGCAAGCTCTATGACTATGTGAAGCTGCTCGGCGATGGCGACATCAGCCTGAAGCTGCTCGAGAACCACTGGGTCAACATCCGCGCCGGCCGCTCGAACACCAAAATGGTTGGGATGGCGCGCTCGAATTTTCCCAGCGTCCCCGTCTTCCCGACCACCGGCGTTGTGAAGATCCCCGCGAACGTCCTTCGCACGATGATCGGAAAGACGATCTTCGCGATCTCCAACGAGGAGTCGCGCTACACGCTCAATGGCGCGTTGATGGTTCTTAAGCCGGAGTCGATCACCATGGTCGCGACCGACGGACACCGCCTGGCGCACATCGAGCGCACCGGGTCGCAGTTCGAGGTCAGCGGCGAACAGAAGACGCTCGTCCCCAAGAAGGCGATGGCCGAACTATTCACGCTGCTCAACGGCATCGACGTGGAGTTCGTGGAGTTTGCCAAGGACGAGTCCACGCTCTTCTTCCGCATCGGAAGCCGCCTGCTCACCTCGCGCCAGCTCACAGGCCAGTTCCCGAACTACGAAGCCGTGCTGCCGAAGGAAAACACCAGGAGCGTTACGATCCGCACCGGAGACCTGCAAGGCGCCATCCAGCGCGTGGCGCAATTCGCCGACGAGCGTTCGGGCGCGATCCGCATCCGCCTGGAGAAGAACGAGCTGAAGATCTCGTCGTCCTCGACCGAAACCGGCGAGTCCGAAGATTCGATCGAGACCAACTACGCCGCCGAACCGATGACCATCGGCTTCAACTCGCAATACCTGATCGATTTCCTCAAGGCTGCCGAGACCGATGATGTCCGGTTGGAGTTCAAGGACGCACAGTCGGCGGGCCAGCTCCGCCCCGAAGGTGGAGACGAGTACAAGTACCGCTACGTCGTGATGCCAATGAGGATCTGACGCTTTACGGAATCCGCAACGAGAAGCCCCGGCCGAGCGCCGGGGCTTTTTGCTCTAGAGGTCTGTTGGTTGATTCATACGGCGGTTGCGGCAGCGAAACGCCTGGCGCGTTCGACGGGATGAAACCGAAAAAGCCGTGCTGTTGCGGATTCGGTGTGAGTTTCTGAATAATGTGCGGATGCTGAGCACGGATCCTGTAACCGCCGATGCCGTGGAAGCGGCCGCAAGGTGTAAGAACTGCGACACGGAATTGAGCGGACGTTTCTGCTCGCATTGCGGTCAGCGCGAGAAACATCTCGACCCCTCGCTGCACGACCTCTTCCACGAACTCGTCCACGAGTTTCTTCACCTCGACGGCAAGATCGTAAAGACCCTCAAGGCTCTTGTTCTCAGCCCCGGACAGCTCACGTCGGAGTTTCTCTCCGGCCGGCGCGCGAAATACATCGGGCCGATTCGCCTCTACCTCACGTTCAGCCTGCTTTTCTTCCTCATCGCGGCCTACAAGGCTGAGCCGGTCGTCGTCCAGGGCGAGGAGCAAGGAACCGGCACGGCGGAGAACAAGAGGGAATTTCCTGCCCTGCAACTGAAAATTCAAAACACCGGCACGACCCCGGACGCGAACTCACTGGGCGGGCGGATCGAGTCGGCGGTCGCCAAGGCTCTCCGCAACCGCGAGGTATTCCGGCACTCCTTCTTCGCAAACGTTTCGCGGGTTATGTTCGCGATCGTGCCGTTGTTTGCCCTTGGATTGCGTCTTGCGTACAGAAGGCGCAACCGGCGCTATCCGGCTTTCGTTTACTTCTCGCTCCACTATCACGCCTTCGCGTTTCTTGCCCTCACGCTGTACTTGCTGGCTGCCCTGACCAATGTCTCCGCTGTTCAGTGGCTGGTGGGATACGCAGTGGCGCTCTGCCTGCCGGTGTACCTGTTCATCGCCCTGCGACGCGTTTACGGCGGATCAAGGCGGAATACCTTGCTGCGGATGGCTGCACTCGCAGCTTTTTACCTGCCGTGCTTCGGCGTCGGATTCCTGATTGCCGGCGTGATCACACTGCTGACGCTGTAGGGAACGGCACGACCGGGACCGGTGGCCCGCCGACGCTCCTATGTTCCTGATAACGTGGCATTTACAGCACCGTCGCAGCTCCCAAATCAGCCCTGTCCCGTGTTAGAATATCCACAGGTCGAATTACCTCTAAGTTCCGACATTTCAAGTGTTTTGCCGTGGTTCAGCAAAGCTCTGTGAAGCTCGTCGGGGTGGTATGTGCGACCGCGATGCAGTGCTCCCACTGCCTTTGCAGGACCCAGTGACTCATGGCTTCGAAACCTACGGCCGCAACAGCTCAAGAGAAAGAGACCAAGAACAAAGTGGAAGCAGTCGAACCCAAGAAGACGAACGGCAACGGCTCTGACGGTTACACAGCGGATTCCATCAAGGTCCTTGGCGGCATGGAGGCCGTGCGCAAGCGCCCCGCCATGTACATCGGTTCGACCGGAGAGATGGGCTTGCATCACCTCGTTTACGAGGTGGTGGACAACTCCGTTGACGAAGCCCTGGCCGGCTTCGCCACCAAGATCGACGTCACGATCCACGACGACAATTCCATCACCGTTCAGGACGATGGCCGCGGCATCCCGGTCGATCCCATGGAGCACGAGGGTGAGATGGTTCCGGCCGTCCAGGTCGTGCTGACCGTCCTGCACGCAGGCGGCAAGTTCGACAGTTCTACCTACAAGGTTTCCGGCGGACTGCACGGCGTCGGCGTGAGCTGCGTCAACGCCCTGAGCGACGAGTTTGAAGTTGAGATCTGGCGCCCCGATTCCAAGAACGAAGGTCCATTCGTCTGGCAGCAGGAGTACTCGCGCGGCGTACCGCAGACCAAGCTGAAGAAGGCCGGCACCACTAAGAAGCGCGGGACGAAGGTCCGGTTCCATCCCGACCCGGAAATCTTCACCGTCAGTGAGTACAGCTTCGACACGCTCTCGCAGCGTCTTCGTGAACTCGCGTTCCTCAACAAGGGACTGATTATCACGCTCACCGACGAGCGCACCACCGATCCCAAGACCGGAGAGCCGAAGCACGTCGAGTTCAAGTTCAACGGCGGCATCGCCGAATTCATCAAGCACCTGAACAAGGGCAAGAACGTACTGCACGACAAGCCGATCTACATGGAAGTGGAGCGCGAAGGCCTCGCCATCGAAATCGGCATCCAGTACAACGACGCCTACTCGGAAACGATCTTCAGCTTCGCCAACAACATCAACACCGTGGACGGCGGCACGCACCTCCAGGGCTTCCGCTCGGCGCTCACCCGCACCATCAACTACGCGGGACAGCAGCTCGGCCTCTTCAAGGACGTGAAGGAGAACCTCTCGGGCGATGACGTCCGCGAAGGCCTGGTGGCGGTTGTCAGCGTCAAGCTGCCGCAGCCGCAGTTCGAGGGCCAGACCAAGGGCAAGCTCAACAGCGACATTGCCGGACAGGTGCAGGCCTTCGTCAACGAGCGCCTGGGAGCGTTTTTCGAGCAGAACCCGACCATCGCCCGCAAGATCATCAACAAGGCCATCGAGGCCTCGCGCGCCCGTGAAGCCGCCCGCAAGGCTCGCGACCTCACGCGCCGCAAAGGCGCGCTCGATTCCGGCGGTCTGCCCGGCAAGCTCGCAGACTGTTCCGAACGGACGCCCGAGCGCTGCGAGGTTTACCTGGTCGAGGGTGAGTCGGCAGGCGGAACGGCCAAACAGGGCCGCGACCGCCGCTTCCAGGCCATCCTGCCGCTGAAGGGAAAGATCCTGAACGTGGAGAAGGCTCGCTACGACAAGATGCTGAGCCACGAAGAAATCCGCGCCATGATCACCGCCCTCGGCACCGGCATCGGCAAGGACGACTTCGACATCAGCAAGCTGCGCTACGGCAAGATCATCCTCATGACGGACGCCGACGTGGACGGATCGCACATCCGCACGCTGTTGCTCACGTTCTTCTTCCGTCACATGAAGGGCTTGATCGATCGCGGCAATGTCTTCATCGCGCAGCCGCCGCTCTACCGCATCAAGAAGGGACGATTCGAGCAGTACATCAAGAACGACGCCGAGTTCGTCAAGGTCATGGTCAAGCGCGCCGCCGAAGGCATCGTGGTGCGCTACGGAGACGAAGCCCGCAAGATCGAGGGCGCGGAGCTCACCAGGTTCATGACCACGCTGAACGAGTACATCTCGTTCTGCGACAAGGTGAACAAGCGGCTTCGGGACGAGCATGTCACCGAGCTGCTGCCAACGCTCCGGATCGGCGAGCAGCGAGCGGACTTCGAAGGCGACAGCAAGAAGCCTCCGGTCAAGGTCGCCGAGCTCGAGAAGCGCCTCAAGGCGATCGCCAGGGAGCGTCAGTTCAAGTCGGTCGAAGCCGCGTTCGACGAGGAGCACGAGCTCTGGCGCGTAGTCTTCGTCAATTCGCAGGGAGCCGAGCACACCATCGGCTGGGACCTCGCGCAGACGCCCGAGTACAAGCAGATGCTCCGCCGCTGGAAGCAGCTGCTCGATCTGGCTCCTGGCCTACAGGGCCCGTTCATGATCGAAACCGTCAAGAGCGCTGCCGCGAAAGACACCAACGGCAACGAAGAAGACAGCGACGACGCGAAGGCCGACAAGGCAAAGCTCGAGGGCAAGACCATCAAGGGCGGCACGCCCGGACGCGTCACCCTGAAGCGCGAAGCGGAAGCGGTCGAGAAGATCAGCATCCGCGACCTGTTCGACTACGTGCTCAACGAGGGCAAGAAGGAATACACGGTGCAGCGCTATAAAGGGCTGGGCGAAATGAGCGCCGAGCAGTTGTGGCAGACCACTATGGATCCCGAACGCCGCACCCTGCTCAGCGTGAAGCTCGAGGACATCGCCGAGACCGAAACGATCTTCTCCACACTGATGGGCGAAGACGTGGAAGCCCGCCGCAAGTTCATCGAGGAGAACGCCCTCGACGTGAAGAACCTGGATATTTAGACGGCGGTCGCTGGTCTTCAGTCGTCAGCGTGCGGTCGCCAGTCTTCAGTCCTTAGCCTTGAGACTGTTTATCCCTCAATCAATCGAAAGCCCGGCACACCCGTGCCGGGCTTCGATTTGCGCCCGAGCGAAGCGAGGCCGGGTCTGCCTTTAGCCCTGAGCATCGCGCGAAGCGCGTAAGCTCTGGGTACAGTCCTCGCTGTGCCTCTGTGGTGAATCGGGCTAACGTTTGTTCCTCATCTCGGCATAGCGCCGGAGGCGCGACCCGTTCCCTAGCCCAGCGCTTCAGCGCTGGGAACGGAAGCGCACAGATTCGAGTCCCGTAGGGACGACTGTCCCACTCTCGATTCCCGTGGCGCGTGACCGCCAGCGGGAAGTACGATGACCCCTCGTCCGGCAACAACAGACGGCCCTGGTGCAGTCATGAACACCCTTCCCCTCCGGCGGTCGATCCGGTCCGTGGACCGGCGGTTCCGCGAAGTCCGGATGATCGCCAAGGCTCTGCGATCGCCGCGGCACCCGATTCTCGCGCACATCATCCCCGTTCGCCGTTGCAATCTCTCCTGTGCCTACTGCAACGAGTACGACAAGGTGTCGAAGCCGGTACCCACAGCGGAAATGCTTCGCCGCATCGAGTTGCTCGCCGCCCTCGGCACGAGCGCGGTGACGATCAGCGGAGGAGAGCCGCTGCTGCACCCCGACCTCGACGAGATCGTGCGTTCCATCCGTGGTCACGGCATGATGGCCGAGCTCATCACCAACGGATACCTGCTCACGCCGCAGCGCATCCAGGGGCTCAACCGTGCGGGTCTCGATCATCTTCAGATAAGCATCGACAACGTTTTGCCCGATGACGTCTCCAAGAAGAGCCTCAAGGTTCTCGACCAGAAGCTGCGCTGGCTTGCCGAGCACGCCGAGTTTCACGTGAACATCAACTCTGTGCTGGGCAGTGCGGTCCGGAATCCGGAGGATGCGTTGACCGTCGCTCGCCGCGCGCAAGAACTGGGACTGCAAAGCACCGTCGGACTGATCCACGACGGCGAGGGACAACTCCGCACGCTCGATCCGGCCCGGCAGGCCATCTACGACGCGATCCTGCGCCTGCCGAAGCCGTTCTACACAGCGGCCCTGTATGACCGCTACTACTCGCGTCTGGTGCGCGGCGCGCCCAACGAGTGGCATTGCCGCGCCGGATGCCGCTATCTCTACATCTGCGAAGACGGCCTGGTGCACTACTGCTCGCAGCAGCGCGGATATCCCGGCATCCCGCTGGAGCAGTACACGCCGGCGGATCTGGAACGCGAATACCACACCGTCAAGCCGTGCGCGCCCTACTGCACCATCCCCTGCGTGCAGCGTGTGGCGATGGTGGACGAGTTCCGCGAACACCCCAAGGAAGCACTCTTCCAGTTCTTCCCCAGCGACACCGGGCGACCATCGTCGGAACTGCCGCGTCCCTTGCGCGTGCTGACCTGGCTGCTGATGCCGCCGCAAGACAGCTGGAGACGCCCGCTGGCAGTAACTTTCCGCAAGGCCGCGCTGTGGTCGCTGAGGGTGAAGTAGATACTGCAAGCAGCTGCACTTGTTAACCCGGCCACCTCAATTCTGCAATGGAAATAGTCCGAGCGGAGCCAGGAGGCGGGATTTGGGACTTGACAAGGCGAGCGCCGGAGGCGCGCCGCGTTCCCTAGCCCAGCGCTTCAGCGCTGGGTACTGTGCGGATAAGAATCGAGTCCCGGAGGGACGACTGTTCGCAACGAGACTATCGCGCCGACACCTCCGGAGGCTTCGCCTCCGAGTTCGCCAGCACGGCCTTCTTC
>DASPLH010000247.1:0-10905 GCA_035627675.1 Clostridia bacterium
GGGGAGCCCTCGTGATCGGCACCGCCGATAACGTCCTCTACCCCATGCTGGTGGGAAAAGACCTGCGCCTGCACACGATCGTGGTTTTCTTCTCGGTGCTCGGGGGAGTCGCTGCGTTTGGCGCGTCAGGACTCGTGATCGGTCCCGTCATCTTCGCGATTGCGGACGCCCTGATCGACATCTGGCAACGCCGTTCCTCCCGAGTGGAGCGCACACCGGGCTCCATGGCGGCATAACGCACGAAAACGTAGAGCACTCAAACGAAGTCGAGGAACGAATCCACCACCTCTGCGCCCGTGTTGTTGGCGTAGCGCACGGCTGCGCTCTCCACGTTCTTCATGAGGCCATCGAGATAGTCGCGCGAATCCGAGATGCTGACTACGCCGATGGTCGCGCGCTGCCACAGGTCCGAAACCTCGATCTCGGCCACGGCCACGTTGAACGCGGCGCGGAGCTTGTCCTTGAGGCTGCGAACGACCTGGCGCTTGTCTTTGAGCGACTGCGCACCTTCAATCCGCAGCTCGAGCGTCAGATGAGCGATAGGCACGCCGTCGAGTGTAGAACAGTTGCCCCCGAACCCGTACCCCGGCAGACGAACGTCAGCCAAGCCCGCCCCCGACTTCGCCGAGCCGAAGGCGGAGCTAAGGCGGGGTCGCCGGGCGCCCCGCCCGCACCCGAGCGCGGGGAGGCGCAGCCTCCGAGGCCTGTCACGCCCGGCGACAAGAAGCCGTAAACCACCCTCACCGGGAATTCACGAAGCCCGCCGGCTCTCGGCGTGCAGTTCGGCAGGCGTGCGCGTCCCGATGCGCAACACCTGTGGAGCCACAAGCCTGCCGAAATCCTCGTACTCCAGCCGGATCAACTCCCGATGGGTGCCTGCGTTGAACGCAATCTCTTTGTCTTTCGTCAGCTCTTCGTCCACGTACACAGGCAAGTTGTAGAGATTGCCGAACGGCGGCATCGCTCCGAGTTCGCAATCCGGGAAGACGTGCGCGAACTGCCGCTCGCTCGCGATTTCGATTTCCTCTGCGCCCAGCGCAGCCTTCATCGCGCGAAGATCCACGTGCATCGGGCCCGGCACCACGGCCATTGCGAGCAAGCCGTCCACTATGACCATGACAGTCTTCGCGATCAGCTTGCCTGGGATATGCGTGATCTGGGCGATGCCGCCGGCTGTGTAGGCCAGCGAGTGGGTAATGGTGACGTATCGAATGTGGTTGGTATCGAGATATTCCTTGAGTCTGCTGGTCGGCATGAAGCCTCCTTTCCAACTCAGCAGGAGCTGCACAGCACTCGTCTAACGGAAGGCTGATGGCGTCGCGAGAGACGCGGGCTGGGACGCGCTTGCCACAACAACCTCCGGGAGAGGCCGCACGGTCCGGAAAGGGCCGGAGGACACGATCCACCTTTTCCCGAGCGGCTTCAAGTGCGGAAGACATAAGCCCGTGTGTGCCGGTCCCAAGGTGGGCCGGTCAGGCTCCCTTCAGGCCGATGCGCTTCAGCAGAGCGTCGAACCTGGGATCGCCTCGCAGGTTGTCGAACGCCGGATCTGTGCCTATGTACTGTAGTTGCAGGTCGTGGACTTCGTACGCTTGCTCCAGCAGCGCGAAGGCTCGATCTCTCTGGTCAAGCGCGGCGTGGAGCACCGCCAGCTCCCCCGGGGACACATAGTCCCTGGCGGTCCGGATTCGTTTGAGGACTGCCAAGGCCTTCTCTCGGTCGCCGGCTTTCGCATAAGCCGCACCAAGGAAGATCTGCGTGCCGGGCGAGTCGAGACCGGACTTGGCGGCTTGTTGGTAGGACGCAATTGCGTCCGCATACATGCCCTTGGCCGCGTACGTGTAGCCAAGCAGGAGGTGCGCCAATGCGTAGTCCTGGTCGCGTTGCAACGTGTGCTTCAAGCTCTCGATTGCTTCATCGTAGCGGCGGGCAAAATACAACCGGTAGCCGACGTTCGCGTGGATCATCAGGGAGAGCGGATCGAGCTCGCGCGCGCGCCGGATCGAGGCGATGCTCTCTTCGTGACGTCCGACCACGGCGAGATAGGCGGAGTACGCGTTGTGAGCGGCGGCGAGGTTCGGGTTCAGCTCGATGGCACGCCTGAATTCCCGCTCGGCCTGGGCCCATTCCCAAGCGTCCGTTTTGATGTTGGCCAGGATGTAGTGGGCGTCCGCGAGATTCTGGTCCAACTCCAGCGCCCGGCGCGCGGCGGCTTCGGCGGCGGTCTTGAATTCACCGGGGTCAAGGAGGCCGTTGCCGATCAGGCTCTTGTAGCTTCCGGCGAGATAGGCATAGGCGAGCGCGTAATTGGGATCGAGGACGATTGCCTGCTGGTAGTAGTCGATCGCCTTTCTGGAGTTTTCGTTTCCGCCTTTTCGCCAAAGGGCGCGTCCCTTCAGCAGCAGTTCGTAAGCCTGCGGATTCGCCGTCTCGCGTTTCACCAGCTGTTCGGTCTGTCCGGCGCTCAATTTCCGCCTGAGCCTGCGGGCGATCTCCTCGGAGACGTCGCTCTGCACCGCCAGCCAGCCTTCGGCGCGCCGCGTGTACTGTCCGCCCCAAAGGCGCGTGCTGTCGCGAGCGCTCACCACCTCGGCGCTGATCTGGAGATTGTCCTCCCGCTGGGTGATGCGGCCGGCGACGATGGCTTCGACGCCAAGCTCGCGCGCCACGGCCTTCGGATCGACGGCGCCGGATCTATAGCGTGAGGTGGAACTGCGGGATATGACCTTCAGCCCCGGCAGTTGAGCGAGATTGTTGATGATGCCTTCGCTGAGGCCATCGGCAAGGTACTCCAACTCCGGGTCGTTGCTCGCATTCGCGAATGGCAGGACGGCGATCGAATTGATTTCCTCCCCTTCCATCGCGCCAGAGTACCGGGACCAGAACAAATATGTGGCGAGCAACGCGACGGTAATCAGCGCGGCTGCCACAACCGGCGCGCGACCGACGTACGGCCGCGATACGGGCGCGCCGATCCCCGGAGGCTGTCGCGTCTCCAATCCTGACACCTGGGAACAGTTGCGCTCAAACTCGGCCTCGAACTCCAACCGCCTCGACAGGCTCTTCAGGTCGGAAGCGAGATCTTCGGCGGATTGATAACGCTCGTCGGCGTCCTTTTGAAGCGCTTTGGTGATGATGCGGATGAGCTCAGCCGGAGTGTGCTGGGGGTAATCCGCACGATCGGGGACATCCGACTTGAGGATCGCTGCAAGGATATCGCTGGTCGTCTCGCCTTCGAACGGACGCCGCCCCGTAACCATCTCGTACAGCACGACTCCCAGGCTCCATATGTCCGTGCGTGCATCGACATTCTGCGATCGAACCTGCTCGGGCGACATGTAAGGCAGGGTTCCGACGAGAACGCCTGGCGTCGTGCTCGAGAGCCCCGCGGTCGTGACCGAATCGGCGTCGGGCAGTCGCGGCTCGGTCAATTTCGCCAGGCCAAAGTCCAACACCTTCACGAGATGGTCGGGCCGGATCATGATGTTTTCCGGCTTGATGTCGCGATGGACAATGCCGGCCGAATGCGCCGCGCCCATCGCGCAACTCACCTGGTACGCGATATCCACGATCCGCCGTACCGGCAACGGCCCATTGCAGAGATGCTGGCGCAGCGACTCGCCCTCGATGAACTCGGAGGCGATGAAGTAACGGTCGTCCGCGGTCCCGATCTCGTAGATGGTCAGGATGTTCGGATGGTTGAGACTGGAGGCGGCGTGAGCTTCCCGCTCGAAACGGCGCAGATTCTCGGGATTGCGCGCGGCGGCAGGCGTCAGAACTTTGATCGCCACCCGGCGGCGGAGCACCGTGTCGTGCGCGAGATGAACCTCGCCCATGCCGCCCACGCCGAGCACGGATTCGATCTCGTATCGTCCAAAGCCACTTTGAGCCGGTTGAGGCATGCCGTCATCCCATCTGGCGGTGCGTAACCGTGAAGTACGCCTCTATCTCGGCCTGTTGCGAGGAGAGGGCAGCGGATTCGGGCATGCATCTTACCACCGGGCCGCAGCCTGACCGCTCAGGCTTCTTTCGCCCCGCGGGCCACTCACTCGAACGCCCGCTTCATCCGCGGTAAGCCCATAGCCCTGCGCCACAGGGAAACCTGTCCGATGTGGTTCGCCGTGTGCCCTACCAGCACTTGCGTCAGCGCGTGGCGCACGGTCGGAAACACGTACAGGTACGACTCGTCGGGAAACGGTTGATCCAACCGAGAATCATCCAGTCGATCAACCGCCTGCGCGATCCGAGACTGGGCATCGCCGAGAATTGCCAGGGCCTCGTCTTTGGTTGCATACATGGCGACATCCGCGACCGGCATACTGCCCGTCCCAAACCGCTTCGCCCAGTCATTCGGCAACCATTCAGGCACTCCGATGACGCCACCGAGCAGTTGACACGCATGCGTGAGGTGACCGAGGACCCAGGCCGGATGATTCATAACCCCGTTCGGCTGGGCGACCATATCAGAAGCAGACACGTCTGCAACCTGTTCGCGCAGAAAGTCGAGACAGTAGGCAAAGCTGTGGAGGACGGGCTTCATCGTCATGCAGACACCTTCTCAGGACAGAAAAGCAGGCGCGGAACTATAACGCGGATTGACTGCCGCATCCTTCGAAATGTTGATCGTTACCGCCAGCTCCGGTGTCTATCTGTGTATGCCGGGGTGCCCCAGGTTCCGTGCCGTGCTTTTCGGCGCTAACCTGGGCCAGCGACGCTTCTCGAGTTGCCCCTTGCCTTTGCTGTCCAACAAGACTCGATCTCCACTCCGCCGCGTTCTCCCAGCGCGTAGTGACGAAAGCTGCTCCACGGCCAGTCCTCTGGGCGTTGACACAGACCGCGCTTTACGGGGTTGCGATGGATGTAGCGCAGCTTTTCGGTGAATTCCTCGTAATCGCGAATATTGCGGTCATAGTAACGCTTCTGCCAGAACGCGTTTTCACGTCCGTTCTCGGATCGAACAACGCGCGCCTGCTTTGTGAACGACAGCTTCAGCAAGCGGATTGCGTCGGCCAACGTCGCTCGGTCTGGTTCGCTCAGCAGCAAGTGAACATGCTCGGCATGACTACGTATCCGTAGACGCGCATGTTGAAACGAACGCGCATGGATTCGAGTCTTTCGATGAAAAGACTGCACAGCACGGGATCGACTAGCTTCTGCTTCCGGCGATAACAGCTAAACGTTACGAAATGCGACTGGCCGGATTCGTGAAGTCGCTTGAGCCCATGGGTCACGGGGTGAAACTAATTCAGTGCAGAGGAATTGACAACCCAGGTTAGCGCCGAAAAGCACGGCGCGGAACCTGGGGCACCACGCGTGATTCGTCCTAAACGAAAGCCCCGCCTTGCGGCGGGGCTGAATACTTCCGGCTGAACCGAATTACACGGTCAGTTCGGTTGCTACCTTTTCGGTGACGAACGCTTCGATCACGTCACCCACCTTCAGATCGTTGTAGTTCTGGATGCCGATGCCGCACTCCATTCCGGTGCGCACTTCCGACGCATCGTCCTTGAAGCGCTTCAGTGAGCCGATCTTGCCGGTGAAGATCACAACGCTGTCGCGCAGCAGGCGTACCTGCGCGTCGCGCTTGATCGTACCGTCGGCCACCTGGCAACCGGCGATGGTTCCGACCTTCGGGATGCGGAACGTATCGCGCACGTCGGCGCGTCCGAGGTAGGTCTCCTTGATCGTCGGTTCGAGCAGCCCACGCATGGCCTTCTTGATCTCGTCCTGCAACTCGTAAATGATCGAGTGCAGCCGGATATCGACCTTCTCCTGCTCCGCCATCTCCTGCGCCTTGCGCTCCGGACGGACGTTGAAGCCGATGATGATCGCGTTCGAGGCCGAGGCCAGCAGCACGTCGCTTTCGGTGATTGCGCCCACGCTGGCGCGCAGCACCTTCAGCTTCACCTGCTCGTTCGACAGCTTGTTCAGCAGGTCGCTGATGACTTCGACCGAACCCTGCACGTCGCCTTTGAGGATGACCTGGAGTTCCTTCATGCCGGCCGACTTGATCTGTTCGGCCAGGCCCTCCAGCGAAACGCGGCTGCTCTTCGCCAGTTGAGCCTCGCGGGCCTTCTGCTCGCGGTAGTCCGCGATTTCGCGGGCCTTCTCGCGCTCGGCGGCCACCGTGAACTGATCGCCGGCTTGCGGCAGGCCTTCCAGTCCCAGGATCTCGACCGGGCTCGACGGACCGGCCTCATCCAGCGGGCGTCCGCGATCATCGAACATCGCGCGGACCTTGCCGAAGACGTTGCCGACCACGAAGTTGTCGCCCGTGTGCAGCGTTCCGTTCTGCACCAGCACGGTTGCCACAGGACCGCGACCGCGGTCGAGCTTGGCTTCCAGCACGGTGCCGAAGGCGAGGCGCTCCGGCGTGGCCTTCAGGTTCTGCAGATCCGCGACCAGGCAGATCATTTCCAGCAGCAGGTTCAGGTTCGTCCGTGCCTTGGCCGAGACGTCCACGAACACGGTGTCGCCGCCCCAGTCTTCCGGCATGATGCCGCGGTCGGCCAACTGCTTCTTCACGCGGTCCGGCAGAGCATCGGGCTTGTCGATCTTGTTGACGGCCACGATGATCGGGACCTTCGCCGCCTTGGCGTGGTCCAGGGCTTCCAGGGTCTGCGGCATGACGCCGTCATCGGCGGCAACCACCACGATGACGATGTCCGTAACTTTCGAACCGCGGGCACGCATGCGGGTAAACGCTTCGTGACCGGGCGTGTCCAGGAACACGATCTCGCGACCGTTGGCCGGCGACTCGGGGTCCGCGACGCGGACCTTGTAAGCGCCGATGTGCTGCGTGATACCGCCGGCTTCTCCCTCGGCGACGCTGGTCAGGCGGATCGCGTCGAGCAAGCTCGTCTTACCGTGATCTACGTGTCCCATGATCGTGACCACGGGCGCGCGGGCGGTCGTGTTGAATACAGCTTCTTCGTTCTTCTCCAGCGCCTGTGCTTCGAGTTCCTGCTGGATGCTGTCTTCGAAGCTGATGACCGACGTGTCCGCGCCGAAGTGGCGGGCCATGTCACGCGCCAGTTCCTGGTCGAGCGTCTGGTTGATGGTGGCGAAGACGCCACGCGCCAGCAGACGTGCGATCAGGTCCTTCGCGCGTATTCCAAGCTTCTCGGCCAGGTCCTTAACGCTGATGCCTTCCGTGATGGTGATCTGCCGCGTAATCGGCTGTGGCTCATTGCTGAGCGACATGCGCGGAGGCGGCACGAATCCCTTCATCGGACCTTCCTGCTTGCCACGGGGCGGCGTGTACCGCTGTCCCGGACGGCGGGAAGGCGCTCCCGGACGGGCACCCGGACGCGCCGGAGTTCCCGGCGGCGGGAAGCCTGTCCCAACACCCATCGGACGCGGACCACCCATACCCGGACGGCCAGCACCCATCGGCGGACGTCCCGGCGCTCCCGGCATCGTGCGCGTCGGGTGCATCGGACGGCGCTCTCCCGGACGCATCGGCGGACGGTTGCCCATCGGGCCACCCGGACCACCCTGCGGGCGGGGGCGCTGGAAGATCGGTTGTCCACGCATCGGCACGCCCGGACGCGCCGGCGCTCCGGCATTGGCCGTAGGCTGCGGCGGTCGCGGCGGCGGTGGCGGTGGCGCCTGGTACACCGGGCGCGGACCCGTCTGCGGAACGATCATGCGGCGGATCGGCTGTCCCGGTTGAGGCGCTCCCGGAGCGGGAGTTCCCGGCCGCTGCTGGGGCGCGGCAGGAGTCTTCGGACCGGCTGCGGCGGGCGGCTGCGCAGGCGCTGCCGGACGCGCCACGGGCGCGGCGGGCGGCTGGGGCGCGGCTTCGGCCGGTTTCGGCTCGTCGGACGGCGCAACCACGGCGACGGGTTCGGCCATCACCGGGCCAGGAGCATCGGCCACTACGTCCACCGTCTCCGGCGCGGCGACCACATCGGGAACCGTGGTCTCCTCCACCGGCTTGGGCGGCGCGGGCGGCTCTGCGGCTTTGGGCGGAGCAGGCGGCATGATCGGTTGGCGCGACGCGGCAACGGATTCCGGCGTGATGAAGCGCGGCTTGCGCTCCGGCTCGGCCGGAGCCTCGACTGCGGGCTTGGCCGTTGCGGCCGGAGCCGCGGGCTTCGTCACCAGAGTCTTCGGCGGCGCAGCGGGCTTCGGCGGCTCGGCTACGGGAGGACGGGGCGTCGGGTTCTCGCGGGCCTGGCGCTGCTCGGTAAGAGCCTTCAGCACGTCGCCTGGCTTGGAGATCTTCGACAGATCGATCTTCGGCCTGAACTCGTCGGAGCCAGCGCCGGCACGATTGCGCGCACTGCCTCCTCCGGTTTTTTCGCCGAAGTGCTTACGGACTTTTTCTGTTTCGTCGGCCTCGAGAGAGCTGGAGTGGGTCTTCTTTTCGGTGATGCCGAGTTCCAGCAGCACGTCCAAGATGGCCTTGCTCTTTACTTCCAGCTCACGAGCCAAATCGTTGATTCGAGTCTTCATCCGCCCTCTTGTTCCTCCGTAGTTCCCCGCTAATCCGCTAAGCCTTCATCTTCAACCTCACGGTTGTGGGTTTCACTGCCAACACCTAGCGCTTCTCCGGGTCGATATCGTCTTCGCCCGGGTGTTCGCCATGTACATGAACTTCCGCTTCGTCGGCCGGCGGCGCATTTTCGACGCCGCTGACGATCGCCGCTTCCGTCGTCTGTTCCGTCTCGTACAGTTCATTGACGCTTTCGGGCGTCATCTCGGCGACATCCGACAGATTGACGTTGTCACCGGACTGTCCCGCAGAACTCGGACCGGTCTGCAACTCTTCCTTCGAACCTTCGAACTCTTCCTGCTCCAAGGGAACCTCCTGGGCGCCGGCGTCATCCGCGGCATCGGCCGCCTCGAGACCGGAGAAGTAGTTGTTCACGGCCGAAGCAATCCGCTCGATCGACTTCGGTCCAATGCCAGGGATGGCTTCCAGTTGCTCCGGCGTCATGTCGGCCACGGCCTCCACGGTCGTGATGCCGGCGCCGGTCAACTTCTCCAGGATGCCTTCCCCGAGTTCTTCGCCCAATCGCTCCAAAGGAGTACTTGTGCCGCCAACCAAGGCGGACATCTGCTGCTCGACTTCCTGGCGCTTCTCTTCCTCGCTCTTGATGTCGATCTTCCAGCCGAGCAGTTTCGCGGCAAGCCGGACGTTCTGTCCCTTCTTGCCGATTGCCAGCGAAAGCTGGGTGTCGTCCACGATGACTTCGAGGTGCTTCTCTGCCGAATCGACGATGCTGACGCGGCTTACCTTCGCCGGCTGCAGGGCCTTCTCGGCAAACGTCACCGGGTCCTCGTGGTATTCGATGATGTCGATCTTCTCCCCGCGCAACTCGCGGATGATCGACTGCACGCGCATGCCCTTCATGCCGACGCAGGCGCCGACGGCGTCCACGTCCTTATCCTTGGACATCACGGCGATCTTGGTGCGCTCGCCGGCCTCGCGCGCGATCGCCCGGATCACGACCGTGTTGTCGTAGATCTCGGGGACTTCCGTCTGGAACAGGTTCGAGACCAGTTCCGGAGCGGCGCGCGAAACGATGACCTGCGGTCCCTTCGAGGCCTTCTCCACGCGAGAGATGACGACGCGGACGCGCTCTCCGGCGGCGAACGACTCCAGCCGCGACTGCTCCTTCTTCGGCATGCGGGCCTCGGCCTTGCCGATGTCGAAGATCAAGTCCAGGCCTTCCTGGCGCTTGACGGTCGCGTTGACGACTTCGTTCACGCGGCCGATGTACTCGTTGTAAACCGTGTCACGCTCGGCCTCGCGGACCTTCTGGAAGATCACCTGCTTCGCCAGCTGCGCGGCGATGCGGCCAAGGACATCGGTCGCCTTCTCTTCCAGCAGTTCGCCGCCGACCTCGGCCTCGGGGTTGATCTTCTGGGCTTCGTCGAGCGCGATCTGCGTGTGCGGATCTTCGATCTGGTCTTCGTCCTCGACGATCTGCTTTACCGAGTAGGCGCGGATCTGTCCGGTTTCGCGGTCCAGCACCGCACGCAGGTTCTCCTGCGACTTGTAATACTTGCGAGTGGCGACGACGATGGCGTCCTCGACCGCGGACACAACGACCTCCGGGTCGATCCCTTTCTCTCGGCTGATGCCTTCAATCACGTTGTAGAGTTCGCTTGCCATTCGTTCACCTTGCTCGTCGAAATCGATTCAGGGCCTGAACCCGTAGAACGCCCACCCCAGCGGCTTCGCCTCAGCGTCCGCCTAAATCTCGGGAACCAGATTCGCCTTCTCCACGTTCTGGAAAGCGATGGTCAGTTCTCCCGATCCCTGCTGCTTTTGCTTCTTCTTGCTCGCCACGGCTCCGAGGTCGAGGGTAAGAGAGTCGTTCTCGAACCTGGTCAGCCGTCCTTCGAAATGCCTGTTGCCGTTGACCGGCTCACGCGTGCTCAGCTTCACCAGGCTTCCCTGGAAGCGAGCGAAATCCGCGGCGTTGCTCAACTTGCGATCCAGCCCCGGAGACGAAACCTCGAGCAGATAGGAACCGCCCGGAACCGCGTCTTCCACGTCGAGGATCGTGCCAAACTCCCGGCTGAAGTTCGCGCAGTCTTCGTGCGTCACACCCTCGGGCTTGTCTATGAACACGCGCAGCGTCCGGGCCTTCCCGCCGCCGTGCAGCTCGAGTTCGACAACCTCCACGTTGTGCGACGTGGCCACGCGTTCCGCAATCTGCCGAATCTTTTCCATATCGTTCCCGAACCAGCCGTAAACTCTCCCATTCAGGCCCTACCGCCCGGGTAGGAGCATCCTGGAACCCAGGCCCGTTGCAACCAGCCGAACCTCGCCCATTCAGGCCTTACCACTGCCTGCCTTCGCCAACATCGCCGTTGGTGAGGGGGTTCAAACAGAAAGTGGGCTTTCGCCCACCGGTGTGCTTCGCCGCTTATGCGCCCGCGCTCCTC
>DASPLH010000248.1:0-2865 GCA_035627675.1 Clostridia bacterium
GACCCGCGGCCGACGGCCCAGGGCGTACTGGCCTTCGAGACCGTTGCGTCTCCGGCGGAGTCCAGCCGTGTGCTGCCCGCGCCCGCGCTCCGCGCCACTTCCGCCGAGCATCTCGACGAACTTTTCGCCGCAGCGCAAGGCCGCGGCAATGAAGGGCTGCTGATCAAGGACGCCGCCTCGACCTACACACCCGGGCGGCGTGGCCAGTCCTGGCTCAAGCTGAAGCGTGAATTGGCCACTCTCGATGTAGTGGTTACGGCCGCCGAGTACGGCAACGGCCGCCGCGCCGGCGTTCTCAGCGACTACACGTTTGCCGTGCGCTCAGGGAATAAGTTGGTGAACGTGGGAAAGGCCTACACCGGGTTGACCGACGTCGAAATCGCGGAGATGTCCGAGTGGTTCAAGCGTCACACCATCGCCGATTACGGACACGTCAGGACGGTGGAGCCGACAATCGTGATCGAGGTCGCGTTCAACGCCGTGATGAAATCCGACCGTCACGACAGCGGTTATGCCCTGCGCTTCCCCCGCATCGTCCGCCTGCGGCCCGACAAACCCGTCAGCGAAATCGACACGATCGAACGCGTCGAGCACATCTACTCGAACCAGATACACCTGCGGCAAACTGCGTGACCCAAGGTTTGTCATATTGAGGGCCGGTCCGCGCCTTCCTCGCGCGGACGCCTAGGCCCGAAATATCCAGATCGCGCGCGCAGCGCGCCTCCCTATCCTTGGTTCAGTGCGAGTGCCGGTGCTGCCCGTGTACCGGCAGCACGCAACCGTGCGCGATCTCGCACACAACGCTCTCGAACTGGATGGTCGTATGGTGGATACCGAACTTGGACGCCAGTATCTCGCGCACACCCGCCATGATTTCGTCGCTTTCCGATGGAGGGATGTCGGCGATTGCGATATGAGCTGAAAGCGCGTGCGTATCGCTTCCAATGCTCCAGACGTGCAGGTCGTGCACGTCATTCACGCCCGGCACGGCGCTGACCTCGGCCACGATCTCCTGGAGGTTCACACCCCGTGGCGTGCCCTCGAGCAGGATGTTCAGGCTCTCGCGGATGATCCCGAACGACGACCACAGGATCATCCCGCCGATCGCTATCGACAGCGCCGGATCGATCCAGGTCTTGCCCGTCAGCAGGATGATCCAGCCGCCCGCCAGCACGGCGGCCGTAGAGAGCGTATCGCCGATCTCGTGGACGAGCGCGCTGCGGATATTCAAGTCGCCATGGCGGCGCATCAGCAGCAGCGAGATGGTTCCGTTCAGCACAACGCCGGCAGCCGCCGCCCACATCATGACTCCGGGCTGCACCGGCTCAGGACGGTAGAAGCGCTTGATCGCCTCGTAGAAGATCAGCAGCGCTATGAGCACCAGCGAGCTGGCGTTTATGAACGCCGCCACTACGCCCGCCCGGTGGTATCCGAAAGTCTTCGTCGCCGAAGGCGGGCGGTCCTGAAGATAAACCGCGAACCAGGAGAGCAGCAGCGCGAGGAAATCCGAGATGTTGTGGCCCGCTTCCGACAGCAGGGCCAGAGAACGCGCGCGCACACCGGCGATCACCAGCACGACGATGTAGATCACCGTCAGCACCAGCGAGAACCGCAGAACTCTGGCGGTTCCGGCTCCGTGGGAATGCCCATGATCCGCGTGCATACGGCACCAGTGTACGGTCTTCGGTTTCGACCTTCAACCATCGGAAGTGGCGGCCCGTCGCTCTTACAACAGCAACCCACGGGGTACGCATCCGAAGTGTTAAGGGCCGGTCTCCATCCAGACCGAGCGCCGAACGACAACGCTCACCCGCGCCACACCCGGCCACAGGAGAAAAGTATGCGAAGAGAAATCCTCGCTTTGATCTTCGTGCTCGCGATCGCGGTCGCATATGCGTCGTCGCAGACGGCCTCGGGCAGCGCGAATCAGTCCACGACGGCGACTCAGTCGGGGGCGTCGTCCGGCACGCAAACCAATCAGCCGGGGACCACCGCAGCAGGCGCCGTCACCGGTTCGACTGCACAGACCGAAACGCAAAACAACACGGCCGGCAGCATCGCGGGTAATTCGGGTGCGATCCCATCGACGCCCCCTCAACCGCAGGCCGGACAGAACGCCGGCACGGCAGGAACCGCCGCGGGCACCGGTGCGCAGCAGGGCGGGGCAGCAACCCAAGGTTCGACCGCGAACACCGGCGCATCCGGTTCAACTGGTCTCGGCATGGCAGGAGGCGATTCCGGCATCTTGCGCGGGCAAATCGAGAGCGCGTTCCAGAGCGACCCGATGCTCTCCAGCAGCAGCTTATCCGTGAACGTGACGGACAACGAAATCGCCATCGCTGGCACAGTCCCGACAGGGAAGGAAAAGCAGGCCGCGCGTCGCATCGCACAGTCCTACGGCGGAAACCGCCGCGTCGTTGACAACATAACGGTCGCGGGCCGTGGCCATCGCCCAACGGGCGCAACGCAGGGCTCCTCCGGAGTGGCCAACCCCGCTGCGGGAACCAGCAGCTATCCGGGTACTTCCACCGGCACAAACGGCGAGACCTCGACCGCACCGAACACCGGTAACACGGGTTCGGCCGGAACAGGACAAGACACACCTCCTGCCCGGCAGGTCACGCCCCGCGACCCGAACGCCGCCGGGGAAAACAGACAGCCTCCGCAATGACACTGAGGTACTGAGAGTGATGAGGTACTGAGGTTGCTGAGAGTGACGAGGTCCTGAGGTGCTGAACTTGCTTAGCTCGTGAATGGCTGGCGCCCGAGCCGCAGGCGAGGTCGCGGTCGCTGTTAGCCCAGGGCGTCACGCGAAGCGCGAAAGCCCTGGGGTACGTCGCACAAACAAATCTCAGCCCGAGCGCG
>DASPLH010000249.1:0-13325 GCA_035627675.1 Clostridia bacterium
GTTGCTACCAACGGCGTGCAGCACGCGTTGCCGGAGCAGCGGCAGATTCTCGACGTTTTCACCTGCATCCGCAATCACACGACGCTGAACCAAGCCGGGCGGCTGCTGGCACGGAACAACGAGCGCCACGTCAAGACTCCCGAGGAGATGTCGCGCCTCTTCGCCGACCTGCCCGAGGCCATCGCGAACACCGGCGAGATTGCATCCCGCCTGGAATTCACACTTGCCGATCTTGGCTACGAGTTCCCGCGCTATCCAGTTCCGGAGGGCGAGTCGATGATGTCGTTCCTCCGCAAGCGGACGGCCGAAGGAGAGCGCGCCCGCTACGGGCGCAAGGACCGCGCGTTGCAGGAGCGGGCGCACCGGCAGATCGAGCGCGAACTCACCTTAGTCGAAAAGCTGAAGCTGGAGGGCTATTTCCTGATCGTCTGGGACATCGTGCGCTTCTGCGGCGAGCAAGGCATCCTGGTCCAGGGACGCGGGTCGGCGGCCAACAGCGCCGTCTGTTATTCGCTCGGGATCACGGCGGTGGATCCCGTCGGCATGGACCTGCTGTTCGAGCGCTTCCTCTCCGAAGAGCGAGGCGAGTGGCCCGACATCGATCTCGACCTGCCCAGCGGCGACCAGCGCGAGCGCGCGATCCAGTACGTCTACGAGCGTTACGGCAAGCTGGGGGCGGCGATGACGGCCAACGTCATCACCTATCGCGGACGCTCCGCCGCGCGCGAGGTCGGAAAGGCGCTGGAGTTCGATACCGAAACGATCGAGCGCCTGTCGCGACTGGTGGGCACGTGGGAGTACCGCGCGCCCGACGAGACCATGGAAGCGCAGTTCCGGCTTGCCGGTTGCGACCTGCGGCATCCGCGCATGCGGAAGTATCTCGAGCTGTGCCTTGCCATGCAGGACCTGCCTCGACACCTCGGCCAGCACTCGGGCGGCATGGTGATCTGCCAGGGACAGTTGGATTCCGTCGTGCCGGTGGAGCCAGCGTCGATGCCGGGCCGCGTCGTCGTGCAGTGGGACAAGGAAGACTGCGCCGACATGGGCATCATCAAGGTCGATCTGCTCGGACTCGGCATGATGGCCGTGCTGGAAGACACGCTCGACATCATCCGCTGCGATTACGGCGAAGAGGTGGACCTCGCGCAGATTCCCCCGGACGACCCCGCGGTGTACGCGGCGTTGCAGAAGGCCGATACGGTGGGGATGTTCCAGATCGAGAGTCGCGCGCAGATGTCGTGCCTGCCGCGCCTGCGGCCCGCGCGTTTCTATGACATCGTGATCCAGGTCGCGCTCATCCGCCCGGGCCCGATCGTCGGCGAGATGGTGAACCCCTATATACGCCGGCGGCAGGGACGCATGCCGGTCAAGTACGCGCATCCCGCCCTCGAACCGATCCTCGAACGCACGCTCGGCGTTCCCCTCTTCCAGGAACAACTGTTGCGCATCGCCATGGTGGCCGCGGGCTTCACCGGAGGCGAAGCCGAGGAGCTTCGCCGCGCGCTGGGAGCGAAACGTTCGCAGCAACGCATGAAGGAAATCGAGATCAAACTGCGGGCCGGAATGACGCGCAACGGGATCGAGACGGCGACGCAGGACGAGATCGTGCAGTCGATCGTCTCGTTCGCGTTGTATGGATTTCCCGAGTCGCACGCAGCAAGTTTCGCGCTGATCGCTTACGCCAGCGCTTATCTCAAGACACACTACCTGGGAGCGTTCACCGCGGCGATCCTCAACAACCAGCCGATGGGTTTCTATTCGCCGGCGACACTGGTAAAGGATGCGCAGCGGCACGGATTGCGCGTGCTGCCGGTGGACGTAACGAAAAGCGATTGGTTATGCACGCTGGAGGGGCACTCAGCAGTCAGCAATCAACATTCGGCCCGTGCAGAGTCAACTCACCCCTGCCACAAAGGACACACAGGGGACGAAGCAACTCACTCGGAACCGAGAACTGACCACCGGGAACTTGCTTTACGCATGGGCCTTCGCTACGTGCGTGGGCTGCGAGAGGAAGCGGCGCAGGCGTTGCGGCGCGCGCGGGCGAAGGCGCCCTTCGCTTCCATTGCCGACCTTGCACAACGGGTTCCGGAACTGCAGCGCAACGAGCTGGTCACGCTGGCTGACATTGGAGCGTTGAATGCGATTGGGAAGCTTCCAGCGGCCAGCTACCAGCCGCCAGCCGCAGGCTGTGACTGGACGAAAGCTGGCAGCCGGAAGCTGGTAGCTGGGAGCTTTCATCGTCGTGACGCACTGTGGCAGGCGGAAGCCGCTGCGCAACCGCTGGGTGAATTACTGGAGGAGGTTCCCAAGCCCGACGGCGAATCTCCGCTGGCGCAGATGAACGACGAGGAGCGGCTGCTCGCGGATTTCCGGGGGACGGGACTGACGGTTGGCCCGCATCCGATGGCATATCACCGCGAGCGCATGGACCGTATGGGAGTGCGCCGCGCGTCAGACCTTGAGCAGTTGCCGAACAACAAGCGGGTGAAGGTCGCCGGCGCGATCATCGTGCGGCAACGTCCCGGCACGGCTCACGGATTCGTATTCCTGAGCATGGAAGACGAAACCGGAATCGCGAACATCATCATCACGCCTGACATGTTCGACCGCCACCGCATGATGCTCGTGCAGGAGCGCTTCCTTATGATCGAAGGCGTATTGCAGAATATTGACCGCGTGGTCTCGGTGAAAGCGACGCACATAGCTCCCATGCGTTACATCGAAGCGCCAACCACGGCGCGCGACTTCCACTAACGCTTACTCGCCCTTCGGCTGAGACGCCGCCCAGGTCTTCAGCGACCGGCCAACGCTATTCGACAGTTCCCGGCGAACCTGCTCGGCCATCGCAACGAAGCCCGGCGAGCCAAACAGCCGCATGCTCAGCTCGTCCTGCGAACCCATCGCGATGCCCGTGCGGGACTCCGACACCAGCAGCGGCCGCACCTTGGCGAACATCTCGTCGTCCAGACCTTGCGTGATGACCACGGTATTTCTACCCGTGACCTCGACTCGCGCCATGCCCTCGGAGGTCAGCAGGCGCTTCTCCCAGATGACCTTGTCGCAAGCGGTTTCACACTCGACGCGGCGAACCGGCGTTTCTTTTTGCACCACGACACGTTCGGGCAGCGCGTTGGCGTAGATTTCGGCGAAGCGCTCGGCCGCGTCCCTCGACTTCCACTTCGAAACGTAGATCAGCGCCAGATCGGCGGTCGTAAGCGTTGCGTCTGCGGGGATATCCGAGCGTTTCACGGCGACGTAAGCTCCTCCGTCCCAGAATCGCGCCACGGAGAAGACGTCGTCCTTGCGTCCGAACTGCTGGGCCATGATCTCGATGTCGAACTCTCCGATGCTGCCGGAGTCGTACGCCACGAACGCCGGGCTCAACACGGAACTCAGGTCCGGAATGCCCTGGAGCTTCGGCTTCACATGCTTGAAGTACGACTCGGGTTGCAGCACCTCGTGGGTGTTGGCCGGAGGATCGGAAAACGGACGCTGGAATGCCATCGCCCTTCCGCCGCGCTTCAGCAGCTCGAGTTCGAAGTCCATCCCCTGCTTGTAGGGGAACAGCATTCCTTCCCTCAGCAGCAGCGGAGCGTCTTTCACAACCATCGGCGCCTCCGCGGCGATCTGGTCACGCACGAAGTTGATCGCACCCGGCGTGCTCGACAGGTTCGCTCCGTATTCGCGCAGCATGTAGTTGAAGAACACGATGGTTGCCTGTCCCTCGATTGCCGCACGCTTTGCGGAGGCCTTCTCATCGGAGTCAACGGCACCTGCCGACATCTTCGGCGCCGCGTCAGCGTCCTTCAATCCCCCCTTGAAGTAGCGCATCAGGTCGTAGTTCTGGTCCTGCAACGCGTGTGTCAGTTCGTGCGCCATGATCGCCTGCTGGTCGTCGATCGGGATCCAGTTGAGCAGGAACATCGTTTTGGATTCCGCATCGTAGAAGCCACCCAGCTGTTTCGCGGTGTCGTTCGCCAGGTAGTGCTTCAGGCTGAACCCGGCCGGCAGCAGACCGAACTTCTTCAACACGACTTCGGATTCGAACAGCCGTTGCTCGGCAGCGCGATCGCTGGCAGCCTTCTTCATCCGCTGCTCAAGTTCTTCGCGACCGATCAGCTTGCGCTGGACCGCGGCCCGCTTCGGAAACCCCGAGTCCTTTTCGGAAAACTCCATGACCTTGTCCATTGAAGCGAACAAGGCTCTCGCATCCTGCTCAGAGAGGCGTACCAGCGACTTCTTGGATTCCCTCACCTTGCGGGCGATCTCGCCAAGAGACTCCTGGGCCTGCGCGACTCCGCAGAGAGACACACAGAGGCTAAGCGCAAGAACATAGGCCTGGGTTCGTAGGAAAGTCATACTGTCCTGTCGAAATCGGTTGAAGTTGCGGCTTGTTCCATTACGGGACACGCCGCCCCGTAAGTATTTTCGGGATTTGCCCCAAACTCCAGCACCATTGTTCCCGGCGACATTACTTCGGTACTGCCGCTCAACCTGGGAACCCGTCCCAGGGCGGTGCCCGGACACCGGGTTACTCGCCACAAATTTGGCCCTGCCGTCCCTCATGCCTTTGCATTTTCGGTATAGTTGTGCGTAATGAGGGTGGGGACGTTGGATCCTGCCATCCGCTTTATTCCCTAGTGTTCTAAAGGAGTTCGCAGTAATGGCTAGAGTGAAAAAGGGCGCCGAAGAAGCTGCCGCGAAGAAAAAGACAACCTCACGAGTCAGGAAGGATTCGAGCGCGTCCGGCGCCGCCGCCGCAGCCGCTCTGGCTGAGGAGCGTGCAGCGGAGTCGACGCCCAACCCGGCCAGGGTCGGAACCGTTACCAATATCGAAGACGAGATCCGCCGCCGTGCCTTTGAGCTGTACCTCGAGCGCAATGGCCAGGGTGGTTCGCCCGCAGATGACTGGGCGAGAGCCGAAGCAGAGATTCGCGCCAGGCGAAGCGCATAGGCCAATGAGCCAGGTCCTCCTTATCGACGACAACCCGACGCAGTTGCGCGTTCGGGAGGCAATACTCCGCACCGCTGGAATCGTTGTGTCGGTGGCCACTACCGTGGAGAGTGCGGTGGCCCTCATGCGCAGCGACAACAGTCATTTCGGAGCGGTCGTCACCGACCACCTGCTGGAAGGCCAAACAGGAGCCGATTTCGTTCGCGAACTTCGTACGTTCAACGAGACGATTCCCGTGGTTGTGCTGACGGGCATGCCCGGCATCGATGAGGAGTACGAAGGGCTGAACGCGCGCGTCCGTCAAAAGCCGCTACCCCCAGACGAGCTGATCTCGCTGGTACGAAACGTTCTGGACCATCATCAGGGTTAAGCTTTCCATGCGAGTTCGGCGACACGAACTCGCATTTTCTTTGTAGCGCCGGTTGCGTTTGCCTCGCCGCCGTGTTTCTGGAACAATAACTCTAGATTCCTCCCATGCCGCACATCGGAAGCTTCTCCTTATTGTTAGCCCTGGCTCTGAGCGTCTACGCATTCGTCGCCGGAATCGTTGCGGTTGTACGTCGCGACGACCGCCTTGGCGAGACCGCTCGTCGAGCCGGCATTGCGGTGTTCGTTGCCGTTACGGCCTCGGCTGCTGCGCTCGTCATCGCTGCGTTCCGCGACGACTTCTCAATCTCGTACATCATGCAGCACTCCAACCGAGCGCTGCCGGGGCCCTACAAGTTCGCGTCGCTGTGGAGCGGGCAGGAAGGCTCGCTGCTCTTCTGGTGCTGGCTGCTGGCCATGTTCGGGCTGATCCTGCGCTTGCGCCATAAGGTTGACTCGCGTTTGGTGGCGCACGCGTCCATCATCCTTTCCGCCGTGCAGGTCTTCTTTCTCTGCCTGGTGACGTTTGCCGCGCATCCGTTCGCGATGGTCACCGGGCCGGTCCCCGCCGACGGCAACGGTCTGAATCCGCTGCTCCAGTATCCCGAGATGGTGATCCATCCTCCCATGCTCTACCTGGGCTACGTGGGGATGACAGTGCCGTTTGCGTTTGCGCTCGCGGCCCTCATCATGCGTTACCCCGGCGAGAAGTGGATTCATATCACGCGTCGCTGGACGATGGTGGGATGGCTCTTCCTCACCGTCGGCATCTTCCTCGGAGCGCACTGGGCGTATGCGGTCCTGGGCTGGGGCGGCTACTGGGGATGGGATCCGGTGGAGAACGCTTCCCTGCTGCCGTGGCTGACGGGCACGGCCTTCCTGCACTCGGTGATGATGCAGGAGAAGCGCGGCATGATGAAGATCTGGAATATGTGGCTGATCTTCAGCACGTTCCTGCTGTCGATCTTCGGCACGTTCCTCACGCGCTCCGGCATCGTCAGTTCCGTGCACGCGTTCGCGCAGTCGGGCATCGGTCCCTGGTTCGTCGTGTTCCTGGCGCTGATCTTCGCTACCTGCGTGTTCTTCTTCGTCAAGAACAAGGATCACCTCAAGAGCGAGCACCGCCTGGAGTCGCTGGTTTCGCGCGAGTCGAGCTTCCTGTTCAACAACGTTCTGTTGCTGGTGTCGGCCTTCGCCGTGCTCTGGGGCACGCTCTTCCCCGTCCTCTCCGAGTGGGTGCAGGGAACGAAGGTCACGGTGGGGCCTCCGTTCTTCAACAAGGTGAACATCCCGATCGCCCTCGTCTTGCTGCTGCTGACGGCTGTCGGCCCGCTGCTGGCCTGGCGCAAGACTTCGGTGGACAGCCTGAAAAAGAACTTCCTGGTTCCGGCGATCGTTTCGGTGCTGGCCGGAGTCGCGCTGATCGCCGGCGGCATGAAGCCGTGGCAGGAAATGTCGTACTTCTACTCGCTGATCGCGATTGTGCTCTCGACCCTGGTGGCGGCGACCATCATGAGCGAGTTCTGGCGCGGCGGCCGGGTCATCGCGCGTCACCAGAACACCAACGTTCTCGCGGGCATGGTGCAGTTGACGCGGCGCAACACGCGGCGCTATGGCGGATACATCGTTCACCTCGGAGTCGTTCTCTGCATCGTCGGGTTCGCCGGAGCGGCTTTCAACACCGATACGGAGAAGGAACTCGGGTTCGGCGACTCGATGCAGATCGGGCGCTACACGCTGGTCTGCAAGTCGTACACCCAGGACTCGAACCCCAACTACATGAGCGAGAAGGCCATCGTGGAGGTTTACCGCGGCGGCAAGCTCATCGACACGATGTATCCCGAGCGGCGCATCTACACCGTCAGCCAGCAGCCTGCGACGATGGTGGCAAACCGCTCTGGAATCCGCGAAGACCTCTATCTCGTCTATACCGGTGTGAATCCCGACACCGGAAGGCCGATCATCAAGGCCCACCTGAATCCGCTGGTGTGGTGGATCTGGATGGGAGCCCACATCCTTCTCATCGGAACCGTGATCGCGCTCTTCCCCAACATGCAGGCGGCGAAGGCGCTGGCCGGCAAGCGTGAGCGCGCCAACGCCGTTGTCGAAGTGAAGCGCGCAGGCACAAGCGTGGGAGCGGGCGACTGATGCGCAAACGCACGACAATCCGAATCGCACAGGCGCTCGCGGTGTTCGCGCTTGCCATGACTCTGATGGGCGCCGGCGATGCCGACGAGGTGCGCTACAAGCGTCTCGGGCACGCGATGATGTGCATGTGCGGTTGCAACCAGATCCTGCTCGAGTGCAACCACGTCGGCTGCTCGTATAGCACGAAGATGTCCGCGCAGCTGAAGGAAGCCGTGCTGCGTGGCGACAGTGACGACGCCATCCGCCAGCAGTTCATCAACGAGTACGGAATGACGGTGCTGGCGGCTCCGACCACGACTGGATTCAACCGCGTCGCGTGGATCATGCCCTTCGCTGTCTTCGCACTCGCGCTGGGCGCGGTCGTCGTGGTAGTCCGCACGTGGAAGCTGCGGCGGGCTCCCGCCCCGGTGGCCAGCGCCGCTGCCGCCGGAGAACAGGTGAACGACTATCGTCGCCGGGCGCGCGAGGAGACGGAACTTTGATGCTTCTATTGCAAGCCATGCCCCAGCCTGACGCGACCGCGACCTCGCTGTTGTGGTTCGGATGCGCGGCTTTCGCCGTGCTGCTCTACGTTTACATCTTCACGCCGTCCACGCCCGAGAGCGGCGAGGAGAAGACGCGGCTCGGCTATCTCTACGAGCGTAAAGAGCAGATCTACGAGAACCTTCGCGATCTCAACTTCGAGTACAAGGCGGGCAAGCTGGGCGAAAACGACTTCACGTCCATGCGCGAATCCATGGAGCAGGAAGCAGCCGGCGTTCTGGCCGAGATCGATCAACTGGAAAAGTCGCAGCCGGCAGCAGGACGCGGGTAATCATGCAAACGCCTCGGAATCCGAAACACATCTCTTTCGTCGCACTCTGCCTGTTCGTGCTGGTGGCCGTCGGCACGACTGCCGCGCAGTCGATCACGGGAACGGTAAACAACGGCTCCACCGGCAAGCCCGCGGCAGGCGTTGACGTCGCGCTGGTCAACCCCATGCAGGGCATGGCCGAAATCGCTACGGTGAAGAGCGACGCACAAGGCAGGTTCACGTTGCCGGCCCCCGCCGCGCAGGGTCCCCATCTCGTTCGCGTGGGCAACCAGGGCGTGAACTACTTCAAGATGCTGACGCCCGGCATCACCAGCGTGAACGTAGAGATCTACGACGGCGCGGCGAAGCTCGACGGCATCACGGGTACGGTGAACGTCATACGGCTGCAGGCGGACGAGAAAGCGTTGCACGTTCTCGAACTCTACGCGGTCAAGAATGGCTCTACGCCTCCGCGCACGCTGATCTCCGACCAGACCTTCGAGGTCGAATTGCCGCAGGGCGCGACCGAGGTCAACGCCGACGCACAGGGACCGAACGGCCAGGCCATCGCGGTTACGACCGCTCCGGGCCGGCAGAAGAACCGTTACGTATTCAGCTATCCGCTCAAGCCGGGCGAAACCCGGTTCCAGATCTCGTATCACCTGCCGTACAACGGCTCGGCGACACTCACGCCTCGCATGCTTCGCGATTATGAGCACGTGGTGGTCGTGATGCCGAGCTCGATGCAGTGGGAGGCGAAGAACCCTGGCGCGTACCGGCCGATGCAGGACGAGCCGGACACGGTGGTGCAGGTGGCGGCGAATCCGAAGCCTGGGGACGATCTGTCGTTCAATATCTCCGGTCGCGGCATGATCAAGGAACACGATCACTCGCAGGATGCGTCGGCCCAGGGTGGCGCCATGGGAGAAACGCGCAGCGGTCCCGGAGGCGGCCTGGGCAAGCCAATCGGCGATCCCGACGCTCTGGACAAGTATCGCTGGCCGATCCTGGCGCTGCTGATGGCCGGACTCGGCGCCGGCGCGCTGTTCACAATGCGGAAGGGACCGGCACCGGCATCTGCAAGCGCGATCGCAAACTCCAATGCGGCGGCCGTTCCGGTCGCGGCAGGCGCTAATCCGCTGCTCGACGGGCTCAAGGAAGAGTTGTTCCAGCTCGAGATGGAGCGCCAGCGCGGAGAAATCAGCGCAGACGACTACAGCCGGCAGAAGGCCGCGCTCGATCAGACACTGGCGCGCGCCGTTGCGAGAAATTCTCGCGTGCAAAACGCGTAGCTGACGGCTGGACGCAATCAGGGGCTGCTCTTCGGAGCAGCCCTTTTCATTTCGCGCGCTGCCAACTCTGCGCTTCGCCCATTCATCTTTCCCTGCACGCAAGGAGGTTTGCCAATGACAATACTTCAATCCGGGGCCGGCATGTTGGCCAACCGGTTGCCCAAGGTAATCGGACCAGGAACTCACGCCATCATCGACTACGTCGTAGCGGGTACGTTCTTCACCATGGGCGCGCTCTTCTGGAACCGCAACAAACGGGCGGCCGTCAGTTCGCTCGTATGCGGCGCCGCTACGGCGATCAGCAGCATGGTCACCGACTATCCCGGCGGAGTCTGGAAGAGCATGAGCTACCGCTCGCACGGCAAGATCGATGCCGGCCTCGCTGGACTCACAGCCATGATGCCGAACCTCATGGGGTTCAACGATGACACGGAGGCGCGCTTCTTCCAGATGCAGGGAATCGCCGAAGCCGCCGTCACCGGCATGACCGACTTCGACACGCTCGACCGCGCCGGCCAGTACCGCTGGGAACAGGCGGCCTAGACCGGAGCGCCGAACCGGCTCGACCTTGTGCCAGCCTCTTATGCAGCGCGAGCGCGCGTGGTTTCGCCCGCGCGCTTTGCTCTCCCGAGCAGGAAGCTGCCGACGAGACTCCGGGCGGCAGTGCAGGACGCGACCTGCCCTACGCGTGTAGCATCTACTTCGTATGGGCAACAATTTCAAAACCGCTACTCTGCTCACGGGCATGACGCTCTTCCTGATCTTCGTCGGAGGAGCGATCGGCGGCCAGCGCGGAGCTGTGTGGGCCTTCGTGTTGGCTGCGGTCATGAATTTCGTCTCGTACTTTTTCAGCGACAAGCTGGCGCTCATGAGTTCGGGGGCGAAGCCGGTCACGCGCGAAGAGTTGCCGCGAGTTTATGAAGTGGTGGAGCGGCTCTGCGGCAAGAGCGGCCTTCCCATGCCGCGGATTTACGTGATTCCCAGCGACTCGCCGAACGCCTTCGCCACCGGACGTAACCCGAAGCACTCGGCGGTTGCCGTCACGCAAGGCATCCTCGCACTGCTCACCGATGAAGAACTCGAAGGCGTGCTTGCGCACGAACTCGGGCACGTCCGCAACCGCGACATCCTCATCAGTTCCGTGGCCGCCACGCTGGCGGGCGCGATTACCATGCTGGCGCGCATGGCGTATTACGCCACGCTCTTCAGCGGAGGACGCGACGATCGTGACCGCGGCGGCACCAACCCTCTGGCCGCGCTCTTCATGATGATCCTTGCGCCGATCGCGGCGATGCTGATCCAGATGGCGGTTTCGCGTTCGCGCGAATACCAGGCCGACGCCACGGGCGCTCACATGACGGGCAACCCGTACGCGCTCGCCAGTGCGCTGCGCAAGATCGAGCAGTGGTCGCAGCGCATCCCGATGCAGGCTTCTCCGAGCACGGCGCACCTCTACATCATCAAGCCGCTGCTTGGAGGCATGACCTTCGGCAACCTGTTCTCGACGCATCCGCCCACCTCCGAGCGGATCGCACGGCTCACGGGCATGCAGCCCGGCCAGTACTGAGGGCCAGTTTGAGGACGACGTTTTCGAGCGAAGATCAACAGATCACCATCGATCTTTTCTCTCCTGAGCGCCCGGGAAGCTACCCGATCGTGTGCGCCTTGCATGGCTCCGGCGGGCTGCAACACGCTGGTCATCTGGAATTCGCACAACTGCTCGCGAACCAGGGCTTCTTCGTGTGCGTGCCCCACTACTTCGAATCGACCGGTACGTACTGGGCAGACAGCACGACGATCTGGCGCGAGTTTCCGACATGGATGCGAGCGATCAGCGATGGCCTGGATTACACCTGCACACAACCGAAAGCAGACTGCTCCAGGATCGCTCTCGTCGGGTTCTCGCTCGGTGCGTACCTCGCGCTGTCCCTCGGCTCCGAGCAGTCGCGCATCGGCGCGATCGTAGATTTCTTCGGGGGCATGCCGGACCACTTCGGCGACAAGCTCCAGCAGATTGCGCCCGTGCTCATCCTGCACGGCGAGACTGACCCCGTCGTGCCTGTATCGGAGGCGCACAAGCTGGCGCGTCTGCTCGACCGGCGGAGTTTCCCTTACGAAATGAAGCTCTACCCCAATGCCGGGCACGGCTTCCGCGGCTTCGACATGATGGACGCCGGCCAGCGAACGTTCCACTTCCTGCGGCGGCACCTGTCGAACGGCGCGTAACCCGGGGGAACAACTGCTGTCCGGAGTTCGTATCTGTGAACGGAGGGGTTGCCATGCTCACGTTCCTGCTCTGGCTGCTGTTGTTCGTGGTCTGCTGGCCGCTGGCGCTGCTGGCCATCGTCGTGTACCCGATCGTCTGGCTGATCCTGCTGCCGTTCCGGCTTGTCGGAATCGCCGTTGACGGAGTGCTCGCCTTCTTCAAGGCCATTATCTTCCTGCCTGCCCGCGTGCTCGGCGGCGCGCGTCACGCTTAACGACCGTAAAAAAAGCCGGAGCGAAAAGCTCCGGCCTCTTCCGCACTTCGCCTTCAGACCTTCATCTCCTTGAGGTCGGGGCTGACGATCAGCGTCGCCTCCGTGGCGGCCTGCACTTCCTCGACCGAGACTCCGGGCGCGATCTCCTCCAGCACGAGTCCCTGGCCGTGGACGACCTTGATGCAGGCCATCTCGGTCACGATCGTATCGACAACTCTCAATCCAGTGATCGGCAGCGTGCAGCGCCTCAGTATCTTCGGCTGGCCGTCGCGCGTCGTGTGCTCCATGGCGACGACGACGCGCCGTGCGGCGGCCACAAGGTCCATGGCTCCGCCCATGCCCTTGACCATCTTGCCGGGGATCATCCAGTTCGCGAGATTGCCTTCCTCGTCAACTTCCATCGCGCCCAGCACGCTGAGGTCGATGTGCCCGCCGCGGATCATGGCGAACGACTCCGCGCTCGAGAAGAACGCCGTGCCGGGAATGGACGTAACCGTCTCCTTGCCGGCGTTGATCAGATCGGGATCTTCCGTCCCCTCGACGGGGTACGGTCCGACGCCGAGCATTCCGTTTTCGCTTTGCAGGATGACTTCCATGCCCTCCGGCACGTGGTTGGCGACGAGCGTCGGCATTCCGATGCCGAGGTTTACATAGAAGCCGTCCCGCAGTTCCTGCGCGACGCGCTTCACGATGAACTCGCGCTTGGCGGCGTCGGCCGACTTGCCGACCTTCGAGATCGATGCCATATCTACGCTCCCGCCTTTCGCACTGTGCGGCGCTCGATGCGCTTCTCTTCCCCGGCCGCCTGGAAGATGCGTTGCACGTAAACTCCCGGCGTGTGCACTTGATCGGGGTCAATCTCCCCGGGCTCGACCAGGTGCTCCACTTCCGCGATCGTGACCTTTGCTGCGGCAGCCATCATCGGATTGAAGTTCCGCGCCGTCTTGCGGTACACGAGGTTGCCCCATGTATCGCCCTTCCAGGCTTTCACCAGCGCGAAGTCGGCCTTGAGCCAGCGCTCCATGACGTACGGGCGCCCGTCGAACTCGCGCGTCTCCTTGCCATCGGCGACGATGGTGCCCACGCCCGTGGGCGTGAAGAACGCGGGGATGCCCGCTCCCCCGGCGCGAATCCGCTCGGCGAACGTGCCCTGCGGAACCAGTTCGAGATCGAGTTTGCCGGCCAGCACCATTTCTTCGAACAGCCGGTTCTCGCCGACGTAGCTGCCCTTGTGGCTGCGAATCTGTCCTTGACGCAGCAGCAGTCCGAGGCCGAAATCGTCAACGCCC
>DASPLH010000250.1:0-7847 GCA_035627675.1 Clostridia bacterium
ATGGTCCACCGCTTGGTGAATGCCCGTGGCGTAGTCCACGCAGATGTTGCTGACGCGTGTCTTCACCGTGCCCACATCGAGGAAGACGAGTGGAACGCCGCGCCTGGAGAACTGGTCGATGAGATGGCGGTCGATCTCGGAGGTCATGATCGCAACGCCATCCACCTGGTGTTCGATCAGGCGGCGGACGCCTAACGCCATGCGGGCCGAGTCGTAGCCCGTGTTGGTGACCGAGACCGCGTAGTTCTGCTGGATCGCCGTGTCCTCGAACCCCTTTACCAATTCGGGAAAAAAGGGATTGGCAATGTCGGAAATCATGAGTCCGAGGGTGCGGCTCCGGCCCGAGGCAAGGCTGCGAGCGTGGGAGTTGGGGTAGTAGCCAAGTTCGCGGATGGCGCGCCAAACGCGGTCGGCCGTAGCCGGATGCACGACGCCGCGTCCATTCAAGGTCCGCGACACGGTGGCTGTGGAAACCCCGGCTTTTCCCGCGACCCGCGCCATGTTCATAGCGTTTCCTCGAACCGAACCGGTATCCGTAAACGGACCGTCATCTCTCAAAGCAGTTGACAAGATACTTAGTTCTACTTACAACTGAGCCGATCCAATGTAAGCGCATACATTTCCCGTTGTAAACCGTTTTCGAAAATGTAAGCGGTTGCATTTTGCAATGGGACTGGGGAACAGCGGTTCCGTTTGCGCAGTCGTGCTCGACGCGGTCCAGGAGAGAACATGGTGAGAGGTTGCGTCACAGTCGTTGTTGTCCTTTGCAGCCTGGCGTGCGCTTCGCTCGCGCAGCAATCCGCTACCACGGCCCAGCAGCCTGCCGCCATGGCGGTCAGTGAGTGGATTGACGATTTCGATGGCGCCAGCCTCGACCCGGCGAAGTGGGAGCGGTTTTCGTTCGATGGTCCGAGTGGCGGCACGGTAAAGACCGACAACGGCGTCCTGCACATCCGCGGCCTCGGCGGATCGCGCTTCGGGGTTCGCAGCGTACCGGAGTTCCGGGCGGAAAAGTTCCTGGTCGAAGCGAGCTTGCCGAACCCGCCGGCGGCGACGGACACGCCCATGGCCTTCGCTGTGCTTGCGGTGATGTTCGACAGCGCCGGACGCAACCGGATCGAATGGATCTTCCGCAGCGACTCGCATTTTGAAGCCTGGATCGTGAGAGACGGCCGCAGCGAACAGCTCGACAACCGCCGTCTCGCCACGACGGTGAAGAACCCGACGCTGGCGATCGCACGCCGCGCCGGCGAACTGCTTTTCCTGCTGAATGGAGAGGTCGGCGTGCAGAAATCGATCAAAGATCTTCCGCGAGAGTTCCACGTCATGCTTTACGGGTTTGGAACCTCTCAAAACGATTGGGATTCCGTACGGGTAGTCACCCCCGTTGCCCCGGCGGCAGGGAAGTAGGCAGCCATGAGGCACTTGCAAACTCTCCGAACCGCACGATCCCTGGCGTTCCTGATTGTCCTGGTGTTGCTCACGGCCGCAACGGCCGTTGGCCAGACCGTCCTCCTCGAGCGCGGCTGGCAATTCGCCACGGACCCCACGGGCAAGGTCACCATCGCGGACATGAACAAGACCGACGCGCTGCAATGGCGTAGCGCGCGCGTCGCCTTGTCCTGGAACGCCCAGTTCGACGACCTGCGCGACTACATGGGATGCGCCTGGTACCGCACCAACCTAGAGGTACCACTCTTCAGCCCGATGCGCCGGGTGCTAGTACGCTTCGGCGCCGTGGATTACTCCGCCGAGGTTTACGTCAACGGAAAACTGGCCGGCAGTCACGAGGGCGGGTACACGCCGTTCACGCTCGATATCACCGACGCCGTAGCTCCGGGGACGAACGAATTGGCGGTCCGCGTCATCGACCCGCCGATGAAGGACACGGACGGCGGGGCGCTCTACTCCGGCATGGCGTACGACGAACTGCCGCACGGAAAGCAGAACTGGTACGTTCAGACCTGCGGCATCTGGCAGCCGGTCGAAGTCGAGTTCCGCCCCAGCACCTACATCGAAGATGTTCACGTCACCCCGCAAGTGGACGGCGATGTCACGATTGAAACCCGCGTCCAGGGAATTCCGACGACGGTTTCGTTCGTCATCCGCGACCCGGCGGGGCGCGAAGTTGCGCGAGGTTCCGGCAGGGCCGAGGCGGGCCGGGTGGCCATGCAGGCTCATGTCGATGCGCCCAGTCTCTGGAGTCCCGATTCTCCGGCGCTCTACACGGTGCACGTCGAACTGGCCGACCACCAGGACGTTCGCCGGGAACGGTTCGGGTTCCGCAAATTCGAAGCCCGCGAGGGCAAGCTCTACCTGAACGGCGAGCCGTTCTACATGCTGGGCGCACTCGATCAGGATTTCTATCCCGAGACGATCTATACGCCTCCTTCGAAGGAGTACGTCCGCGAGCAGATGCTGAAGGGCAAGCGCATGGGCCTGAACATGCTGCGCTGCCATATCAAAGTTTGCGATCCCCAGTACCTGGACGCGGCCGATGAAGTCGGGATGCTCGTCTGGTACGAGATCCCATCGTGGAACGACCGGAACTTCATGACGGCAAGCGCGGCCGAGCGCGGCGAGCGCATCTTCGCCGAGATGGTGGACCGCGATTGGAACCACCCGTCGATCGTCATCCAGAGCATCATCAACGAATCCTGGGGCGCCGACCTGAGAGAGGCCGACCAGCGCGCCTGGCTTCGCGCCGCTTTCAAACGCGCCAAGCAGATGACCGCACCTCTGGGCCGCCTGATCGTCGACAACAGCGCGTGCTGCACCAACTTCCACGTGGTGAGCGATATCGACGACTTCCACCAGTACTTCTCGATTCCCGACAATGCCGACAAGTGGGACCGGTGGACCGCGGATTTCGCCAGTCGCCCGGAGTGGAGTTTCTCGCGCCACGGCGACGCCGAGCGTAGCGGCAAGGAGCCGCTCATCGTCTCGGAGTTCGGCAACTGGGGGCTGCCAAAGCTGCCGAAGGACCTGCCATGGTGGTTCGGACGCGACTTTGGCGGAAGGGCGGTAACGCGGCCGGCCGGCGTGTTCGACCGCTTCCGCGACTACAAGTTCGAGAGCCTGTTCCCGACCTACAACGACCTGGCCGAAGCGACGCAGTGGCACCAGTTCAAATCGCTGAAGCACGAGATCGAGAGCATGCGCCGGTACGGGTCGATCCAGGGGTACGTCGTGACGGAGTTCACGGACGTCAACTGGGAAGTGAACGGGCTGATGGACATGTGGCGCAACCCCAAGGTGTACGCCTCGCGCCTGGCGCAGATCCAGCAGCCTGACGTCGTGCTGGCCCGCCTGCCGAGATACAACTTCGTGTCCGGCGAAACCGTGCGGTTGCAGATCACCGCTTCGCACTACGGGGCCGCGGACTGGAGGGGAGCGCGCGTGCGGTGGATGACGCAGTCGGGCGCGTCCGGCGAATTCCCGATCGCACAGCCTCCGGCGCGGGGAGCGGTTGCGAAGCTGAACGACATCCTGCTGCGCGCGCCCGTGGTCCGTGCTGCGCGGCCGGAAGTGGTGTCGATCCAGGTGGTCGGCGCGAACGGGTCCGTGCTTTGCGAGAACAGTTACGAGTTCTTCGTGTACCCGGCGACGCGCGCGCGGGCTGCCAAGGCGCGCATCGCGGTTCACGATCCGTCGAAGTCGCTTGTGGCGCTGACGGCTTCGCTGCGCCAGGCGGGCTACAACCTCGGTGCGAAGGGCGGCCCAGCGACGCTGCTGATCTCGCCCGTGATGGACGCAGCGGTCGAACAGCATCTGAGCCGCGGTGGACGGGCGTTGTTGCTGCTGAACAGCGCGGAAGCGCTGCCGAAGTCCGCCGGCGTGTCGATCAAGATGCGCCAGGGCAGCGACCTCGACGGCAACTGGGTGACGAATTTCAACTGGGCGCGAACCGATGCGGCCCCGTTCCGGAAGATCGGGTTCGGGCGCATCCTGGGATTCGAAGCGGCCGCGATCACACCCGAGTACGTACTTCAGAACGTGCCGCCGACGGCTTATGACGACGTGCTCGCCGGAATCTTCTACGGCTGGCTGAACGACAACGCCGCACTGGCGGTACAGGCGAAGCAGGGCGAGGGCTCGCTGCTGGCCACCACGTTCCGGTTCGCGGCATACGGCACGGATCCGTACGCGCGCAACCTGCTCGACGGCCTGATCTCGCACGCGACCGGCCCGGCCTTCCAACCGAAGTTCGACTGGAACAGCGCCAGCCAGGATAAGCAGTTGGCGCAAGGCGAAGCGCAGACCCAACCGTCGGATTCGCCGCAGACGCAGTGAGCGCCGTGCACACGGCGCTTGAATGTTGAGCAGTTCAGAGGCTGAATCGTGAACCTTACGCCGATCGACTGGACGATCATGCTGGTGTACTTCGCCTTCGTGCTGGGCATTGGAGTGGCCCTCAAGCGGTTCATGAAGACGAGCACCGATTTCCTCCTGGCAGGCCGCTCTATCCCCGCGTGGATCTGCGGACTTGCCTTCATCTCGGCGAATCTTGGCGCGCAGGAAGTCATCGGCATGGCCGCGTCGGGCGCGAAGTACGGAATCGCCACGAGTCACTTCTACTGGATCGGCGCTATTCCGGCGATGGTGTTCGTCGGCGTGTTCATGATGCCGTTCTATTACGGCTCGCGCGCTCGCTCGGTGCCGGAGTACCTGCGGCTGCGGTTCGACGAGAAGACGCGCGCGCTGAACGCAATCTCCTTCGCCACGATGACGGTGTTTTCCTCCGGCATTTCGATGTACGCGATGGCGAAGCTGATCCAGATCCTGCATATCTTCGATCGCCCATTCGCCGCGATGGGACTGCCGCCTTCTGCCGTCTTCCATTTCAGCATCATTCTGTCCGCAGCCATCGTGCTTGCGTACATATTCCTCGGCGGCTTGGCTAGTGCGATCTACAACGAAGTGCTCCAGTTCTTCCTGATCGTCGCCGGGTTCCTCCCGCTGGTTTATCTCGGACTCAAGAACCTCGGCGGCTGGGATGGGTTGAAGGCGCAGCTTCCAAGCTCTTACACCCACTCATGGGCCGGCATGGGCAGCGCCCAAACCAACCCGCTTGGCGTGGAAGCGTTCGGTCTCATCATGGGCCTGGGGTTCGTGCTCTCGTTTGGCTACTGGTGCACGGACTTCCTGGTCGTCCAGCGTGCGATGGCTGCGCACAACATGAGCGCAGCGCGCCGCACTCCGCTAATCGCGGCTTTCCCGAAGATGGTGTTTCCGTTCCTGGTAATCCTGCCGGGACTGATCGCTATCGCGTTGCCGAACCCGACCCAGACCGCCGCTGTCGCGGGCACTGCTGTAGTGGGCGAGCAGCAAGCGGGCAAGGGACTCATCCCCGCGAAGCTCGATGAGCAAACCGGCCAGCCCAGGCTGGATGCACAGGGCAAGCCAGTATTGGATTATGACCTCGCGATTCCGCAGATGCTGCTGCACTACTTCCCGACAGGCCTGCTGGGGCTCGGCCTCACCGCGTTGCTGGCCAGTTTCATGTCCGGAATGGCTGGGAATGTAACCGCGTTCAATACAGTCTGGACCTACGACATTTATCAGTCCTACATAAACAAGAACGCAAGCGATGCGCACTACCTGTGGATGGGGCGCATGGCAACGGTGTTCGGGATTGCCCTCTCCGTGCTCGCTGCCTATGCCGCAACGCGCTTCAACAACATCATGGACATGCTTCAGTTGGTGTTCGCGTTCGTGAACGCACCGCTCTTCGCAACTTTCCTGTTGGGCATGTTCTGGAAGCGCACAACCGGCCACGGCGCCTTTGTCGGCCTGGTCAGCGGCACTCTTGCCGCCGCGCTGCACCACGGACTGACGCTGCCGATCGGGGCTTCGGTTGGTATCAAGGGTGGATGGTTGGGAAGCATTCATTCCTATCCGAGCGAGATGGCGCAGAACTTCTGGACGGCCATCTGGGCCTGGTCCACATGTTTCGTAGTCACCATCATCATCAGCATGTTTACGCGGCCTCGTCCTGACAGCGAATTGCGTGGCCTTGTTTATTCGCTCACCGAGCGTCCGCGCGACGAGCACTTGGCCTGGTATATGCGTCCAGCGACACTCGGTGCAATCGTGCTCGCAGTGGCAGTCGTCCTCAACATCATCTTCTGGTAACCGGAGCCTGTATATGGGACTTGATATTCGAACTCCTATCGGCCTGATGTTTAGCGTGCTTGGCCTCATTCTCGCCGGTTTCGGGCTCATCGGTTCGCGCGAGATCTACGGAAAATCGCTAGGCATCAACGTCAATCTTTGGTGGGGCATCGTTCTGCTAGCCTTCGGGGCAATGATGCTCGTCTTCGGGCTGCGCACAAGCAAGGCGCAGGCGGAGGCCGAACGTGTCGAGCACTGAAACCTGCAAAGATCCCGTGTCGTCGCTACGTGAGCGTTTCACGTCGCTGTACGGCGGGACACCCCGGGTATTCCGTGCGCCTGGCCGAGTGAACCTTATCGGCGAACACACCGATTACAACGATGGTTTCGTGATGCCCGCCGCCATCGGGTTCGCGACGTGGATCGCCGCAGGCCCCCGGGACGATGGCAAACTTTGCGTCTACTCCGACAAGTTTGCCGAATCACAAGATTGGGAACTAAGCGGCCTCGCGCCCGGTCCCACCGGGAGTTGGAGCGATTACGTCCGCGGTGTGGCCGGAGTGATGCAGGCGCGCGGTCACAAGCTTCGCGGCGCGAATCTGGCTGTACATTCCACGGTGCCGGTCGGCTCGGGCCTCAGTTCGTCCGCTGCCATCGAAGTTGCGACAGCCATCGCGCTGATGGGCATCTCCGGCTTACAGGTTCCGCGCGCCGAAGTGGCCCTGATCTGCCAGCAGGCTGAGCATCTGTATGCAGGCGCGCGCTGCGGCATCATGGACCAGTTCATATCTGCGCACGGCCGCGCCGGTCATGCCGTGCTCCTCGATTGCCGCTCCCTGGGATTTGAGTACGTGCCTATCCCGTCCGGTGTACGCGTCGTCATTTGCGATACCCGCGTGAAGCATGCCGTGAGTGGCGGCGAGTACAACGAGCGGCGCGCTGCCTGCGAGGCCGGAGTCGCACACCTCAGCAAATCGTTACCTGGTATCCGCGCGTTGCGCGACGTCACGCCCCAACAACTCGAGGCGCACAAGGCCGGCCTGCCGGAAGTCACGTATCGCCGTTGCAGGCACGTAGTTGGCGAGATCGCACGCACGGCTCAGGCTGCCGAGGCGCTAAAGACCGGCGACCTCGCGCGATTTGGCCGACTGATGTACGAGTCGCACTACAGCCTGCGGGACGACTACGAGGTGAGTTGTAGCGAACTCGACATTCTGGTCGACATCGCCAGCCAACTACAGGGCGTTTACGGTGCGCGCATGACGGGCGCGGGATTCGGCGGTTGCACCGTGAACATTTTGGATGAGTCTGCTGTTCCCGATTTCCACGTAAAGATTGCCAGCCAATACATGCGTGCAGTCGGCAGCCAACCGGAGATTTACGTCAGTGAAGCTGCCGATGGCGCCAGTGAATGCTTTTGAGGAGTGATTCGCGAATGACGAAGTGTGCCAGTCGAGCAGTTCCATGTGTCATCTTCCTGCTGTTGTTGGTGCCGTTCGCTTCTGGTCAGAGCCCTGCGCCTGCCACTCCACAAGTGGTTGCGCCTGCCGCCGCACTGTACAGCAACCCGGTGCTGGCCGGCGATTATCCCGATCCGTCCATCATTCGCGTCGGTGAGGATTACTGGGCCACTGCTACCTCTTCGGAGTGGGCCCCCATCTTCCCTCTGCTGCATTCGCGCGATCTGGTCAACTGGAACGTGGTCGGCGCGGTCTTCGAGAAGAGGCCGGAGT
>DASPLH010000251.1:0-2760 GCA_035627675.1 Clostridia bacterium
CCGGTCAGTGTGGGCTGGGACTCCATCGCGAGCCGCGTGGCGGAACAGGCGGCGGGCGAGGCGGTGGTGTGCGTCGAATGCTATCCGGGCGCGTTGGAGCGCGAGATAGAACAGGCGCTCGCGTCCCGAGTGAAGTTCGACGCAGTGATACGCGCGGGAGAGGCTTACAAGCCGTCTTCAGAGCTGGTGGCGCGGTTCGAGCGCGAACTCACGGACGATCCCGTATTCGGGCGCATGAGCAACTACGAGGTGTCGGAGTTTTTCGATCCGGCACGGATGAGAGCTGCGCGGGAACGAGCATCCACGGCCAGCGGGCGCACGCTCGTGATCGGCACCGGCGCGGCGCTCATAGCTCCTGAAGCCGACGTCCTGATCTATGCCGATATGGCGCGCTGGGAGATTCAACTGCGCCAGCGCAGGAACGAGATTGCGAATCTCGGGCTGGAGAACTTCAACGAGCGCCCTGCGCTCAAGTACAAGCGGGCGTTCTTCATCGACTGGCGTGCCGCCGACCGGCTGAAGAAGCGCGTGCTGCCGCGGGCTGACTTCTTGCTGGACACCAACGACCGCGCCACGCCGAAGATGATCGCCGGCAGCGACATGTTGGCGGGCCTGAAGAAGGCGGCGCGCAGGCCGTTCCGCGTGGTTCCCTTCTTCGATCCCGGCCCCTGGGGCGGACAGTGGATGAAGGAGGTCTGCGATCTTCCCCGCGAGGCGCCGAACTACGCGTGGTGCTTCGATTGCGTACCGGAAGAGAACAGCCTGCTGCTCGGCTTCGGCGATGTTGCGGTGGAGATTCCGTCGATCAACCTGGTGTTCGAGCATCCGCGCGAACTGCTGGGCGACGCGGTTCACGGACGCTTCGGCACGGAGTTCCCGATCCGCTTCGACTTCCTCGACACGATGGATGGCGGGAACCTTTCGTTCCAGGTGCATCCGCTGACGGAATACATCCAGGAAAAGTTCGGGATGGCGTACACGCAGGACGAAAGCTACTACCTGCTGGACGCCAAAGGAGGCGGCTGCGTTTACCTCGGCGTGAAGGAAGGCGTGGACCGCGAGTCGATGATTCACGACCTGCGCGTCGCCGAGACAGGCGCGGCGCTGTTCGACGCCGAGAAGTATGTGAACAAGTTCCAGGCGCGGAAGCACGATCACTTCCTCATCCCCGCCGGTACGCCGCATTGTTCCGGCAAGAACAGCATGGTGCTCGAGATCAGCGCCACTCCCTACATCTTCACGTTCAAGATGTGGGACTGGGGACGGCTGGGCCTCGACGGACGCCCGCGTCCGATCCACCTGGAGCACGGCATCAACAACATCCAGTGGGACCGCACAACCGGTTGGGTCCGCGACAATCTTGTGAACTGCATCGAGCCGGTGGCGGAAGGCCCGGGGTGGCGCGAGGAACGAACGGGCCTGCATGAGCGCGAGTTCATCGAGACGCGCAGGCACTGGTTCACCGGGACCGTGCCGCACAATACGAACGGTGGCGTGAATGTGCTGAACCTGGTGGAAGGACATGAGGCGGTGGTGGAGAGCCCGACGGGGGCGTTCGAGCCCTTCGTGGTCCACTACGCCGAGACGTTCATCGTTCCTGCGGCCGTGGGTGCATACACCATTCGTCCCTGGGGCGAGGCGGCGGGCACGGAATGCGCAACCATTAAGGCTAGCGTTCGGTTTGGCGCTTGATCCAATCGCAATGAAGACGACCGCAAGAAGGTTTGGTGTATGGATCGGCATCATGGCCCTGAGTATGGCCATGGTGCCGGTTTGCGCTGCGCAGCTATCCCCGAAGCGCGCGACCTCGAAGCAGGCTCTCCATCGCTCGCGCGTTGTCGTGCAGGAACGTTCGTTTGCGAGTGCCGCATTGCAGCGCACGGTGAAGTACAACGTCGTGCTGCCGGTCGGTTACGAAAGCTCGCAGAAGCGCTACCCCGTGCTGTATCTCCTGCACGGCTGGAACGGCGACTACACGAACTGGGTTCGGCTGACGAACCTGGTGAAGTACGCCGAGCAGTTCGACATGATTATCGTCACGCCCGACGCGGGAAACTCCTGGTATGTGAACTCGGCGACCGCGCCCCGGAATCGCGTACAGGATTACGTAGCCAACGATCTGGTAGATGACGTGGACCGCAACTGGCGCACGATTGCCGCTCCGCACCGGAGAGCCATCGCAGGACTCTCGATGGGGGGATACGGGTCTGTGTTGCTGGCGCTCAAGTATCCCGGCACGTTTGCGATGGCCGGCAGCATCAGCGGAGCGTTCGATGGCCCGACTCGCGTCGAGCACGACATGCCGCAACTGCTGGAGAGCGTGATCGAGGCATACGGCCCTGCCGACAGCACGACGCGAGCCGAAAACGACGTTTACCGTCTCTCTGCGACGGCGGAACCGAACCGCGTTCCCTACTTTTATATAGACTGCGGCAGCCAGGACCCGCTGGTTGAGTCGAATCGGAAGCTGATTCGCGCGCTGGCTGCTCAAGGTCTCCGCTACGAGTATCACGAGTACGCGGGCGCGCACACGTGGGAGTACTGGGATCGGGAGCTGCCGGAACTGCTCAAGGCGGCATGGAAGGCCGTGAGCGCGACGAAGACTCGCTAGCCAAGTTTCTGGCGCGTGCCACTGCGGATGCTTTCGTAAGCTGCGTCCACGACACGCTGGTTGGCGAGTCCCTCGGCGCCGGGAACGGCGAACGGCGTCTGTTGCTCGATAGCTTCGGAGAAGGCGTCGATCTGCCGCGAGAACGTGGC
>DASPLH010000252.1:0-17377 GCA_035627675.1 Clostridia bacterium
GCGCGCCGCCTGGTACAGGCGGAAGTTGCGATATTGAAACGCGACTCGGGCGGTAGAAGCGGAAGATTGACTCATGAGTGGATCCCGGTTGATGCCCGCCCCGGGCCGGCGTGCGTACTTCTACTTTGCCACAAGCGGACCGCCGGCAGTGATGCCGGTCCCGGTACCGTTCGTCCGTGTCCCCGGGCGACGGTGTGTGGGCGACTGGCGGACGAGGCGCTATCAACGGTGCAGGCGGACTCGAGCGCGCCGCGGTCTCGCGTCCTGCATAATGGACGGAGTGGCGAAACGAGAGACTCCAGTTTCCTTAGGCGGCGCGGCTTGGCGATGGGCCCGTGATTCCTTCCGCTCGCGGGGCGTGTGGGAGTCGGCGCGATACCTCGGCGAACAATTCTGGCTGCTGGCGCGCGACAGCATGCCCGACCGCCGGCGCAGCCGGTTCGGCGACATCGATTACGACTGCGACTATGGCGTCGATACCACGTGGGCCCGCCTTCCGCTGCGTGTCCGCCTGCGCGAGATATTCACCGAACGGCTCTACCAGCCCACCGTACCGGACGAATTCACGGAGATCATGCAACACCTCGCGACCGTGGATTTCACGGATTTCACGTTTATCGACCTGGGTTCGGGTAAAGGACGCGCGCTGCTGATGGCGGCCATGTACCCGTTCGCGGAAGTGATCGGTGTGGAGGTCCAGGCCGAACTGCACGCGATAGCCGAGCAGAATATCTACTGCATGGAGCAGGACGGACGGCAGTGCCAAAACATCCGCTCGGTCTGCATGGATGGCCGGGACTTCCAGTTTCCCGACACTCCGTTGCTGCTCTACCTGTTCAATCCCTTCCCGGACTACGTGATGAGAATCGTCCTGGAGAACCTGCAAACGAGCCTGCGGGCGCACCCCCGGCCCACGTGGTTCGTGTACAACGCGCCCTTCGAGAAGCACGTGGTGGAAGAGTTCGCGTATCTGCGCCCCTGCGCGGAGACGCCGCAATACACGATCTACAAAGCCGAACTGGATGGCTGAAACCGCGCTACGGCCGTGATAGTGTGTGCCGGACTACCGGGTTGGATGATGGGGGTAGCGGATGGCGACTTCACCGCGACTCGGCGCCGGCGGGTTGGCGGAGCGTGATTTGCATGCTCCGCAGGCCGAAAGATTGCAATCGGTCGATCTTCTTCGCGGTCTCGTCATGGTCATCATGGCGTTGGACCACGTTCGCGATTTCGTTACGAACGTCCGGTTCACCCCCGAGGACCTCGCCCTGACCTGGCCGGCCTTGTTCTTCACGCGCTGGATCACGCACTTCTGCGCGCCGGCGTTTTTCCTTCTAGCCGGGACGGGCGCGTACCTGAGCGCGTTGAGGGGGAAGCCGACTTCCGCGGTCTCGGGCTTCCTTCTGAAGCGCGGCCTCTGGCTCGTGCTGCTGGAAATCACGATCATCGACTTTGGATGGACCTTCATGCCGACACCCATAGCGGGCGTGGTGTGGGCGCTGGGCTGGTCCATGGCCGTGCTTGCGGCCGTCGTGTGGCTGCCCTCGCACTGGGTCGGGATTATCGGGATCGCAGTGTGCGTCGGGCATCATGCTCTAGACCACATCGACCGTGCTGCCTTCGGAGCCCTCGCGCCGCTGTGGACACTGCTGCACCAGCCGGGAGTGATCTGGATTCGCAAGCCGGACGTATTCACGCTCGGTCTCTACTCCCTCATCCCGTGGTTCGGAGTGATGGCCGCCGGCTATGCGCTCGGCGCAGTGCTGAAGCGCCCGGACCGCAGGCGCATGCTGTTGTGGATCGGCGGCGGGATGACATTGCTGTTCTTCGTTCTACGGGCAACGGGCATCTACGGACAGCCGCCGGCAGAGGCCGTACTGCTGCCGTACACCGCCGGGCCGTTCGTTCCGCAGGCGGATGCCGTCATGAGCGTCGTGGCCTTCCTGAACGTCAACAAGTATCCGCCATCGCTCCAGTTCCTGCTGATGACGCTCGGTCCGTCTCTGATGGCGCTGGCGTGGTTCGACCGGTTTACCTTCAGATCGGCCGCCGGGAGACTTGGAAAAGCGATCATCGTCTTCGGCCGAGTGCCGATGTTCTTCTACATCCTGCACATCTTCGTCGTGCACATCGTGGCCGTGCTGCTCGCCGTGGTATCCGGACAGCCCTATAAGTTCCTGCTCCAGGGCGGATTCTTCTTCGGGCTTCCGCCGGGCTACGGACACGGGTTGCCGGTGGTTTACGCCGTCTGGATCGCGTGCATCGTGCTGCTGTACTGGCCTTGCGCGTGGTACGAGCGGCTGAAGGTGCGTCGCAAAGACTCGTGGCTGCGGTACGTATAGGGCGCGTGCTCCTGCGATTCCCGCATCAGCTCCGCCGCGATGCGCAAGGGGCGCTCTGCTTTGCGATGGTCACGCGGCTTCGATGCTGTCGGCTCCGTGACGAGCGGGGTCCACCCGCACGGCGTGTTGTGGGCCCGGAGTGGCGCGCGGCAGATAAAAGGGAACTCCGCTGCGGATGTAGCGGTCGTAGCTTTCGCCGTACGCCATGCGAAGACGATGCTCCTCGTGCATCGAACCGAGGACGAAATACACGGAGCTGACGCCGAGGAATGCCGCAAGCTGCACGGTCATTTTCGGGTTGAGCAGGAATATCGGCAAGGGCGCGAAGTTCAGCGGATGCCGGCTGAAACGGAACGCGCCTGTCACCCTCATCTCGCCATCCTCGGCAATGGCAGGCCCCTGCGACTCGGGTTCCGGAAGGACCTGTTGCCCGCCCGACAAGTACGAAGTGAGGCCGTTGACGCCCAACATGCGGCGCAGACCTACCTGCCTTGCCGCGTGCACGGCGTACGCGAGGGCCGCGAGCTGGCCTGCCCGCATCGGCAGCGCGGCGCGCCCGCGGACGTGGTAGAGCGTGCGGTCCGGCAGCGAGCGGGCGTACAGCCCGAGGGCCGCAAACGCGGCCAGCGATTGCGCGATATAGAAAGGCCTGTAGAACGCATTGCGGCGACGCTCGCCCAGAAGGCGACTGGCTGCCTGCTTCGCAGCGCGGCTGGCAACGGCGCTATGGAACACGGCGAATACGGCAGTCGCCATTGCGATCTTCCCAGCCGACTTCCACATGCGAGCTTAGACGCCGGGGCACTCGGGAGGGAGGCTCCACGGCCGTGCGGCGGTGATCGGACATGGATTCGTGCGCATTTCGGGGCCTGGCCGTGTCTCACGGACTCCGTTCGTGGATCACACGCTCAAGGTTCGCCCGAAACGTGAGGGCGAATGTGCGTTCGTCACAAGCGGATGTGATTTCTGCACTTGGCACACGTTCGTGCCTGCCGTAAACCATAGAAACTAGGGCTAGTCATAGGTAGGCCGGAGTGCGGATGTCCGGCAACCCCGTTGTCCCAAAGCCTGCTGAGAGCGGCCCTGGGGTCACAGTTCGTCGTGCCGTGGAGCACAACATCGAAGCTCGATCGATGTTTGCGCCCGCAGGCGAACGGCGAAGCGCAAGAGCAGTCCCGCGCAGCATGACTTCCCATTTGCGGGGATTGCCTAAGGGGGTTGTTGTGCTGTCACCATACGGATTAGACATCATTGAAAGTTGCCTCGGCTGCAAGATGCGCGCGGATCACATCTTCTGTGATCTGCCGAACTCAGCCTTGCAGTCCTTTGAGCAGGTCAAGTACGCAACGGCATATCCGAAGGGCGCGGTGCTGTTCGTCGAAGGCCAGGCTCCCCGCGGGATCTTCGTGCTGTGCAAAGGCCGCGTGAAGCTCTCGATCTGTTCCACCGACGGGAAGACGCTGATCCTGAAGATTGCGGAAGCGGGCGAAGTGCTTGGCTTGAGCGCAACCGTCTCGGGCAAGCCGTACGAGCTGACGGCCGAAACCATCGATCCTTGCCAGATCAACTTCGTGAAACGTGAAGATTTCCTGCGCTTCCTGCGTGATCACGCCGAGGCCTGCCTTCGCGTCGCCGAACAGCTCAGCGACAAGTACAACGCGGCGTGCCGCGAGATCCGTTCGCTCGGGCTGTCGCACTCGGCGGCCGAGAAGCTGGCGAAGCTTCTGCTGGAGTGGACCACCAAGAACGGCGAGAACGCCAAGACCGAGCCGCGGATCAAGCTCGCGCTCACGCACGAAGAGATCGCGCAGATGATCGGCACGTCTCGCGAAACGGTCACGCGCCTGTTCGCCGAGTTGAAGAAGAAGCAGATCGTCCAGGCGAAGGGTTCCACGCTGGTCATTCGTAACAAAGCGGCCCTGAAAGCGATCGCAACCTCCTAGAAGCAGTCCCGGGAGTTCCAACGCGAGTTCCCCTTCTCGCGATGGAACTCCCCCCATTGCATTTCCGTCGAATGCGGCTACGGTCGTGGTTTTCGTCAGCTTTTTGCTGCCGGGGATGTGCATCACTCACGGCAAACCGTGACTCGAATCACAGATTCCGGCACGGTTCCACGGTAAACCAACGTGTCATGGAGAGCGTTATTCAGTCGAGCTGCTTCCACTGCACCTTTCGTCCTGACCGCATGTTCTGCGACATGCCGGCGGAATCGTTGCAGGCCTTTGACGAGATCAAGTCGCAGGCAACTTACCAGAAGGGCACGCCCCTGATCTCCGAAGGCCGTCCGGCGCGAGGCATTTACGTGCTATGTGACGGCCGTGCCAAGCTCACGATCTGTTCGGAAACCGGCAAGCGCCTGATGCTGCGTATCGCCGGGCCCGGCGAAGTCCTGGGTTTGGGAGCTACGCTGTCCGGCACGCCGTATGAAGTCACGGTCGAGCTGTTGGACACCTCGCAGGTCGTCTTCATCCGGCGCAAGGAGCTCTTGAAGTTCCTTCGCGACCATCGCGAAGCCTGCATGATGGTTGTCCAGATGCTCAGCCAGGATCTGCATGGGGCCTACGAGCGCGTCCGCTCGATTGGCATGACGCGGAGCCGAAGGCCGAGAATCGTGCGACAGCGGGTCGCCTCCTGACCAACAAGCCCCCGTAAAGGGGGCTTTCGAGTTTGTAAACACCAGCTCCCGTCCCGGACCCTAATCCCCAATGATCGGCCGAAAACGGCTCGAAAGGGCCATTTTGGAAATTGTGCCTAAGGTGAAACATAGGTAACTATTTTGTGATAAGGATCACAGGTTCCGGATTCAAACTCAACGACAATTCGCAAGCAGTTAAGATACAGGGCTCGGTCCCAAGTAGTCCGAGCCTCATTCGTTCTCAAAAAATGTTTTCAGCTAGTCGAGGAGTAAGGATGACAAATCCAAGAACTCTCAGGCGGTACCTGGTCTGGGTCCTCGCTGTGGCCGTCGTGGTGATGTCCGCGCAGTTGTTCGCCGGGCAGCCGAAAGACGCGAAGGCCGCGCACCAGGCCAAGACTGAGACGCACGGGACGACGGCGCAATTCGTCGGTTCCGACGAGCAGTGTAAGGCGTGTCACGAGGACCAGTTCAAGAACGTCCAGGCAACGCCGCACTTCACAACGATCACGAAGACGGGCCAGGGCGAACGCTGGCAAGGTTGCGAGTCCTGTCACGGGCCGGGTTCCGAACACGTGGCCAATGGCGGCGACAAGACCAAGATATTTACGTTCAAGGACGTGAAGGCCGAGGAGATTACCAGGAACTGCCTGACCTGCCATTCCACGAATCTCGAGCACCAGAACTTCACGCGCTCGGCTCACAACAAGGCCGGCGTATCCTGCACTTCCTGCCACGCGATACACCAGCCGGCCGAAGCGCAGAAACTGCTGGTGCAGAAGTCTCCCAATCTCTGCTTCTCCTGCCACAACGAGACGCGTGCTGACTTCAACAAGCCGTATCGTCACCGCGTGCTGGAAGGCTACGTAACCTGCTCCGACTGCCACAACGTTCACGGCGCGACTCTGCCGCGCCAGGTGCGCGGGGGAACGGCCCAGGACTCCGGCTGCTTCAAGTGTCACGCCGACAAGCGCGGTCCGTTCGTGTTCGAACACGAGCCGGTTCGGGTGGAAGGATGCAGCACGTGCCACACGCCGCACGGTTCGACGAACCCGCGCTTGCTGACGCGTTCGCGCGTCAACTCCATGTGCCTCGAGTGCCACCAGGCCATCCCGGCCGGGCCGCACCCGCAGAACACGAAGAGCCAGGCCTGCACCTTGTGCCACTCGCAGATCCACGGCTCGAACGTGAGCGAAGTATTCTTCAAGTAGGGGAGCATAACGATGGCAAACAGAAGCAACCACTCGCCTCGAGGCTCCTCGCTTGACAGAAGGAGCTTCGTTCGCAAACTTGTCGCGGCAGCAACGCTCGTCCTCAGCCTGGCGGCGTTCTCCGTGGCCCAGGAACCGGAGAAGGGCAAGGTAATCGGCGGGTACATCACCGAGCAGTCGCTGGAAGTCGGCGGCCGCATTGCCGACACCTTCGGCAACACCGGGATGTACAACACGTTCGTGAATCTCGAGAGCGGCGCGCGCCTGCTGGATTACACGCTGAGCATGCGCTCGCTGACGCGCGAGAGCCTGGTGTTCGACGACCTGTACTTCTCCAACGCGGGTTACGGCGGCGACCCGCAGAACTTCAGCCGCCTGCGCATCTCGAAGAACCGCTTGTACAACTTCACGGCCAGCTTCCGCCGGGACGTGAACTACTTCAACGACAGCTACCTGGCGAACCCCTACAACACGCCGGCCGCCCAGGGCGGACGCGTCGTGTTCAACGACTCGCCACACCTCTACAACACCCGTCGCCGCATGGGCGATTTCAACCTGACGCTCGCTCCGCAGTCTCCGGTGCGCGTGCGCCTCGGGTACTCGCGCAACGATCACCAGGGACCCTCGTTCTCCACCTTCCACGAGGGTACGGACATCCAGGTGTTCCAGGATTTCGCAAACCGCCAGGATCAGTACCAGGTGGGTATCGACATCCGCGTGCTGCCCCGCACGAGCTTCAGCTTCGACCAGTTCTTCGTTCACAACAAGGTGAACACCAACTGGTCGGACGTCAACGTGGGACAGTACACGAGCAACGGCCTGCCCGTAGATCTCGGCGCCATCTACAACACGTACTATGGCCAGCCCTGTTCGAACGTCGTCGGCGGGCCAATCGTGAACGGCACGGTCGTGAAGCCGAACTGCCAGGTGTATGCCGGCTACAGCCGCACGAGCCCGACGGTCACCGATATCCCCACGTCGCAGCTCTCGTTCTCCAGCAAGTACTGGCAGAAACTGGACATCACCGGTTCGGCTACCTACAGCTGGGCCGAGAGCACCTCGGATTACAACGAACTGGCGCGCACCTACGTTTCGCGTACGGCTGAGAATGGTTTCTCGTTCAGCGGCCCGATCACGGTGGAGCGTATCGCCAGCTCGGCTGACCTCGGCGTGACGTACCACATCAACGACCAGTGGAGCATCACCGACGAGGTTCGCTGGATTCACTACCGCATCCCGGGCTACTTCCAGCAGTCCGATACGGCCTGCATCGTCAGCAATCCTCTTCTGGGTGTGACGAGCCCTCCGGGCGCAACCCCGGGTGCTCCGGCCGGCTCCGTCTGCCTGCCGAACCTGCCCGTGGCCGCGGGCCTTCCGGCCTACTCGGCCAGCAGCCCCGCGGACCGCGCGCAGGAGAACATCGTTCGCTTCCTGGGTGACGAGACGATTTCGAACACGACGAAGCTGGCGTGGGAGCCGAATCGGCATTTCGGCACGCACGTGGGCTACAAGTGGGCGAACCGCACCCTGAACTTCAAGGACCTGACCAGCGGCACGCTGACGTACTACAGCACCAACGGTGCGCCGCGCGGCGCCTGCCCCGCCGACGCCGAGTCCTGCACCGCGACCTTCACGGGCGGCAACACCAACACTGTGCAGTTCGCAAATGACGCGCGTTTCCAGGAAGACGTAACGGAACACGCGTTGCTGTTCGGCATCACGGCTCGTCCGGTCAACGATTGGCGCATCAACGCCGATCTCGAGTGGATGAGCGCAACCGGAACGTTCACGCCGATCTCGCCCCGCAACCAGCAGCGGTTCAAGCTCCGCAGCGGGTATCGCGTGGCGAATTGGGGCTCGATCTCCGGTTCGATCAACCTCATCGAAAACCGCAACAACAACCGCGCACCTGGCTTCCGGGAGGGCACGACGGCGGTTCCTCACAAGGACCACTTCCGCGCGTACAGCCTGACGTTCAACGTGACCCCGAGCAAGTGGGCCGGTCTCGACCTGGGATGGAGCTACAGCGACGTCTATTCCAATTCGAGCGCCTGCCTGCCGATGAGCGGCAACGCAACGTCATTCATTCCTGAAGGCGGCGCGCTGACCCTGCGCTGCGTGGGCGGCTCGAACGGCGCAATTCCAGCGGTGCTGCTGTACCAGCAGAGCACCCACGACGTGTTCGCCAACCTGCGATTGACGCCCATCAAGCGGGTTACGTTCAACGTCGGTTACGACATCACCAGCGACTCCGGGAACAACACCTGGCTGCGCGCCGATACGCTGGCGCCGTTCCGGGTGCCGGTGGATGCGAACAACAACGTGATCATCGTCGGCAACAACCCGGCTCCCGGACCCTTCGTGGCTTTCGTCAACGGTCCGAACCCGGGCGCCGGCCAGGGACCGCTCGCTATCAACTGGCACCGCCCGTCGGGCTCGGTTGAGATTGAGTTGACCCGCACGGTGTCGTTCAAGGGCGCGTACAACTATTACGGCTACAACGAGAAGAGCAGCAATCTTGGATTCGTAACCCCGCGTGACTTCCATGCCAACGTGGGCACGCTCTCCTTGAAGTACGCGTTCTGATGCAGGGCTACAATTTATCTCGCACAAGCTCCGGGGCGGTTCGCCGCCCCGGATTTTTATTGCCCGCCGCCCGTCCCCGATTGCCTGACCGTAGTGACCTGCGCCACTCGCAGTTGTGTCTAAGTGCCGGTAAATCGCTGAAAAGTCGCAGAAAAGCCGGAGTGAGTGTGACTTCTGTCACATCCACCCGTGAGAACACTCACTGCTGGGAGTTCGGTGTAGATGAGAAAACCAAGATGTCCCGAAGTACGCGTACAAAGCAACGACAACTCCGGGCAGCGATCGACCAATTTGTAAAGGGAAGGGATTTGTAATGAAGAAAACCATCATCGCTACCGCAATCCTCGCAATGGCTCTCCCGGCGTTCGCCGCTGACGGCGCAGCTCTTTATAAGGCGAAGTGCCAGATGTGCCACGCTCCCGACGGAAGCAAGGCCGCTCCGAACCTCGCCACGCTGACGGTCGAGCAGACCATCGAGATCACCGCCAAGGGCAAGGCTCCGAAGATGCCGGCGTACGAAAGCAAGCTGAGCGCGGAAGAGATCAAGGCCGTCTCCGAGTTCATGAAGTCGTTGAAGAAGTAATTCCAGCAGTCCTGCACGGCATTGCACCTGCGAACCCGGCGGCGAGAGTTGCCGGGTTTCGGGTGCTCGCAGCCGAGGTGAGTGAATGTTTCGTAGGCATACATATTGGATACTTTGCCTGGCCGTGCTATTGCTGGCCGGGTTCTCCGTGGCCGAGCCGCCGAAGAACGCGGCGGCGCAACAGCCGCAGTTGGCGAACGCGGACTGTCTGGCCTGTCACAGTGATGCGTCGCTGACGAAGGAAGTCGATGGCAAGCAGGTCAGTCTGCAGGTGAGGGAGGATGCATTCACGAACTCCATTCACGGGCAGATGTTCAAGTGCACCGATTGCCACAAGGACATAACTTCGGTTCCGCACGACTCCAACCTTGCAAAGCCGAGCTGCACGGACTGTCACAGCGATGCGCAGGCGAAGTACGACGGCAGTCTGCACGCGAAAGCGATCGCCGGCGGCAACGCCAAGGCCGCCCGCTGCGCCGATTGCCACGGCAACATCCACGAAGTCCTTCCGGCTTCGGACGCGAAGTCTCCCGTTTCCCGCGCCAACATTCCCAAGACCTGTGCCTCGTGCCACAGCCAGAAGTTCGTCATGCAGGGAGCGGGCGTAAGCACCGCGCCGGTCATGGCCTACCAGGAGAGCGTGCACGGGAAGCTTGCTGCCGGCGGAAACGCCAAGGCCGCGGTTTGCAGCGATTGCCACAGCTCACACGACATCCGCAAAGCCAGCGATTCGCAATCATCTATTTCAAAGCAGGCTGTTGCCAACGTGTGTGCGAAGTGCCACGACGCCGAGACCAAGGTTTTCCAGGCCAGCATCCACGGGCAGCGCCTTGCGAAGGGCGATCTCCAGTCCGCCAGCTGCACCGACTGCCATGGCATTCACGCAATCAAGAGCCACACGGATCCGAAGTCGCCCGTGTTCGCCAACAACGTCGCGACCGAAGCCTGTGCGCAGTGCCACGGCAGCTCGAAGATGAACCGTGAGTTCGGCATGGACGGCGACCGCGTGTCGTCGTACCTCGCCAACTACCACGGCATGGCCAAGCAGGTGGGTTCCGAAAGCTCGGCGACGTGCTCGAGCTGCCACGGCGTCCACAACATCCTGCCGGCCAGCGATCCGAAGTCCACGATCAACGGCGCGAACCTCGTACAGACGTGCGCGCAGTGCCACTCGGGCGCGAACGAGAAGTTCGCGGCAGCCAGGATCCACGAGCAGCCGCTCGCGGCCGATATCGGCTCGAAGATTGTCGGATGGGTCAAGACGTTCTACATCCTCACCATCTTCGGCACGATCGGCTTCATGCTGCTGCACAACCTGATCATCCTGCGGAAGAAGCTGGCCGACCGCCGCACGGGCCATGCGCATCATGGTTCCGGCCCGCGCGTGGTGGTCCGCATGACGAAGAAGCAGCGCATCCAGCACGCGATGTTGTTCGTCACGTTCTTCCTGCTGGTGTTCACCGGATTCGCGCTGAAGTATCCGCAGTCCTGGCTGGCGACCATGTTCATCAACGAACTGATCCGCAGCTGGCTGCACCGCGTCGCCGGCGCGCTGATGATCGTCGCGAGCCTCTACCACGTGTACTACCTCGCCTTCGAGAAGGAAGGCCGCCAGATGTTCTGGGATATGCTGCCGGAACTGAAGGACGCGACGGACGTGGTCCAGGTCTTCAAGTACTACCTCGGATTCAGCACGGTGAAGCCGCAGTTCAAGCGCTTCAACTACGCGGAGAAGATGGAGTACTGGGCGCTGGTCTGGGGCACGATCGTCATGGCCGTCACCGGCGTGATGATCTGGGCCAAGGTCATCGTCGGCAGCACGCTGCCCGGCTGGACCATCGATGTCGCAATCGCCATCCACTTCTACGAAGCGATCCTTGCGACGCTGGCGATCATCGTGTGGCACTTCTACATGGTGATCTTCGATCCGGACACTTACCCGGTGAACTGGGCGTGGCTGGACGGCAAGATGTCGGTGGAGCACTACCGTGAAGAGCACGGGCTCGATTCCGAGACTCTGAGCAAGTTTGCAGCCTCGGAAGAACACGAGCACGCAGGCAAGCACTAAAGTGAGTCAAGCAGTGATGAAGTAACGGAGAAGCAGCAGGTCGCCAAACGATCTGCTGCTTTTTCGCTGTAAATAGAGTACGTTTGTTTCTCATCGTGCGGCATGCGCAAAGGGGGCGCGGCCGCAGGCTCTAGAAGTTCCATGTCAGCTACAACTGTTTGAAGGAGAACAGATGAGTCACACGGGAGAGGTCCCACCCGCGGTTCCGCCGGGCGGCGAGGACCTGCGTCTGCGATCGCTGTTGCGCAACTGGATCAGTCTGGCCGGTCTTGCGCTGGCGGCCGTAGCTTTCATCAACATCATCCTCCTGTTTGCGATGGACATCATTTCCGCGCATCCGAACCCCTACATCGGCATATTCGCCTACGTGATCATGCCGGCCATCCTGATCGCGGGACTCCTGCTGGTTCCGCTCGGGATCTGGCGCACGCGCAACCGGCTTCGCAGCGGCGACCCCTCGGTACCCCGTTTCCCCCGTCTCGACCTGAACAATCCCGCCCAGCGCAGCACAGTCGCGTTCTTCATGTCGTTCGTGGTTCTGTTTGTGCTCCTCAGCGCCATCGGCAGCTATCGCGCTTACGAGTACTCGGATTCGACGGAGTTCTGCGGGCAGCTCTGTCACTCGGTGATGCACCCGGAGTTCACCGCTCACCAGGCCTCTCCGCACGCCAGAGTCGGCTGCGTGGACTGCCATGTGGGCGAAGGCGCGGGATGGTACGTCCGCTCGAAGCTGAGCGGCGCGCGCCAGGTGTTCAAGACGGCGCTGGGGACGTTCCCCCGCCCAATCGAGACGCCCGTGGCAAACCTGCGTCCCGCACCGGAAACCTGCGAGCAGTGCCACTGGCCCAAGAAGTTCTGGGGCGCGCAGCTGAAGGTGATCAACCACTTCGGCTACGACGAGAAGAACACGCCGCGACAGCTCCAGATGCTCATCAAGACCGGCGGGGGCGATCCGAACCAGGGCGTGGCGACCGGCATTCACTGGCACATGAACATCGGCAACACCATCACGTACGCGTCCGATCCGAAGCGCCAGAACATCCCATACGTGAAAATCAAGAACTCGAACGGCGCCGAGACCGAGTACTGGGCTGAAGGCGCCGGCGAGGCGCAGATCAAGGGCATGCAGCAGCGCAGCATGGATTGCGTCGATTGCCACAACCGCCCGACGCACATCTACATGGCTCCCGACAAGGCAGTCGATCAATCGATGACCGCTCACCGCATCGACAATTCGCTGCCCTACGCCAAGCAACAGGCCGTAACCGTGCTCGCCGCCGACTACGCGAGCACGAGCGAGGCCCTGCAGGCGATCGAGACAAAGATACCCGCCTACTACAAGGAGACTTACCCGGACATTGCCAGCTCCAGGCAGCAGCAGATCCAGGCGATGGTCACCGAGTTGAAGGCGATCTTCCAGCGCACGCGCTTCCCGGAGATGAAGGTGGACTGGCGCACGCACGCCGACAACATCGGTCACTTCAACTCACCTGGTTGCTTCCGCTGCCACGACGGCAACCACAAGAGCAAGGACGGCAAGGTGATCACGAAAGACTGCAACGTCTGTCACTCGATGCTGGGCCAGGAAGAGGGAGGCGTGAAAGTCCTCGGCGGCGACACCAACGCCCTGTTCAAGCACCCGGTGGAGATCGGCGATCTCTCGGCCGTCAACTGTACCGATTGCCACACCGGCGGTCCGCAGTAGACGCCGCGGCCGCGCGTTTCCAACCCCGGTTTCGGCCGGGGTTTCCTTTTGCGTGATTTTTCGTTCCCGACGGGGGTCGAACCGTCCGGTCGCCACTCGCAAGTTGCTGAGGAAATGGAACTTAACTGAGTGATATTCGTCACAAGTCACCGTGATTCGAGTCACGGCTCGTTTGGTCGTGCAGTCCGTATCTTGAGTTCACGGTCGGTAAATCAGTTAACACCTGTCAGCCGCCTGCAAGAGGAGACCTGATGAACCCGTCTAGTGCCAAGCCGTCCAATCCTGAGTTCACGCCGCGGCTGGTTTTCTGGGAAGTAACGAAGGGCTGTAACCTGCGCTGCGTTCACTGCCGCGCCACCGCGACGGAACTGGCATCGCCGACGGACCTGCCGACCTCGAAGGCCATCGAAATCATCGACCAGATCGCCGATTTCGCGAGCCCCATCCTGGTGCTCAGCGGCGGCGAGCCGCTGTACCGTCCTGACATCTTCCAACTGGCGAGCCACGCGAACAACCGCGGGCTGCGCGTCGCATTGGCCACCAACGGAACGCTGGTGACGAAGGAACTCGCGAAGAAGATCGCGGACGTGGGCATCCGGCGCGTCAGCATCTCGCTCGACGGAGCCAACGCCGACACGCATGACACGTTCCGCGGCATCCCCGGGGCGTTCGACGCAGCAATTTACGGCTTCCGCAACCTGAAGGAAGCCGGTCTGCCCGTGCAGATCAACATGACGATTGCGCGTCACAACGCGGTCGAGCTGCCCAAGGTGCTCGACATGGTGCGCGGACTCGGCGCCGATGCGCTGCACACCTTCCTGCTCGTGCCCGTGGGCTGCGGTGTGGATATCGCCGAAGAGCAGATGGTTCCGCCGGAAGAGTACGAGCGCATCCTGAACTGGTTCTACGATCAGTCGCTCGAAGGCGATATCGAATTGAAGGCGACCTGCGCACCGCACTACTTCCGCGTGGCGCGTCAGCGCCGGGCCGCCGAACGCAAGGCTGCCGGTTACGGAGCCCAGGCTGCCGCACCGGCCGCGGCCGACTCGAAGGCGATCGGTCCTGTGGAGATGACGATGCCGGGTTCGACCGGGATCTCGTTCGCTCCCGGAGCGCCGAAGGCCGCGGGCCACATGGGGCACCCCGGAGGGCACCCCGGTGGTCATCCCGGCGGTCACCCGGGCGATCCGAGCTCGATGAGCGCCGTGACGAAGGGCTGCCTGGCCGGCACCGGCGTGTGCTTCATCTCGCACGAAGGCGAAATCTACCCTTGCGGGTATCTGCCGGCGCTCGCGGGCGACCTGCGCAAGCAGAGCTTCGCCGAGATCTGGAACGACTCGCAGGTGTTCGACACGCTGCGTGACAACGGCAAGCTGGAAGGCAAGTGCGGTTGCTGCGAGTTCCGCAACGTCTGCATGGGCTGCCGCGCGCGTGCGTTCGCCGCGACCGGCAACTATATGGCGGAAGAGCCCTTCTGCGTGTACCAGCCCAAGACGATGCAGGTGAAAGCGTAGGTTGTAAGGGAGGGCCGCACCTCCAGGCGCTTCGGCGCGCTGCGGCCCTCCACCCTTCCCGGGCGGATCAGGGGTGGTTCGCACGGATCGAAACGGCAAGTCGACAACTCGGACAGGAGTGGCAATGGCGGATATGGCTTCCAGCATTCGCACGCAGCAAAGTGTGCGCAATCGCGCCCTGGTGGTTCCCCGCGAGCACGGAGCCTGGGGCTTGCTGCTCATTCCACTTGTCACGGGAGCGTGCATCGGCATCCCGTTCGGCCACGGGCTCAAGAACCTGGTGTTGTTCCTCATCGCCACGCTTTCGCTCTTCTGGCTCAGAACTCCTGTCGAGAGCTACTTCGGCATGGGCGCCATGAGGGCCAACACCCGCGAGGAACGGCGTCTCGTGCTGCGGGCTATCGCGGGCATCCTGCCCGTGGCGTTGGCCTCTCTCGCGGCGCTGATGTGGAACGGCAATGCGTCCGCGTTTCTGCTGATCGGCTGCGTGGCGGGAACCGCGTTCGCGGCCCAGGCCGGGCTCAAGCTTCTGGGACGTCACATGCGCATGATGTCGCAGATCGTCGGCTCGCTGGGTCTTTCGGCAACGGCTGCCGGCGCTTACTGCGCCGTGACGGGCGAGGTTGACGCCAAGGCATTTGCCGTCTGGCTGGCCTGCTGGCTTTTCGCCGGGAACCAGATCCACTACGTGCAGGCACGGTTGCGCAACTCGCGCATTGCCGGCCCCAGGAACAGGTTCGCGGCAACCCGCGGCTTCATGATCGGACAACTCGTCATGCTGCTGGTCGTGGCCGCCGCTTCAAGATTCGGACTTCTGCCTCCAGCGGCAGCCCTCGCGTTCATCCCGGTTGTCTTCCGTGGATTGTTCTGGCTGGTTGACGAGGACAGTTCGCTGGACCTCCAATGGCTCGGCGTGACCGAACTGTTGCACGGCATCACCTTCGGAGTCCTGCTGACCTCGACTTTCTTCCTGCATCGGTAACACAGCCTCATACGCCTCTTAGTTTCATAACGGTGTGTTGCTGGCGGGCTTCGCGGCCCGCCTTTTTTCGTGATGCTGGCCCTGGCAGTACAATGAATCGCCATGCCTCCGACCAGGACCGATGCCATTGCAACCCTTCGCAAAGCCCCTTTGTTCAGTGCGTTCGACGACCAGCAGCACACATTCTTAGGCTCGCGGATTGTCGAGCGGAGCTACGCTGCCGGCGAACACGTGTTCGGCGAAGGCGAGCCCTGCGCCGGATTGTTCGTCGTGCAGAGCGGGAACGTCCGCATTTACAAAACCTCCGCCAGCGGCCGCGAGCAGACGCTCTCCATCGAAGGCCCGGGCAGCACCATCGCCGAACTTCCGGTGTTTGACGGAGGTCCGTACCCGGCCTCCACGCAGGCACTCACGGATTCGACGCTTCTGTTCGTCAGCAAGCAGGATTTCCACGCCCTCTGCCTGCGCTATCCCGAAGTGACGTTGAAGGTGCTCGCCGTCGTGGGCCGCCGCCTGCGCCACCTGGTTGGAATCATCGAAGAGCTTTCGTTCACGACTGTCCGCCATCGACTCGCCGCGCTGCTGGTGCGCATGGCCCGCACCGAAGGCAAGAAGACGGCGTCGGGAACCGAGATCACGCTCTCGGCGACGAACCAGGACATCGCTGCGCAGATCGGCACCGTGCGAGAGCTGGTGTCGCGCAACATGAGCCGCTTCCAGAGCGAGGGCCTCATTCGCATCGAAGGCAGAACCGTCGTCGTGCCCAGCATCGAGAAGCTCGCGATGGAGTTGGACGAAGCTTCCTGATACCGATCTGGCGGGCGACCGGTGCCCACGCAACGGCATCCTTCCACCGTATGCCGAAGCGCCTCGAGATCTCTGCCGCAAACTTCCTGCCCGATCGGCTTTCGCTTCCGGCCTTGCAGTCGGCTTCGAAGGCCTGCAAGGGCTGCGGCCTTTGGAAGGTCGGGACGCAGACGGTGTTCGGCGAGGGTGCGGCACACGCGCGAGTGATGTTCGTTGGCGAGCAGCCCGGCGACAAGGAAGACCTCAGCGGGAAGCCTTTTGTCGGTCCCGCAGGAGCGTTGCTGGACAAAGCGCTCCTGGACGCTGGCATCGACCGGGAAACGACCTACGTGACGAACGCCGTCAAGCACTTCAAGTGGGAGCCTCGCGGCAAACGCCGCATTCACAAGAAGCCCAGCGGAATCGAGATTGCTGCGTGCCGTCCATGGCTCGACGCTGAAATTGCGGTGCTCAAGCCCGAGGTGATCGTCTGCCTCGGAGCTACGGCGGCGCAGTCCCTGCTCGGGCGCACGTTCAAAGTGACACAGAGGCGGGGAGAGTTGATTCGCTCCGAGCTAGCGCCGTTCGTGCTTGCGACCGTGCACCCGTCGTCGATCCTGCGCGCTCCCGACGAGCAGTCGCGTCACGAGGAGTATGCGAGGTTTGTGGACGACCTGCGGCAGGCGGCGCTGGCGCTGAAGCGGCGTAAAGCGGCGTAGGCTAACTTTTCACGACAGAAAGACAAAGACACAGAGAACAGGAAATTGAAACTCTGTGCCTCTGTGTCTCTGTGGTAAATGAAATTCTTTAGAACCGGTCTAACACATGCTCTTCTTGCGCCGCTGCGCTCCCAGCGGCGGTTCGATCTTCTCGTCGCTAGCCACCAGCTCATAGAAGAGTCCCATCTGCTGCGCCGCCGGATGTTCCTTCACGTGTTGTTTGCGATCCTTGTTGAAGCTGTATCG
>DASPLH010000253.1:0-13687 GCA_035627675.1 Clostridia bacterium
ATGTTCCAGGCCCTGGCGCTGGCGGTCATCTTCATCTACCTGATCCTGGCATCGCAGTTCGGGTCGTTCTTCCACCCGTTCTCGATCATGCTGTCGCTGCCGTTGTCTCTCGTCGGCGTCGCCGTCGGACTGCTGATCACGCACGACACGCTGAACATCATGTCCATGATCGGGTTGATCATGCTGATGGGCCTGGTGACGAAGAACGCGATTCTGCTGGTGGACTTCGCCAACCAGGCGCGGCACTCCGGCATGGAGCGCAACGCCGCCCTGATCCAGGCTGGCACGACACGTCTGCGGCCGATCATCATGACCACTCTGGCCATGATCTTCGGCATGCTGCCGCTGGCGTTTGCAATCGGCGCGGGAGCCGAGATGCGTGCTCCCATGGCGCGAGCGGTCATCGGCGGACTGATCACCTCGACCCTGCTCTCGCTGATCGTCGTGCCGGTCGTTTACTCCTACCTCGACGACTTCACCACGCGCGTATTCGGCCGCAAGAAGACCGCGCATGAGGTCGACGAAAATCAGCCTGTGCCGGTGGGCGATTAACCGTTACGCAAAGCAAAGCTCAGGGCCGCCGGTCATCGGCGGCCCTGGTTCTTTTGTCCCGGGAAGTTCAGTGCTGTCCAGCATGACGTTGCCGGAACAGGCGTGCGATCACGGGGTGCAACTTCACGCGGCCTTCTTGACGGATTCTGCCGCTTCGACGAATTTCGGAAGGTGAACGATCATCACTGCGCCGCCCTTCGGCCTGTTTCCGGCGCGGATCGTGCCGCCATGCCGCTCGATGATCTCGCGCGAGAGCGCGAGTCCCAGGCCCGTACCCGTGCTCTTGGTCGTGAAGAACGGTTCGAAGAGCACGCCGAGGGTCGAGGGATCGATGCCCGGCCCCGTATCCGCGATGTTGATCGACACGGCCTCGCCGGCGTCGGCCAGGGTGATTTCGATACGGCCGTTGGCGCCGATTGCGTCGCTGGCATTGGCAAGAAGGTTGAGCACGACCTGGCGTATCTCTTCGGCCGATCCGTAAACGCAGTACTCGCCGTCGGTGGCGATATGCACTGAGATCGCCTTGCTATCCAGTTTCGGACGGAATAGCTGAACTGTGTCCCGCACCACCCATTCGAGACGTACTTGTCCGGCACGCTCGCTGTCGCGGTAGAAGGCCAGCGTGCGACGCGTGATCAGCGCCACGCGTTTCAACTCGTTTTCGAGATCGTCCAGGTATTGCCGCCCTTCCTCCCCGAGTCCCGGCTGCTGGCGCAGGAGGTAGGCGAGGTTCATCACGCTTTCCAGTGGGTTGTTGATCTCGTGGGCGACCGCAGCCGCGAGTTTGCCGGCCGCGGCCAGCTTCTCCGACCGGCGCAACGCCTCGTCCGCCTGGCGACGGCGCACGACCACGCCGATCTGCGTTGCCAGCGCCTCCGCGATTCGGACTTCGTCGGCGGAGAACGCGTGCGGCTGGTTGTAATACACCATGAACTTGCCCAGCAGTTGTCCCTGAAACTGTATGGGGATGAAGGCGAGACTGCGAATGCCTTCTTTTGCGAATACCGGGGCGTAGGGCTCCGTCCCGGGATGCGTCGCCACGTCCGAGACCGTGATCGAACGCACGTTGCGCTGCTCGCGCTGCCACGGCGAGTGGCCATCCACGGCCCGCCTGTACTCCTCAGAGAGCCCGCGCCATGCCCTGAAGTGCATGCGGTTGTCGGCGCCGTAAATCAGGATCGACGCACGGTCGGCGTCGGCAGCTGTCATCAGCGCGTCGATGGCGATGCGGTAGATGTCTTCCAGCTCGTGTGCCTGGTTCAGGGCGCCCATCATGCCGTAGAGACATTCGAGTTCGCGCAGGCGCGCGTCGCGTTCGCCTGCCAGACGCTGATGTTCCGTGATGTCGCGCTTGATCCCTACGTAGTAGATCGGTTCTCCCGAATCGGCCGTGACGGCGAATGCTGCGAGGTCGAGCTTCTTCGAACTGCCATCCTTCGTGCGACTCTCCAGCACGCCGCGGAAGACCCCTTGTTCCCGGAGGCCGGCGGCAATGGCCGCGAAGCCCTCATCTCCGAGGTGAATCGCCGGTGTTTGGCCGCGCAGGTCCGAGGCGGAGTATCCCGTCAGTTCCTCGTGAGCGGGGTTCTGCTCAACATACATCCCGTTCGCATCGATGATGGCGATTCCATCCACCGAATGCTGGAAGATCTCGCGGTACAGCTCACTTCTCAACCTGTGTTCGGCCGGAGGCACATTTTTCGCGTCTCTTAGGGTCATCCGGAACACTCATATGCCGTAATCTGGTTCTAGATGCGGCACCTCCCAACGCGGTGGTCTCGCCAAAGCTCTGACAGCCTGACGGCTGCTCTCCCGGCGCTCGCTGCGGAAACGAGAGCTGATGGCGAGAGCAGACGGACGGGCTGTGACTTCGATCACAGCACTTGGGTACAATATGGAGTAAACCTATGACCATGGGATTCCGGCATAAGCTCATCTCGACTGGGGTTTTGGCGGCGGTGCTCCTGCTGCCGTTCCTGTCGATGGCGTTGTGCATGCCGGACTCTGCTGCGGCCTCCATGCATTGCCCGCCGGATTGCCCGATGATGGCCGTCATGAACTCCGGGCATGCTGCGAGCGAGGCGGGGACTGACGATTCCGGTTCGTGCTGCACGATCCAGAGTTCGAGGCCCGCGCCGGTCACGGAATCGCAGACCGTCGTCCAGGTTTTCTCGCCGGAACCCATGACCAAGCAGGTCGAAGCTGTTCTGCCGGTTTTCGATCGCGCCCAGGTGGTCGCGGAAACCTCTCCGCCTCCGCTCATAGACTCCCAAGCCCGTCTCTGTACCTTCCTAATCTGATCTCTCTTCTCGCGCCCTGACGTGCGTGGGCTTTTGTGTGCCCGTGCGTTCCCGGGTCCTAAGAGCCGTTCCGGATTGCTGTGTCCTCTCGCCGCCGGCGACAGAGGCTGCTTCAGCGACACACCTTCCGCGAAACTGCTGACGAGAAGAGACATTCATGATTCGCAAATACCTTGTTGTAGTGCTGCTCGCCGCGGCTGCGGCGAGTGCGCAGCAAGTGCCGTCGAGCACGCAAGGCGGGAGTGCGCCTCCGCAGCTCCTGACGCTCGACGACGTCATTCGAGAAGTCCAGGCCAGTAATCCGGCGATTGCCGGTTCGCAACGCCTGATCGAGGCTCAGCAACGGCGCGTCGTGACTGCCGGCGCCCTGCCCGACCCCACGCTGACGGTGGCGTATGCCGGGTCGGCCGTTCCTTTCAAAACCATCGAGATGGATCCCATGAGCAATCGTGGGGTCAGCGTGATGCAGATGCTGCCGCTGGCGGGAAAGCGCGAGCTGCGCCGGGAGATGGCGCGGAAAGAGGTCTCGGCCTCCGAGGCCGACCGGGCAGCCGTGGTCCGGCGCCTGGTCTCCGAAGCCAAGGCCGCATACTTCGAATACTGGTACCAGACACGCGCGTTGGAGATCACGGCTCGCAACAAGGCGCGTCTCCAGCAGCTCGCCGAGATTTCCGGCGCCCGCTACAAAGTCGGCAAGGCCATGCAGCAGGACGTGCTGCGAGCGCAGGTAGAGCTTTCCATGCTGCTACAGCGCTCCATCATGCTGGAGCAGCAGCGCGAGACGGCAGCCGCACGGCTCAACACGCTCATGGGCCGCCCATCCGGGGCGGTGCTGCCGCCACCGGCCGATGTGACGCCGCCTTCTCTGCCTCCTGTCCCGGCGCTGCTCGCTGCCGCGCAGCAGAACGATCCCATGCTGCAACGCGAACTCGCGATGGTCGAACGCGGCAAGGTCGCGGTCGCAATGGCGAAGAAGGAATACGTGCCCGACCTCTCCGTCGGCTACATGTATGAGCGCTCTGCCATGGGCTCGAACATGTATGGATTGCAGGTCGGCGTCAACCTGCCGATCTTCTACCGGTCCAAACAGCGCGAGGGAGTCGAGCAGGCGAAGCTGGAACTGCAAGCCTCCGAGCAGAGCCGCGAGTCGCGCAAGCTGGAGCTCGCGTACGAACTTAAGCAGATGCATGCGATGGCCGTCACGGCCCGGAACATGCTCGATCTCTACGAGAACGCAATCATTCCGCAAGCTGAACTCGCACTGCAATCCGCACAGGCTTCCTACACCGTCGGCTCGGCCGACTTCCTGACGGTCGTCACGAACTTCTCGACCATTCACTCTTATCAGACCGACTACTACCGGCAAGTCGCCGACGTTCATACCGCACTGGCTCGCATCGAGGCGCTCACCGGAGACCTCACCCAGATTGGCAGGGAGGCAAAGCAATGAAGGCCAAAACCATATTCCGCACATTCGCAATCGTCATCGTCTTCGCCCTTGCCATTGCGTTGCTGTTCGGGCGCGGGCTGTTTTCCTCGCGTTCGCAGGGAACGCCAGCGGCGCAGGCCGGTCACCAGGCGCACAATGCGCCGGGAAGTCAGGCCGACAGCCGCAAAGTTCTTTACTGGTACGACCCGATGCACCCGAACTACAAGGCCGACAAGCCGGGCATCGCGCCGGATTGCGGCATGGACCTCGTGCCGATGTACGAGGGCCAGGGCGGCGTCGAGAACGGCATGATCAAAGTGACGCCCGAACGCCAGCGCGCACTCGGCGTTCGCACCGCGCCGGTCGAAGAGAAGGTCATCTCACGCACGCTCCGGACCTCCGGACAAGTAGTGCCTGACGAGACTCGCATCGCCCACGTTCACGTCAAGACGCCGGGCTGGATCGAAAACGTGTTTGTGGACTTCGTCGGCCAGATGGTGAAGAAAGGTCAGCCGCTCTTCACCTTCTACAGTCCGGACCTGGTCGCCACGCAGGAGGAGTACCTGATCGCCAAGCGTGGGCAGCAGTCGCTCGGCAACTCGCCGTATCGCGATGTAGCGCAGAGCGCTCAGTCGCTGCTCGAATCCGCGCGTCAGCGCCTGCAACTCTGGGATCTCACCGAGTCGCAGATTCGCCGCCTGGACGAGACCGGGCAGGTCAACCGCACGGTCACGGTGTACTCGCCGGTTACCGGATACGTCACCGAGCGCAAGGCTTACCCGCACGTTTCGGTCACGGGCGATACGGACCTCTACACGCTGACCGACCTCTCGCGAGTCTGGGTCACGGCCGATGTGTACGAATCGGAACTGCCCTACGTGAAGACAGGGCAGCCCGCGACGGTGAAGCTGAGCTACGTTCCGGGCAGGACGTTCAACGGCCGTGTCACGTACAGCTACCCGATGCTCGACCCGCAGACGCACACGGCCAAGGTGCGCATTGACGTTCCGAATCCGGGCCTGCTGCTGAAGCCCAACATGTTCGCCGACGTCGAACTTCAGATCCGGTACGGCAAACACATGGTAGTGCCCGAGGGCGCGGTGCTGAACAGCGGCACCACGCAGACGGTCTTCGTGATGCACGAAGACGGCAAGTTCGAGCCGCGTGAAGTCACGGTCGGACCGACCGTGGACGGACAGACCATCATCGAGTTCGGACTCGAGAAGGGCGAGACCGTCGTCAGTTCCGGCAACTTCCTGCTCGATTCCGAAAGCCGCATGAAGTCGGCAGGCCAATAAGGGAGGCGTGAAGTGATCAACAGAATCATCGAGTTCAGCGCCGACCACAAGTTCATGGTGCTGATGCTGGTCGCAGTGGCAGCCGTCTTCGGCTGGCACTCCATGCAGAACACGAAGCTGGACGCGATTCCCGACCTCAGCGATACGCAGGTCATCGTGTACGCCAAGTGGGACCGCAGTCCCGACATCATCGAAGACCAGGTCACGTATCCGGTCACCTCGGCGCTTCTCGGAATGCCGAAGGTGAAGGACATCCGCGGGTTCTCTGACTTCGGCTTCTCGTACATCTACATCGTGTTCGAGGAGGGCACCGACATCTACTGGGCGCGCTCGCGCACGCTCGAGTATCTGAACTCCGTGACGCCGCGGCTGCCCAAGGGAGTCAGTATCGAACTCGCCAAGGACGCAACCGCGGTCGGATGGGTGTACCAGTACGCGCTCGTAGATGAAACGGGCGAATACAGCCTTGAGCAGATGCGCAGCTTCCAGGATTGGTATCTGCGTTACGCCCTGCAGGCGGTGCCGGGCGTCGCGGAAGTCGTGCCCGTCGGCGGCTTCGTTCGCGAATACCAGGTCAACATCGATCCCAACCGTCTGCTCGCCTACAAGCTCCCCATCGAGATGGTCGCCGAAGCCATTCGGAAATCGAATGACGAAATCGGCGCGCGGCTGGTGGAGTTCTCCGGACGCGAGTACATGGTGCGCGGCAAGGGCTACATCAAATCGCTCGACGACATCCGCAATGTCGTCGTGATGACCAATGCTCAGTCGGGCACCCCTGTGCGGGTGAAGGACGTCGCCACCGTGACGTTTGGTCCCGAGATGCGGCGCGGCGTGGCCGATCTCGACGGACGGGGCGAGGTCGTCGGTGGCGTGGTGATCATGCGCTTCGGCGAGAACGCCGACAAGGTCATCGAACGCGTGAAGGCCAAGATCGCCGAAGTCCAGCCGATGCTCCCCAAGGGGCTGAAGCTGGTTCCAACCTACGACCGTTCCGAGCTGATCGACCGGTCCATCGACAACGTGAAAGACACGCTGATCGAGGAACTGATCATCGTCAGCCTGGTGATCCTGATCTTCCTGTGGCACTTTCCGAGCGCGGCGATCCCGATCATCACCATCCCCATCACGGTGCTGCTCGCGTTCATCCCCATGCAGATGTCCGGCATGACGGCGAACATCATGTCGCTCGGCGGTATCGCCGTGGCTATCGGAGCCATGGTGGATGCGGCCGTTGTCGTAGTCGAACAGACGCACAAGAAGCTGGAGCAATGGGAGGCGGAGGGACGCAAGGGCGACTACAAGGACGTGATCGTTTCGGCCGTGAAGGAGGTCGGCGGCCCCAGCTTCTTTGCGCTGCTGGTGATCGCAGTGTCGTTCATCCCCGTGTTTGCCCTGGAAGCGCAGGAGGGCCGGCTATTCAAGCCGCTGGCGTTCACGAAGAACTTCGCCATGGCGATTGCCGCCGTGCTGGCCATCACTCTCGATCCGGCGCTGCGGCTGATCTTCACGCACGTCAAGACCTACGACTTCCGGCCGCGATGGCTCTCACGCATCGCCAATGCCGTGCTGGTCGGCAAGATCCACAGCGAAGAGAACCACCCGATCAGCCGGCCCCTGATGAAGCTGTATCAGCCGGTGGTCGAGTTCGTCCTGGAATATCGATGGGTGACGATTGCTGCCGCCGTGCTCCTGATGGTGGCGACGGTCCCTGTGTTCTACCAGCTCGGCTCCGAGTTCATGCCTCCGCTCGATGAAGGCACGCTGCTCTACATGCCGACCACCCTTCCGGGAATCTCCGTCGCCGAGGCCACCCGCCTGCTCCAGGAGCAGGACAAGGCGCTCAAGAGTTTCCCCGAGGTCGAGCGCGTATTCGGCAAGGCAGGTCGCGCGGAAAGCGCCACCGATCCCGCGCCATACTCAATGATGGAAACCACCATCGTGCTGAAGCCGCATGACCAGTGGCCAAAGCACAACCGCTGGTACTCCGGTCACGCACCGGAGTGGGCGCAGGGCATCCTTCGCCGCTTCTGGCCGGACCACAAGACCACTGAAGAGTTGATCTACGGGCCCGGCGGACTCAACGAGGCCGTCTCGTTCCCCGGAGTGGCAAATGCGTGGACGATGCCGATCAAGGCTCGCATCGACATGCTGACCACGGGAATCCGCACTCCGGTCGGCATCAAGGTGCTTGGCTCCGACCTGGGCGAGATCGAACGCATCGGCCGCGAGATCGAGGAGGCGCTAAAGGATGTTCCGGGCACCGCGAGCGCCTTCGCCGAACGCACCACGGGCGGCTACTTCCTTGATTTCGATCTGAAACGCGACCAACTGGCCCGCTACGGACTCTCGGTTGAGGACGCGCAGATGGTTCTCATGTCGGCCGTAGGCGGAGAGCCCGTAAGCACCACGATCGAAGGTCGCGAGCGCTATCCGGTGAACGTGCGCTACTTCCGCGACTACCGCAGCGACATTCAGACGCTCGAGCGAGTACTGGTCACGACTCCCACGGGCGCGCAGATCCCGCTGGGTCAGATCGCAGCCATCTCGATGAAGACCGGCCCCGGCATGATCCGCGACGAGAACGGACGGCTCAGCGGTTACGTGTACGTGGACGTCTCCGGCCGCGACGTCGGCAGCTATGTGGACGAGGCGCGCCGGATCGTGGTCGAGAAGGTGAAGGTCCCCACCGGATACCAGCTCGTCTGGAGCGGGCAGTTCGAATCCATGCAGCGCGTGAAGGAACGCCTGAAGCTCGTGCTTCCGATCACGCTCTTCATCGTTGTCCTGTTGCTCTACGCAAACACCGGGTCGGCGGTGAAGACCGGCATCATCCTGTTGGCCGTGCCGTTCTCGGCCATCGGCGCGGTCTGGCTGCTTTACTGGCTCGGCTACAACATGAGCGTTGCCGTCTGGGTCGGACTCATCGCGCTGCTTGGCGTGGATGCGGAAACCGCCGTATTCATGCTGCTGTACCTCGACCTCGCGTACAACGACGCCCGCGACAAGGGTCGCCTGAACACTTGGGGCGATCTCCGCGAAGCCATCGTTCATGGAGCCGTGAAACGTCTCCGTCCGAAGATCATGACCGTTGCCTGCATGCTCTTCGGCCTGCTACCGATCATGTGGTCCGACGGGGCAGGCTCCGATGTGATGAAGCGCATCGCGGCGCCGATGATCGGCGGCATCGTCACCAGCTTCATCATGGAGCTGATCGTTTACCCGCCAGTCTTTGCAATCTGGAAATGGAATTGGGAAGTGAAGCCTGCGCTTGCGCGCAACGCGGAAGCCCAGGAACTCGTACACGTCGATTAACGAAACCACAAAGGAGCCATTCGATGAAAACCAAGTTGTCCGCAGTCCTCGCCCTCGCGCTTGTATTCACCCTCGCGTCGTTCGCCTCGCAAACGGCAGTGACCGGAATCCTGACCGACGATATGTGCACCAAGAAGCACATGATGCCCGGCAAGCCGAACGCCGACTGCGTTCGTGAGTGCATCAAGCACGGCGCGAAGTACGTCGTCGTGTCCGGAGGGAAGGTCTTCGTACTCAAGGGCAATCCGGAGGAGTTCAGCCCTCTGGCTGGAAAGAAAGTGAAGATCACGGGAGAACAGAAGGGCGACACGTTCACCGTTGCTTCCATCGAAGCCGCACAGTAGCACGTGGCGCGACAACTGGGCCGTCGATGTCCGGCGGCCCAGGGTCCACGCCTGCTACTCGGCGCGCTTTCTGCCCATGCGCCCGCCGCCGTGCATCATGCCCGGGCCGTGACACGCACCGCACATGAATTTACCTTTCGCCGCATTGAGCCGTTTCTCGATCGCCTCGGCAGACTCGCCTGCGCTCGTGGTGCGGCGCACGTGAACATTGCGGGCAAACTCCCGAACTGCTTTCACGTCTTCGGACATCGTGGCACGCTCGGAGCCCTTCATCGTGGCTATGCGCGCGTCGAGCCGCTCGAGCGCCTCCATGGCGCGCTTCATCTCGGCGGCGTCCACCATCTTCTGCTCATTGGTCACGAAGTGAAAACTGCCGGGCCGGCCTCCAAACTCATCCTTCTCGGTCGGCAGGACGGGAACATCGATGTTGGAAGGCGTCTGCGGCGCTGCGGTCGCGAGCATTGCGACGCCAATCACTGCAACCAGCCCGAGGATCATCGATTTCACCTGTTCTTCTCCTTTCGCGTAATTGCCATGGTTCTAACGCGCATCCTTCGCCAGCGCCTTCGTCTCGCAGACGGCGTCACGCAAGCCCATCGCGCGAAAGACCCACATGGCAGGGCACCAGTTGGTGAACGCCGATTGCAGCAGGTTCAGCCCAACGAACGCCGTCAGGAAGTGCCAGTACGGAGAGACGTAGTGGGCAAGCGCCATCGATCCGAGAACGACAGTCCCGGCCATCATTCGCAGTGCTCGTTCAACAGTCATAAACTCCTCCTTTTATCTAACCGGATATCTGCGGCGACAGATCATGCGTCGCCTGATCGCTTTGGGTTCCTGCGTCACCGCGCTGCGTGCCGCCCTGCGCGTTGCCGAGTTTCTTCTGCACCATGTAGTAGAGCACCGGCACGGCCATGCGCGACAGCAGCGTAGAAGCCACCTCGCCCGCCATCAAGGAAACCGCGAGTCCCTGGAAGATCGGGTCGAACAGGATCACGCTCGCGCCCACCACCACGGCGGCCGCCGTCAGCAGCATCGGGCGGAAGCGTACGGCTCCGGCGTCCACGACCGCCTCTTCCAGCGACATGCCTTGCTTCTGGCGCAATTCGATGAAGTCCACGAGGATGATCGAGTTCCTCACGATGATTCCCGCGCCGGCGATGAAGCCGATCATGGACGTCGCCGTGAAGAACGCTCCCATCAGCGCATGTGCCGGCAGGATTCCGATCAGCGTCAGCGGGATCGGAGCCATGATCACCAGCGGCGTGACGAACGAGCGGAACCAGCCGACGACCAGCACGTAAATCAGCACCAGCACGGCGGCGAATGCCAGTCCAAGGTCGCGGAAAACTTCGATGCTGATGTGCCACTCTCCATCCCACTTCATCGAGTAGCGCTCGGTTGACGGAGGCTGCACGGCGTTGAACCGCTGGAGGCCGTATCCCGCCGGCAACTTCAGCTTGTCAAGCTCCTCGTTCATCCGCAGGATGGCGTACACAGGGCTCTCCTCGCCCCCGGCAACATCGCCGGTCACGTACACCACGCGCTGCATGTTCTTGCGGTAAGCGCTCGGGTCGATAACGGTCTTCTCCAGCGTCGTCAGCTCGCCGAGCGAAACCTGCCGGCCCGTGGCGGTGGGCAGCTTCACGCTCTGCAGGCTTTCAATACTGGAGCGGTCGGCGCGGCTGAACCGCACGTTGATCGGCACGTCCTCCCGGTCCGTCGTCGAGTGCAGCAGCCCGGCATTCGCGCCACGCAGCCCGATCTCCAGCGTCTTCGTCACGTCACGGGCCGAGACACCGTGCAGGGAAGCCTTCTCCAGATCGACTTTCAGGTCGTACTTCTGCTGCGGATCTTCCACGTACCAGTCCACATCGACAACGCCCGGAGTCGCCTGGAAGATCTGCTTCACCTGCTTCGCGACGTCCATCTGACCCTTCAAGTCGGGACCGTAGATCTCAGCCACGAGGGTCTGCAACACCGGGGGGCCCGGCGGCACTTCGCTCACCTTGACGCGCGCGCCATACGGCTGAGCGATCCGCACCAGTTCCGGACGAAGCCTTCGCGCGATTTCGTGGCTCTGCTCGCTGCGCTCGTCCTTCGGCAGCAGGTTGACCTGGATGTCGGCCTGGTTCGGCCCGCGCCGGAGGAAGTAGTGCCGGACCAACCCGTTGAAGTTGTAAGGACCGGAGGTTCCCGCGTAAATCTGATAGTTCGCGATTTCGTCCTGCGTGGCGAGGAACCGTCCGAGTTGCTGCGCGACTTCGGTCGTGCGCTCCAGCGTGGTTCCATCCGGCATGTCTATGATCACCTGGAACTCGCTCTTGTTGTCGAAGGGCAGCATCTTCACCTTCACCCACTTGAGCGGCACGAACAGGATGGCCAGAAGCAACAGCACAACCACGCCGGCAAGGAACGCGTGTCGCTTGCCTGCGCTGGCAATGAGCGGGTTCATCAGACGGCGGTAGAGCCGCGTCGTGCGGCCTTCGCTTTCATGGTGTCCCGTGCCGTGACCCGCGTAGTGGCGCAACAGTCGCATCGCCGCCCAGGGCGACACGACAAACGCGACAATCAACGAGAACAACATCGCCGCAGAGGCGCCAACGGGGATGGGACGCATGTACGGGCCCATCAGTCCGCTCACAAATGCCATCGGCAGGATGGCCGCAATCACCGTGAAGGTAGCCAGGATCGTAGGATTGCCAACTTCGTCCACCGCTTCCAGCGCAACCTCGGTCAGGGAACGGCCGCGGCTGCTCGGGAGCCGGAAGTGACGGACGATGTTCTCGACCACGACAATGGCGTCGTCGACCAGGATGCCGATGCTGAAGATCAGCGCGAAGAGCGTGACCCGGTTCAGCGTGTAGCCGTAGAGATAGAAGATCGCCAGCGTGAGCGCCAGGGTCACCGGAACCGCCAGCAACACGACACCGGACTCGCGCCATCCCAGCGCCAGGGCAATCAGCAGCGTGACCGACAACGTTGCCAGCAGGAGGTGCTTCAGCAGTTCGTCCGATTTTTCCTTCGCGGTCTCGCCATAGTTGCGCGTCGTCGTGATGTTCAGGTCTGCCGGCAGCACGTTCCCGCGCAACTCGTGTACATGTTGCTCGATGCGCTCGGAGATATGAGTCGCGTTCGTGCCCTTGCGCTTGGCAATCGTCAGCGTCACCGCAGGAGAGTCGTTTGCAGCCGCCTTCGTGCCGCCGGCAGCTTCGCGGAACAGCACATAGTCGGTCGGTTCTGCCGGCCCGTCCTCGATCGTTTCGGCGACATCGCGCAGGTACACCGGCCGGCCGTTCTTCACCGACACGACCACCTGTTCGAGATCGGCTGCCGTGGTCAGAAAGCGTCCAGCCTGGACTTGAAACTCCGTGTTCCCGCTGGCGAACGAACCCGCTTCCGCGCGCATGTTCGCCGCCTGCAGGCTTTCCATCACCTGCCCCGCGGCGACTCCGTAGGACGCCAACCGTTGCGGATCGAGCACCACGCGTACGGCCCGCGGCTGTCCACCGATGATCTTCGTTTCCGAAACGTCGTCCACCTGCTTGATCGAGTGCTCCAGTTCGGCGGCGATCTGTCGCAGGCGATGCCAGTCGTACTGAGGTCCCCACAGGGTCAACGCCACGATCGGCACGTCGTCGATCGAGCGCACCTTCACAATCGGTTGCGATACGCCCTGGGGAATCTGGTCGAGGTGTGAATAGAGTTGGTTGTACGTCTTGATGATCGCGTCTTCTTCTTTCGTGCCGACCTGGAAGCGCACGATGACCAGGCTCGCGCCCGGACGCGAAATCGAGTACAGGTACTCGACTCCGGGCACCTGCCTCAGCAACTTCTCCATCGGCACGCTGACGCGTTCTTCCACCTCGCGGGGTGTCGCCCCCGGCATGGCTACCATGACGTCGAGCATCGGGACGACGATCTGCGGCTCTTCCTCGCGCGGAGTCTGCCAGACGGCAAATGCGCCAAGCAGGATCGCCGCCACGATGATGAGCGGCGTCAGCTTCGAATCGATGAAGCCGTGCGCGATCTTTCCTGCGATTCCCCGTGCGCCATTCATCGTTGAACCTCGATGCGCTTGCCGCCAAGCTCACGCTCCGCCGGCGCCTGAACGATGATTTCCCGCGGGTCAAGTCCCGAGAGCACCTCCACGCGGTCGCCCATCGCGCCTCCAACCGTGACGTATCGCAGGGCGGCAACGTGGTCCTGCCCGACGACGAACACGCCCTTCAGCGCGCCGCGATCGACCACCGCCGTCCTCGGAACCAACAGCGCTTCGCGCTCGCCGCGCGAGAAGTTAGCCCGCGCAGACAAGCCGGAGCGCAGCACTGGCGAACGCGGCAACTCGATTTTCACCAGGAACGTCCGGCTGGCGGGATCGGCCGCAGGAACGATTTGCCGGACGCGGCCTTCCAGCCTCTCGCCGGGGTACGCGTCCAGCAGGACGGG
>DASPLH010000254.1:0-10117 GCA_035627675.1 Clostridia bacterium
AAGAAACGCCAGCGAGATGGTCGGCACGTAACCTTCTTCGCGCCGCAGGCTGGCCCAGAAAGCCGCATGAATGATCGCTTCAATCTCTTCGGCGTCGGGGACGGGCGCGAGATCGGTCACGCCTTGTTCACGGGCTTCCGCCACATGGCGCGCAAAGTGTGGTTGGACGGACACCGCAACGGTACCCGCCGGATCAGCAGATCGCCTCATTTTCACGAGAACGAGTTTATCGCGAGGGAGGAGAAGAGGAGGTTTCGGAGGTAAGCCGGAAGGTCCTTCGACTCGGAGGCGCATGGCGCCTCCTCGCTCAGGATGACGGAAGGTGTCGGAGGTTTCGGAGGTTTCGGAGGGGAACAGCGGGTTAGCTCAGGAGGATTCGCACGAGATTGTTTCAGATCTGCCTTCAGGTTCTACAATATCCAGCGCACGAAGGGAATTACACATGCACTTCGATAAGGTGGGGCCGCTTGGATTGTGGAATCTGTTCGATGATGACTGGCTAGGCACGCGCCGGGCCGCGACATGGTTCTTTGTGGCCAGCGTCGTGGCTGTCCCGACATATGCAGTGACCCTCGGTCTGGTTGAGACCTCTCGCCTGAAATCAGCAGACCACTTCATCTGGAGCCTATTAGTCATTCCGGGAGTTTTGTCTCTGTTTTTCGTATGGATGGGGATGTTGCGATATTGGGCACGTCGGGACCAGTCGGCGAAATGGATTAAGCGTCTCTGGTTCGTTGTCCTCGTCGGAGGGTTTTGGTATGGCGGGGCTCTATATTGCTGGTTTGCGTACTTACCGCAGGTGATTCGATCAGAGCGGGGAGCACTAAGGGTTCCCGTCAGGAGTCATGTCGTTAGCGATAGCCCGATATTTGGCAGGAATCTAGCGGTTGCGTGGCTGGTATTTATTTGCGTTGTGCTGCTCGTGTTCGCCTTCCCGAAGTTCGCAGCATCTGTTTCGATCGTACCGATACTTCACGTTGCTTCGATCCTACTGGTGCTCACATCGTTTGCTTGCGTGATTCGCTGGCTCTATCGCCAAGGCGTTGCACGCAAGTAATGGTGAACTATCCCACGTTAGCTTCGCGAACGTGGGGCACCTGCAAAGCGTCCGCACCAACTACCCCACCCTCTCGCTTCGCGAGAAGGGTGGGGCACCCGGACGGAGGGTCCTTCGACTCGGAGGCGCATGGCGCCTCCTCGCTCAGGATGACGTGTGCTTCTTATCTCGCTGGCGTCGTCGCGAGCACGGTCGCGTCGCTGAGCTTTGCTCCGAAAGTTCTCAGGTACTTCATTCCTGTGTCGCACATGACGGTGACGATGGTTGCGTTGGGGCCGAGTTGTTCGGCGAGACGTAACGCGGCGATCACGTTGGCTCCCGTGGAGGTCCCGGCGAAAAGCCCCTCTTCGCGGGCGAGGCGGAAGGCCATCGCCGTCGCTTCTTCGGTGGAGACTCGCTCGATCTGACCTGCCACGTTGTCATTCCAGAGGGGAACGATGAAGCCTGCGCCGATGCCGTCGATCTTGTGTGCGCCGGGGGTGCCGCCGGAGAGGACTGGAGACTCGGCGGGTTCGACCGCAACCATCTTGATCGCTTCCTTGCGGCGCCGCAGCGCTTCGCCCGTACCCCGAAGGGATGCGGCAGTACCCACGCTCTGTACGAAGCCGTCGATCTGTCCGTCGGTCTGCGTCCAGATCTCGCGGGCAAGCTTGTCGTAGGCCGCGAGCTGATCGGTGTTCTTCATCTGGTCGGTCCAGTAGGCGCCGGTGTTCACGGCGACGACGCGCGCGGCTTCGATCATGTCACGCGTGAGTTTCTCGGTCATGCGTCCGCTGTCGCTATGAATGATCTGAAGCGTTGCACCTAGCAGTTTCATGTGGTCGAGTTTCTCGCGCGCGAAGGCGTCCGAGGTGACGATGTGGAGCGGGTACTTCTTCACCGCGCAGATCAGGGCGAGCGAGACGCCGGTGCTGCCACCCGTGTATTCGACCACCCAGCCGCCGGGCTTGAGGCGTCCGTCGGCCTCTGCCGCCTCGATCATGGCGAGCGCCATGCGGTCCTTCATGCTGCCCGTGGGATTCTCGCTTTCGATCTTGAGGAGGATGCGGGAACCGTTCCCGGGCACGATATTGCGCAACGCAAGCAGAGACGTGTTGCCGATGCAGCCAAGGATGTCGCGCTTCGATGAGTTCATGAGGCCCCGTGTCCTTTCCTGGCCAGTGTACGACTGCGGCAGTGAGCGGCCAAGCTTCGGGCGGAGCGCCGCCATGGGGCGCGCAAACAACAAAAGCCCGGAACGTTTGTCCCGAGCTTTCGAATTGCGATGTGCCGGCTTTACAGGATCTGTACGTTCTCGGCCTGGAAGCCCTTAGGGCCTCTTGCGATGTCGAACTGCACGGCCTGGCCTTCCTGGAGGCTCCGGAAGCCGTTGGACTGGATCGCCGAGAAATGAACGAAGACATCGTCGCCTTTCATCCGGCTGATGAATCCAAAGCCCTTCGCGTCGTTAAACCACTTCACTGTTCCTTGTTCCACTGTGTTTGTACCTTGATTGAATTTCTGCTGAGAAGATCGGTTGCTGCTGAGAGTGGGTGACGCGGAGACTATCGGCGGGACCAGCTCAAAAACGCTTCGTTCAAACTTAGCCAGATAGTAATTAGATGTGATGGAAGGGACGAGGATTCAGCCCATTTGAGTTTCTCAGTTCTTCACGGCACAACCGGCTCTGGCTGGTGCGGATGCCGGCGCACACCCACACGGCTTTAACTCTTCCCGATTTGGGGCTTAGGTACGACCGGAGGCGTGTGACTGTCTTCCCGGTGGGCGGTTTGCAGAGTAGTCATTGATATGCATTCCGCTAGCGCATATACATTCAGGCTTACCGCGCCATATTCAGCGATATACATGCTCATGTATGTATATGCTCCCGTTCTGGCACTGCGGCCATCTATTACCTAATTCGTTAGCACGAAACCCGCCCATTGCTCACCTTCCTTGGTGACGCGCCTCACGGTTGCAGCACACAGCCGGGCCCAGCATGTCGGACCCAGGAAAGGTTCTGTCTGCCGGCGAGGTGATTATTCCAATGAAACGCGTATTGATCCTTGGTGCTGCTGGTCGAGATTTTCACAACTTCAACGTTGTCTTCCGTCACAACCGCGAATTCGAAGTCGTGGCTTTCACGGCCACGCAGATCCCCGACATTGCGGGACGCCGTTATCCAACCGAGCTGGCGGGCGCGATGTATCCGGGTGGGATCCCGATCGTGGAAGAGCGGGACATGGAGAAGACCATTCGCGAACAGCAGATCGATGTCTGCGTGTTCTCCTACAGCGACGTGTCGCACGAGACGCTGATGCACCTTGCATCGCGCGTTGTGGCCGCCGGCGCGGACTTCTGGCTGCTGGGCGCGGCGCACACGCAACTGACGTCGAAGGTTCCGGTCGTGTCGGTGTGTGCGATACGGACCGGTTGCGGCAAGAGTCCGGTATCGCGGCGCGTGGCCAAGCTGTTGCGCGACACGGGCTGGCATCCGGTGGTGATTCGTCATCCCATGCCGTACGGGAATCTGGCGGCGCAACATGCGCAGCGCTTCGCGACCCTGGCGGACCTCGACCGTCACGATTGCACGATCGAAGAGCGCGAAGAGTACGAGCCGCACATCGCGGAAGGTACGACCGTGTACGCCGGCGTGGATTACGAAGAGATCATGCGCCAGGCCGAGAACGAGGGCGACGTCATCCTCTGGGACGGCGGCAACAACGACACGTCGTTCTATCGTTCGGACCTCGAGTTCGTCGTGCTCGACCCGCATCGCGTGGGACACGAGATGACGTACTACCCCGGCGAGGTCAACTTCCGCTCCGCCAGCGTGCTGGTCATCAACAAGGTGGATACCGCGAAGCTGGCCGACGTGCAGGTGTTGCGCGACCGCATCCGCCAGATCAACCCGGGCGCAACCGTAATCGAGACGGCGTGTCGCGTTTCGACGACCGAGCCGGAGATGATTCGCGGCAAGCGCGTGCTGGTGGTGGAAGACGGCCCGACACTCACGCACGGCGAGATGCCGTATGGCGCGGGCGTCGTGGCGGCGCGGCAGTTCGGCGCCGTGGAGATGGTGGACCCGCGTCCCTACGCGGTGGGATCGATCCGTGCGACCTTCGACAAGTTCCCGCACCTGGGCACGGTGCTACCGGCCATGGGTTACAGCGACACGCAACGTCATGAACTGGAAGAGACCATCAAGCGCGTGCCGTGCGACCTCGTGCTGGTGGCGACTCCGATTGACCTTGCGCGCACGATCAGGCTGGAGAAGCCGAGCCTGCGCGTGCGCTATGAAGCGGAAGAGGTGGCGGAGGTCGGGTTCGCGGATGTGATCCGGCAGTTCACGGCCAAGCATCGCCCAACGCTGGCGGAGGCGGCGCGTGTATGAGCAAACGCCAATCTCACACCATTGTGGCTGCTTATCGAAACGATCGCGAGGAGGCGGCACGCGTATGAAGAAACGCGACTTTCTCTCGATTCGCGACTTCACGCCGCAGGAGATCCGCCAGGTGATCGACCTGGCGTGCCATGTGAAGTTCCAACCCGAGCAGTATGCGGCGGCGCTGAAGGGCAAGACGCTGGCGATGATTTTCGAAAAGCCATCGCTGCGGACGCGTGTGACCTTCGACGTCGGCATCCAGCAGCTCGGCGGGTTCTCGCTGTACCTGTCGCCGGCGGAGATCAACCTCGGCAAGCGCGAATCCGTGTACGACGTTGCGAAGAACCTGGAGCGCATGGTGCAGGCCGTGATGATACGGACCTTCGCGCACGAGATCGTGGAGCAGATGGCGGAGTACGCGTCGATCCCGATTATCAACGGCCTCACCGACTACAGCCATCCGTGCCAGGCGATCGCCGACTACCTGACGATGCTGGAGATCAAGGGCCGCGTGGCTGGGCTCAAGGTGGCGTTCATCGGCGACGGCAACAACGTGGCGCACTCGCTGATGTTCGCCGGAGCGCAGCTGGGAGCCCACGTGTGGGTGGCGACTCCCGAGGGCTTTGAGCCGAACGCCGCGGCCGTGAAGTGGGCCTGCGAGCGTGCCGCGCAGACGAACGGTTCGTGCACGGTGACGAACGATGTGGTGGCCGCGGTGAAGGACGCCGACGTGGTCTACACCGACGTCTGGGCCAGCATGGGACAGGAAGGCGAGGCCGAGCAGCGGAAGAACATCTTCCGGCCATACCAGGTGAACAACGACCTGTTTCACAAGGCCAACCAGCACGCGATCTTCCTGCACTGCCTGCCGGCGCACCGCGGAGACGAGGTGACGGCCGATGTCATCGATTCGGCAAGGTCGTTCGTCTTCCAGCAGGCAGAGAACCGCCTGCATGCGCAGAAGGCGATCATGCTGACCTTGATGGAAGGTGTGATCGAGCACCCGAAGTCGGTCGTGGCAGCCGAGGTCCTGGCAACCGTGAAGTAAACGGCAGCGGGCGCTAGCTGGGGGTGCGCCCGCTGATTTCAAAATATCTATGCGAACGGCACTCATCGCGGTCGGCGGCAACTCGCTTATCAGGGCGGGCGAGAAGGGCACGATCGCGGAGCAGTTGGCAAACACGCGAAGGACGGCCTCGGCGATCGTCACCATGATGCGCCGGGGATGGCGCGTCGTAGTGACGCACGGCAACGGCCCGCAGGTCGGCGCGGCATTGATGCGTTCCGAGCGTGCCGCCGACCAGGTATATTCGCAGCCGCTGGACGTGTGCGACGCGGAGACACAGGGCGAGATTGGATACCTGCTGCAACAGTCGCTGCGCAACGAACTGATCGCGGTTGGCATGAACGTCCCGGTCGTGACGGTGCTCACGCAGGCGGTGGTGTCGGCCGACGATCCGGCGATGAAGCATCCGACGAAGCCGATTGGACCCTTCTATTCGAGGGCCGAAGCCGAGCAGCGCAAGCGCACCCTGGGATGGCAGATCGTGGAGGATGCCGCGCGTGGATACCGGCGCGTGGTGCCCTCGCCGGAGCCGATCGAGGTGGTCGAGTTCCCGGTGATCCGCGACCTGATCGGGGCCGGAGTGGTGGTGATTGCCGCCGGAGGCGGTGGCATCCCGGTGGTGAGTTGCGGGCAGAAACTGTCGGGCGTCGAAGCCGTCATCGACAAGGATCGGGCTTCGGCCGTGCTGGCTGCGGAGTTGAATGTCGATCTGTTCGTCATCTCGACCGATTCGGATTACGTTTACGTCGATTACAGGAAGCCGAGCCAGCGAGCGCTGCGAACGGTGACGGCCAGCGAGTTGGCGGCCCTCCAGCGCGAAGGTCAGTTTCCGCCGGGGAACATGGGGCCGAAGGTGGAGTCCGCGCTGCGGTTCCTCTCGCGCGGAGGACGCGAGGTGATTATCACTTCGTATGAACATCTGGCGGAAGCCGTGGAGGGCGTCGCAGGAACGCATATCATCCCGGATGAGGCGGTTGCGATGCGCGACGCGAGAACGCTTGCAGCCATGGGAGGCGCACGATGACCGGCACAACGACTGTCCAGGGCAACGGCACGGCTGCCGTCCCTGCGCGCCTGCGGCACGTGGTGGAGTCGCAGCAGTTCACGGTTCCGTTACTGATGGACCTGTTTGACCGCACGAGATTAATGGAACGCATCGTGGCGCGCGGCGGCACGCTCGACTACCAGAACAAGATTCTTGCGACACTGTTCTACGAGCCTTCGACGCGCACGCGGTTCTGCTTCGAGGCGGCGATGCACCGGCTGGGAGGGCGAGTGCTCTCGACCGAGCACGCACGGGCGTTCTCCTCGGCCATCGAGGGCGAGCAGGTTGAGGACTCGATCCGCATCATCGGCAGCTACTGCGATGTGATCGTCATTCGCCCGAACGAAGAAGGCGCAGCACAGCGCGCGGCGGAAGTTTCGCCTGTCCCGGTGATCAACGCCGGCGACGGCAACGGAGGGCAGCATCCCACGCAGGCCCTGCTCGATCTATATACGATCTACCGCGAGCGGCCGCTGGAGGGGTTGTCGATCGCATTCATAGGGGAGCTGGACCGGTGCCGGACGGCGCGTTCGCTGGCGTATCTGCTGGCGAAGTTCGACCGGGTGAAGATTTTTTTCGTGAGCCCACAGGGCTTGCAGATGCGGCCGGACATCCTGCAATACCTTGACCGGCACGCGGTCAACTACCAGATCGAAAAGAACGTGGACGCGGTGATCGGCGACGTGGACGTGGTGTACCAGACGCGCATTCGTCCCGAGCGCCTGGACGGGCCGTCGCGCAGGCTCTACGCGATTGACAGCTCGGTGCTGAGGCGGATGAAGCAGGACGCGATGATCCTGCACCCGCTGCCGCGCACGGTGGAACTGGACAAGGCGGTGGATTCGGACCCCAGGGCTCTGTATTTTCGGCAGGCGGCGAACGGCCTCTACGTGCGCATGGCGCTGCTGACGATGTTGCTCGATTCGGAGTGAAGGCTTCTTAAATCTGTGTGGAAGGGACGTATGGCGAAGTTGGAAACCATCATCGAAGAACGTATGCGGACAGAGGAATTTGTCGAGCTCGAAAACCAGTTTGGCGCGCACAACTACCACCCGCTGGATGTCGTGATCGAGCGTGCGCAGGGCGTGTGGGTGACCGACATCGAGGGCAAGAAGTACCTCGATTGCCTCGCCGCCTACTCGGCCGTGAACCAGGGACACTGCCACCCGAAGATCGTGCAGACGCTCATGGAGCAGGCGGAAAAGGTGACGCTGACGTCGAGGGCCTTCCGCAACGAGCAACTGCCGCTGCTCTACCGTGAGCTCAACGAAATGACGGGCTTCGACATGGTGCTGCCGATGAACTCCGGCGCAGAGGCCGTGGAGACCGCGGTGAAGACGGCGCGCAAGTGGGGATACAAGGTGAAAGGCATCCCCGAAGGCAAGGCCGAGATCATCGTCTGCGCCAACAACTTCCACGGACGCACGGTGACGATCGTCAGCTTCTCGACCGATGAGCAGTACCGCGACGGCTTCGGGCCGTTCACGCCTGGTTTCAAGGTCATCCCCTTCGGCGATGCGAAGGCGCTGCGCGAGGCGATCACGCCAAACACGTGCGCGTTCCTGGTCGAGCCGATTCAGGGCGAGGCCGGCATTGTGATGCCGCCCGAAGGTTTCCTGCGCGAAGCTGCGGCGATCTGCCACGAGAACCGCGTGCTGCTGATGTGCGACGAGATCCAGTCCGGGCTGGGACGCACGGGGAAACTGTTCGCCTACATGCATGAGGGAATCAGGCCCGACCTGTTGATCGTCGGCAAGGCGCTGGCGGGCGGGTTCTACCCGGTCTCGGCCGTGCTTTCGTCGCGCGAGATTCTCGGCGTGTACAAGCCCGGCGATCACGGCAGCACGTTTGGCGGCAACCCGCTCGGCTGCGCGGTGGCGCGCACGGCACTGCGCGTGTTGCGCGAGGAGGGCCTGGTCGAGCGTTCGGCGGAGCTGGGCGCGTACTTCCTCGAGCGCCTGCGGGCGATCAAGAGCAGCGCGGTCAAGGAGATTCGCGGACGAGGCTTGTGGATCGGAATCGAGCTGCACAGCGCGGCGAGGCCGTACTGCGAAGCGCTGAAGGAACTGGGCGTGCTCTGCAAGGAGACGCACGACAAGGTGATCCGCATCGCTCCGCCGCTGGTGATCACAAAGGAAGAGATCGACTGGGCGTTCGACCGGATCAAGAAGGTGTTGGAGTAACGGTCAAACGGTCGCGGTCAGCGGGCGAGGACGCCCGCGCCACACGATTTTCGCTCAGGATGATGTTCGGTGTCGCAGTAAAAAGCGCAATGGACCTCCTGAACTTGCCTCCCCTCGGTGGGATGACTGGTGGCCTTGCGTCCCTGGACTCAAACGTGGGTCTGGAAGACGCATCGGGGCTGTCGAACCTGACAGCCCCGATTATTTGCGTGATGACGCAGAGGAACTATGAAGGCACATCGATCAAAGCGACAAGGCCGAAGGTCAAGGTGTGAGCTCCGTCCCGCTATTAGTTGAACAATGATTAGTGTCGTCCCTCCGGGACTTGATCTGTTATGCGCTGGTTTCCCACGCTGAAGCAGTGGGCTAGAGAACGGGCGTCCCTGGCGGGACGCGAAAGCGCTGTCCGCCGTGACGTGTGCGCCTGCGATAGCGTGGAGACGCGGTTTGCGGGACGCGAAAGCGTGGTCGCCCTGCGCTCAGGTGGAAATGTGGTCAGCCCCGCGAATCTCGTGAACGCGGCGGATTACGGCCCCGGAACTGATCCCGGTGCGGGAGTCTGGCTGGCGCTTTGCGCTGTTGTTCCTAACTGCACGACGGATACTTTGCCGTCGGTCAGAATGTTGTCTCCGGTCGCATTCGCCGCCGTCTTCGGAGCCGCTGGGCGGTCGAGGTTGGCGTACGCAGTCGCGGTTCCCGCAAACAGCAGATCGGTCAGGACCCAGTCGCGTTCGCGGTCAATGTGTGGATCGATGCGATGCGACCACTTCGTCCCGCCTCGCGCGTTGGTGGTCGCAATGTCGTGTGTCGCCGCCCCTACCCAGACGTCACGGCCATTGTAGGACTGGCTGGATCTCCAAATGCGAATGTGATGACGCTTGGCGAACGTGTTCAGAGATTTCTGAAGCACGATATCCGGCGGCCGGCCATCCAGGAGCAACAAAGAAACCGGAGCATCCGAGTATCCGGTGTGGCGCATGGTTGCTTGCGCGGCTTTCAACGCTGTCTTGACGTTCAGGTTGTCGGCTTCGATCCATCCTGCCTCGCCGAAAGCGGTGATGAGTTGCTGCTCGGTGCCGAGAAAGATCAGGTTCGTCAAATCGGAAGGCGTCTTGTTCGGCGTTGCGGTGCGGAGAGGCATAGCGGCGACGAGTTGCTGGAGCGTCGCGTCCGGCGTCAGCTCAGGCCAGCCCGCCCACGCTTCCTTCTGCTTCAGCATGGATGGACGCACCACCTGAATCTGAAGGTCGGTGCCGGCGGGAAACAGTATCTCGCGCCGGGTCGATAATCCGTACACCGACTGCACGCCCTTGATCGTGTAACCCGCAAGGGGGTTGGCCATACCGATCGCGGCCAGCGCGAGCGATATCTTGGTGGACGCATGGGGCTGGACGATGCCGAG
>DASPLH010000255.1:0-4061 GCA_035627675.1 Clostridia bacterium
ATCCTGAGCACGTCGTCGTGTCCTCTTCGCGTGCAAGGCCTGGAGAAGATCGACACCACGCGCCCGCACATCTACGCGGTAAATCACCTCTCGGCGCTGGACATCCCTGCGCTCTACTGCGGGCTGCCGTTCCAGTTCCGCATCATGGCCAAGCGGGAGCTGTTCCGGCTGCCGTTCGTAGGCTGGCACCTGAAGCGCTCGGGGCAGATTCCGATCGAGCGCACGGATGCGCGTTCGTCGCTGCGCAGCCTGACGGCGGCGAGCACCGCGGTACGCAACGGGATGCCGCTGGTCGTGTTTCCCGAGGGCGGACGCTCGCCCGACGGGCAGATCAAGCCGTTCCTCGGCGGGGCGTTTTATGTCGCCATCAAGGCCGGCGTCGAAGTCATCCCCATGGCGCTGGTCGGGACCTACGAAGCCCTGCCGATGAATACGTACATCATCCGGCCCGAGCAGTTCCGCCTGTTCGTCGGCGAGCCAATCTCGACCGAGGGACTTGCGCCGCGCGACATGGACCAGCTGGCTGGCCGTGTGCAGCAGGCGATCGAAGACCTCTACTACCCCAACGCGCACGTCGGACGTCCCAGCGCGGTGGACGCCGTTGCCAGCGCGCGGCCGCTCGCGGAGTAGAGCACCAGAGCCACACATGAAGCCCCGCATCGCCATCCCGGTTCCACATTCGGACCTCGCGTATTCCGGCCGCAATCTGCCGAGCTACACGCATGCTGTGAAGAGTGCGGGAGGCGAGGCCGTCGAGATCCCCCTGACCGCCTCCAACGCCGAGGTCGCGCACCTCATCAAGACCTGCGGCGCCGTCCTGCTGCCGGGCTCTCCGGCGGATGTCGATCCGCAGAAGTACGGTGCGGCTGCGCGGCACCCGAAGACCGCGCCGGCCGATCCGTCGCGCGACAATGTGGACGAGCTGCTGTTGCAGGACGCGCACAACATGCGCAAGCCGATACTCGGCATCTGCTACGGGTTGCAGTCGCTCAATGTCTGGCGGCAGGGAACGCTGGTGCAGCACATCGAGTCCCCGGTCGCGCACAGCCGTCCCCAAGGCGCGCCGACGGCCACGGCGTTGAGGCACACGGCTGAGATCGAGCCGGGGTCAAAGCTGGGCGCGATCCTCGGCGGGAACTTACAGCACGCTCCGCTGCAAATCGTCGTCAACTCCAGCCATCACCAGGCGATTGAAACTCCTGGCGACGGACTGCGCGTTGCCGCCCGCTCGCCCGAGGACCAGGTCATCGAAGCCGTCGAGGGCAGCGACCCCAACCACTGGGTGATCGCCGTGCAATGGCATCCCGAGCGCAGCTACGGCGAGGACGAACCCTCGAGGGCCATCTTCCACGCTTTCATCGATGCCGCCCGTCAATGGCACGCCCGCGCGGCGAGGTCAGCCGCAGATTTCGAAACCGTGCGATAGCCAGCGCTCAAGAGTTGTCCTATTGATGGCCCGTCCGCGCCTAAACTTCGCGCGGGATTCCGCGGCCCGGAATATGCAGATCGCACGCGCGGCGCGCCTCCTTACGCCCGCCCCGTTTGCACCAGAGCTCGATTCCGACTACTATCGGCAATCTTTTGGGCGGACAGCGCCCTGCCTCCAACCCGATTTCTGCGGACTCCATACGTTCTGCGAGGTGCGCAAGTGGGTACAGCAACCAAAGTCAAACATTCCCTGGAAGGCGTTGACCGCAACGCGGTGGATCAGTTCCTGGGCAAGATGCTCAACGATCTCGGCGCGGGCATGAGCGCGGCGCTGGTGCTGATTGGCGACGAGCTCGGACTCTACAAGGCGCTGGCCGGTGCGGAGTCTCCGCTGACTCCGGACGAACTCGCGACGAAGACGTCCACCGATCCGCGCTACATGCGCGAGTGGCTGGCCGCCCAGGCCGCAGCCGGATACGTCAACTACGATGCCGCCACCGGGCGTTACTCGATGTCGCCCGAGCAGGCGCTCGCCCTCGCCTGGGACGATAGTCCCGTGCACATGCCGGGAGCGTTCCAGATCATCTCGGCCGTCATCAAGGACCAGCACAAGATCAGCGAGGCGTTCCGCTCCGGAGTCGGTGTCGGATGGCATGAGCATCACCCCGCGCTGTTCGAGGGAACCGAGCGATTCTTCCGTCCGAACTATGCCGCGAACCTTGTGGAAACGTGGATCCCCGCGCTGGAAGGCGTGAAGGAGAAGCTCGAGCGCGGCGCTACGGTTGCAGACGTCGGTTGCGGACACGGGTCCTCGACGATCCTGATGGCGCAGGCGTACCCGAAGTCGAAGTTCATCGGCTTCGACTACCACCAGGGTTCGATCGAGAAGGCTCGCCAGCGCGCCGAAGCCGCCGGCGTGGACGACCGCTGCGAGTTCCGCGTGAGCTACGCGAAGGAATTCCCCGGCAACGGCTACGACCTGGTGACGTTCTTTGACTGCCTGCACGACATGGGCGATCCGGCGGGCGCGGCCAAACACGTGCGCGCTTCGCTCGCCAAAAACGGCACCTGGATGATCGTCGAGCCGTTTGCCAATGACGACGTGAAAGACAATCTCAACCCCGTGGGACGCGTGTACTACTCGGCTTCGACGATGATCTGCACTCCGGCTTCGCGGGCGCAGGAAGTAGGCGCGGCGCTCGGGGCGCAGGCCGGCGAACCGCGCATCCGCGAAGTCGTAACCGCCGGCGGATTCACTCGATTCCGCCGCGCCGCGGAGACGCCGTTCAATCTTGTATTCGAAGCAAAGCCTTGAGCGATCTCAGAACCAGGATTTCAGGTTGCAGATTGACGGCTGTTCATTCTGCAATCTGAAATCTACAATCTGAAATCCTCATGTCCTTCTCTCTCGATCTCACTGGAAAAATAGCTCTCGTCACCGGCGGTTCCCGCGGCATTGGGGCCGCTTGCGTTCGCATGTTCCGCCAGGCCGGAGCCAGCGTGGTCTTCAACTACCGCAAGGCTCGCGAGGCAGCAGACGCGCTGGTGTCGGAGCTCGGCGGCGAGGGCTGTTACGCGGTTCAGGCCGAACTCGACGGAACCGGCGCGGAAGAGGCGCTGGTGCGGGCGGCCGTGGACCGCTTCGGAGCGCTCGACATCCTGGTGCTGAACCACGGGATATGGCCTCCGCACGACCAGCCGATTGACACCATGACCGCCGAGCAGTGGCGCAAGACACTGGCCATCAATCTCGACAGCGTCTTCGCCCTGGTGAAGCACGGCGTGGCGCAGATGAAGCGGCAGGGGCGGGGCGGACACATCGTCGTCGTGAGTTCCACGGCCGGACAGCGCGGCGAGGCTTTCCACTGCGACTACGCGGCCACCAAGGGAGCCGTCATCAGCATGGTCAAGGGGCTTTCGACCGAGCTGGCGCGCGACCGCATCTATGTAAATTGCGTGGCTCCCGGCTGGGTCGCAACTGACATGACCGCAGCGGTGTTAGAACAACCGGAGACCCAGCGGAAGATCCTTCAGGTCATCCCGCTGGGCCGCCCGGCGAAGCCCGAAGAGATCGCCGCCCCAATCCTGTTCCTGTGCACATCGCATGCCGGGTTCATCACGGGAGAAATCTTCAACGTGAACGGCGGCGCTGTGCTGGTGGGGTAAAAGCAGTTTCGAGTTTCAGGTTTCGAGTTTCGAGTCAGGTTCTTAAAACGCGAATGTTGAAGAAGATCGCTGCAGCAGTCCTGTTTTGTTCTTCGCTGATGGTGGCGCAAGAGGCGTCAGTGCCACGATCGCAGACCTCTGCTTCCCAGCCGGCCAAAGATCCGGGGGCGAAAGCCCGCACGTTGCTCGACAGCATGCTCAAGGCGCTCGGTGGGCAGGCGTTCCTGTCCTACGAAACCATGGCGCAGCAGGGACGCACCTACAGCTTCTACCAGGGAGAACCCAGCGGCACAGGAACACTCTTCTGGCGCTTCTGGCGGTATCCGGACAAAGAGCGCATCGAGCTGACCAAGGATCGTGACGTCGTTTACATCCACAACGGCGACCGCGGCTACGAAGTCACGTTCAAGGGGACCGCGCCGGAAGAAGACAAGCTGCTCGACGAGTTCATTCGCCGCCGCCAGCAC
>DASPLH010000256.1:0-4821 GCA_035627675.1 Clostridia bacterium
ATGGCCTTGCGCGCATCTTCGGCGCGCTTGGCGCGAACTTCGGCACGCTTTTCGCGCTTGGCGTCGATGGTCTTCTCGCTGCCGAGAATCTCGATCCACGCCTTTTCGCCGCCGTCACCGCGGCGGAAGCCGCCGAGCACGATGCGGGTGTAGCCGCCGTTGCGATCGCCGAAGCGCGGCGAGATCGAAGCGAACAGCTTGTCCACCGACTCCGGGGTCATCAGGTAGGCAGCCGCCTGACGGCGGGCCGCTACGTCGCCCTTCTTGCCGAGGGTGATCATCTTCTCGACGTGCGGGCGCATGGCCTTGGCCTTGGTGACCGTCGTCTCGATACGTTCCTCGAGGATCAGCGAGGTCACCAGGTTGCGCAGCAGCGCGCGCCGATGCTCGGTGTTCCGTCCTAATTTCCAACCTGCTACACGATGACGCATGACTAAGTCCTTGATATGGCCTGCGCGGCTTTAGCGCGGCTGAACTCTTGTACTGCGCGGCCTAAGCCGCTTGAAAACTAGAGCAGGGCGGGCCCTTGAGAGCCCGCCTCCGCTTTAGAAGCTCGGGTTGCCGTCGCCGGTCGAGAGCGGGGACGGGACGGTCGAGGCCGGCGATGCCGACTGGTTCGACGGTACAGCGTTGCCCTGCTCGTCGATCTTCATGCCGAGACCGAGACCCATGGTCGAGAGGATCTCCTTGATCTCGTTCAGCGACTTGCGGCCGAAGTTCTTGGTCTTCAGCATCTCGGCTTCGGTCTTCTGGACCAGTTCGCCGATGGTCTGAATGTTCGCGTTCTTCAGGCAGTTGTAGCTGCGGACCGAAAGCTCCAGCTCTTCGACGGAACGGTTGAGGTTCTCGTTGCGGATCTCCGGCTTCTCGCCGACAGCCGCACCGGTGGCCTCAATCTCCTCTTCGAAGTTGATGAAGATGTTCATGTGGTCTTTCAGCAGCTTCGCGGCCAAACCCAGCGCGTCGGCCGGATTCACCGAACCGTTCGTCCAGATCTCGAGGGCGAGCTTGTCGTAGTCGGTGATCTGACCAAGACGCGCGGCCTCGACCGAGTAGTTGACCTTCCGCACGGGCGAGTGGACCGAATCGACCGGGATGAAGCCCAGACCGAGGTCCTCGTCGAAGTTCTTGTCGGCCGACACGTAGCCGCGGCCCTTCTTCAGGCGCATCTCCATGTCGAGCTTGCCGCCTTCGCTGACGGTCGCGATGTAGACGTCCTTGTCGAGCACTTCGACGTCGGCATCGGCCTCGATCATGCCGGAGGTGACGACGCCCGGCTGGTCGGCGCGAAGGTAGATCGCCTTGGGCGCGTCGCCGTTCAGCTTGAACGGGATCTGCTTCAGGTTCAGGATAATGTCCGTCGCGTCTTCAACGACGCCGGGGATCGACTGGAACTCGTGGAGTACACCCTCGATCTTGACGGCCGTTACGGCTGCGCCTTCGATGGACGACAGCAGAACGCGGCGCAGTGCGTTGCCGATCGTGGTGCCGAAACCACGCTCAAACGGTTGCGCCCAAAAGTGACCGTACTTGTCGGTCAGCGTTTCGCTGTCGGTAGCCAGGCGCTTCGGCTTTTGAAAACCTTTCCAGAGCATTCGCTTCTCCTCTTTCTTCGGTCCTTTGGCTCGGCCAGCTTAATGCTGTGCCGGCTGGTCTGGTCCGAGACGGGGTGAGCGGCGCCGCTGCAAGACGGCGCCAAGTTGATATCGCTGCGTTGACTGCTCTACAGAACCCAGGAGACCCTTCGCATTTCGCTCAGGGTAACCGCCGCCGGGCTCAGACGCCCGGCAAACGGCGGTTACTTGGAGTACAGTTCGACGATCAGCTGCTCGTTGATCGGCAGGTTGATGTCGTCGCGCTTCGGCAGCGAGAGCACACGGCCGCTGTAGTTGTCGCGGTCGATCTGCAACCACGCCGGAACCGGCTGGTGGCTGGCGAAGTCCTTCGCGCCCTCGAGCACCGTCAATTTCTTGCTCTTTTCCTTGATCGTGATCTCGTCGCCGGCATGAACCTGGTACGACGGGATGTCGAGCTTGCGGCCATTGACCCAAACGTGGCCGTGACGCACGAGCTGACGCGCCTGACGGCGCGCAACGGCGAAGCCCATGCGGTACACCACGTTGTCGAGACGGCGTTCGAGCTGCTGGAGCAGCAATTCGCCGGTGACGCCCTTGGACTGTGCGGCCTTCTCGAAGTAGTTGCGGAACTGGCCTTCCTGCGCGAAGTAAATGCGCTTCGCCTTCTGCTTCTCGCGAAGCTGGAGGCCGTATCCCACAATCTTGGCCTTGCGATCTTTGCCGTGCTGGCCGGGCGCGAAGTTGCGCTTCTCGACCGGGCACTTGTCGGTGAAGCACTTTGCGCCCTTGAGGAACAGCTTCATGCCCTCACGGCGGCAAAGGCGGCATACTGCATCTTTATAACGAGCCAACTTTGTTCTCCTTCATCCGGCACTTGGCCGGGCTTGATCGGTTTACGCCGTTTGGCGGCGGTGTCGTCCCGATCGCTAAAATCGTCCCACCTGGCCACCGTGCCATCGTTCGATCTGAATCAGATGAACCGGTCGCACGATGAGCCGATGGCCTGATCCTGTTACACGCGGCGCTTCTTGGCCGGGCGGCAGCCGTTGTGCGGAACGGGAGTGGTGTCCTTGATCGAGCGGACTTCCAGACCGGCCGCGGCCAGCGCGCGGATGGCCGACTCGCGGCCCGAACCCGGGCCGCTGACGCGGACTTCAACGGAGCGGAGACCGTGCTCGCGCGCCATGTTGGCGGCGTTCATCGCGGCCTGCTGCGCGGCAAACGGCGTGCCCTTACGCGAACCGCGGAACCCGAGCGAGCCGGAGCTCTTCCAGGAGAGCACGCCGCCGTTAGGATCGGCGATCGTCACAATCGTGTTGTTGAACGATGCGTTGACCGTCACGATTCCGTGTGGAACGTGCTTGCGCTCTTTGCGCTTGAACTTCTTGTTCTTGCCCTTCTTGTCGCCCTGGGCGCCAGTACCTGCTGCCTTAGCCATAGATGATCCAATGCTCTCTGTCAGTTCTCGCCTACTCGCATCTCCTACGCACCGACTGACTCGGCCTGCGAGATACGGATCCGGCGGTTGGTTGGGCCGAAGCCCCGTGGTGACCTTGACCCCTCGGTGCGCTCGGGGAGCCTTACCGTTGAGGGTTGGCTGGACCCGTCACTACGCTCGGGGTAGTTCGCAGCGCGGCTGCAAGACCCCTCGCTGCGCTCGGGGTAGTCGCCTGCCGGGCTCAAACGCCCGGCAATGCGGCGACTACTTCGCGGTCGCCTTCTTCTTGTTGGCCACCGTGCCCTTGCGCGGTCCCTTGCGGGTGCGCGCGTTGGTGTGCGTGCGCTGTCCGCGAACCGGCAGGCTGCGGCGGTGCCGCGTGCCACGGTACGAGCCGATTTCGATGAGCCGCTTGATGTGCATCGAGACGTCTTTGCGGAGATCGCCTTCGACGGCTCCACCGTTCTCGATGACCTGACGGATGCGGTTCACTTCCTCTTCGCTCAGGTCCTGGATCTTCTTGGTCGTTTCTACGTCCGCTTCTCCAAGGATCTTCAGAGCGCGCGGCTGTCCGATGCCGAAAATGTAAGTCAGCGCGATGCGTGCCTGCTTGTTGCGCGGCAGATCGACGCCAGCAATACGTGCCATGTGGTTCCTCTACTCCTCGAGTGCCGTTTACTCGAATGAAAGCCAGTTGCCTTGCCCCGCTGCGCCTCCCGTGGGAGGCATACTCCGGAGAGCCTTTCGGCTTAGCCCTGGCGCTGCTTGTGTTTCGTGTTCTCGCAGATCACACGCACCACGCCGTGGCGGCGGATGACCTTGCACTTGTCGCAAATCTTCTTAACCGAAGCCCGTACCTTCATGACAAACCGTTCCTAGTTCTTCGTACCAGCCCGCGAGCGAACTGATCAGAAACTTGCGTTAACGCACGAAAATCCCGCGGCCCTTGCGGGGCTGTCTGCGGGGTTCCCGCCAACTACGCGACCGCTACTTGTAGCGATACACGATCCGCCCGCGCGTCAGGTCGTAAGGAGAAAGCTCGACAGCCACGCGGTCACCCGGAAGTATGCGGATGAAGTTCTTGCGCATCTTCCCGGACACGTGGGCCAGGACCTGATGCTTGTTCTCCAACTCAACCCGGAACATCGCATTCGGCAGGGGCTCGATCACCACTGCCATTACTTCAATCGCGTCTTCCTTGCTCATGCAATCCTTAGTTCGGAATTCGACGAGATCCACTCGCCTTCGGCTCGGGATTTCGGCTGCGGGCTCCCGCTCCGCTCACGCCCGCAAGACGCCTCAACTTCAATCGCGTCTTCCTTGCTCATTCAACTCCAGTTTCGAGTTTCAAGTTTCCAGTTTCGAGTTCCGTCTCAGCGCATCTCACGCGATCTGCTCAAAACTGGACTGCAACAAAGTTTTTCACTGAGTCCCGGGTTCAACTCTTGAAACTGAAACCCGTAACTACTCCGTCAGAATCACCGGGCCATCCCGGGTCACGGCCACGCAGTGCTCGAAGTGCGCTCTCGGCATGCCGTCTTCGGTCACCGCCGTCCACTTGTCTTCCAGCACGCGGACGCCCGGACCACCGGCGTTCACCATCGGCTCAATCGCGAGCACCATGCCTTCGCGAAGCTTGGCTCCATGTCCGCGGACGCCGTAGTTCGGAACCTGCGGGTCTTCGTGAAGCCTTGTGCCTATGCCGTGACCGACGAACTCGCGTACCACGCTGAATCCGTTCGCCTCGACGTACTCCTGAACGGCCGCGCCCACGTCGCCGAGGGTGTTGCCGATGCGGGCGGCGTC
>DASPLH010000257.1:0-2099 GCA_035627675.1 Clostridia bacterium
TCAGCATTCAGCAGTCAGCATTCAGCATCAGCGAACAAAGATGATGGGATGTTTCGCGCGCCGAGCGCCGGAGGCGCGCCGCGTTCTCTAGCCCAGCGCTTCAGCGCTGGGTTAGCAGAGGGCAACCCATTCGAGTCCCGTGGGGACAGCACCTTGCGATCGAACAGTCGTTCCTCTGGGACTTCCGGTTGCAGAGAATCTCATCCCCAGCGCTGAAGCGCTGGGCTATCCAACACCCGTCCCTCCGGGACCGATGGCACTCCGCACCTGTGCTCCGTCGCACGAAAGACAGGTCCCCCGACTGAATGCTGACTGCTGAATGCTGACCGCTGACTGCAAGAAGAAAGCGCGGCCGAAGCCGCGCCCGTTGCCGCACAAGCGTTCTCTAATCCCACTCGGCCACGTCCAGGGCCTCGCGTACGTCCTGCATCGCTCTCCGGACGTCACGCTGAATCCGCTCTCGGTCGAGGTCGTAACGCTGGGCGATCATCATCGCCTTTTCGCGTTCACGCTCGATCTGCGGACGAATGCGCTCGAAGTCTTTACGGAACTGCTCCGCGTTGAACTCGAACTCACCGTCCTCGATCAGGCTTCCGCTCTCGACCCGCTTGCGCTCCGGCACCTTCATCTGCACCGTCTGCTCGCGCTTGTCGCGGACAACCGTTACCCCTATCGTCCCGGAACCCGTGCGGAGCACGCGACGCCAGTCGTTGACGTCATCGATCTTGTCCTTGTTGGCGCGGACGATCACGTCACCGGCCTTTAGGCCGGCGGCTTCTCCCACGCTCCCCTTCTCCACCGAACGGATAAGAACCCCACCCTGCTTCACGCCGAAGAACTCCGCCAGTTGCGGCGTAAGGGTCTCCACCAGCAGTCCGCCACGGCTGCTGCTCTGGACGAACACCTTCACGTCCGGAACGTCGAAGTCCATGGGGGGAATCGGCGGGATCGGAGCCATCGGGCCCATCGCGAGTTCCGGCATGTCCATGCGCATCGGGGTCCGCTTTGCGTGGGCCTTCATCATCGCCTTCCGGTCGCCGAGCGTGACCTGGAAGTTCATCGTCTGGCCGCCGCGGCTGATAACCAGCGCCACGTTGCGTCCCGGAGGCGTCTCGCGCACCAGCCGGCGCAGTTGCTCCTCGCTCTCCACCCGTGTGCCGTTGAAGGTAAGGATGACGTCGTGCTCCCGGATGCCGGCCTTACCCGCGGGAGCGTCCTGATCGACCATCGTGATCTCGACGCCCGTCTCTTCGCGCAGCTTCAGCGCCGCCAGGCGGTCGGTGGTTACATCCTGGGTCCGCACGCCAAGATACGCGCCCTTCATCGGCCCCATGGCAATCATCGGTTCTTCCCCGAACTCCGCGAACTGCACGGTGCATTCGAGCGCAAACCCGGTTGTCGCCAGCATCGCCAGCACCAGGACCAAGCCAATCGTTCCACGTTTCATGATTCGTCTCCGTTATTTCGCTCGCCGGAATTCGATCTGCCCGATCGTGGTGCGGACCTTCAACGCCGGTCCGCCGCCATTGAGTGTTCCTTCCGCATACATGCTCTTCGGCCCGTAGTCTCCGCCCTCGCTCGTGATGCGCAGCTCGGGGAAGTCCGACCGGATACCGCGTCCTGAGCACATTTCGCTCGCCGCGCTGACCGTCGCGGGCAACTTGCTGCTGAGATACACCAGCACATCTCCAGCGGAGGTGCGCAGGTACGACTCGCCAAACCCGCCCTTGCCGCCCAGGAATTCTGCCGTGATCGCGCCCGCGCCGGTCTGCACCTGCGCGCCGCGATGAAGCTTCCATAATTCGATGTTGCCGCCGCCCGTAACGGCAATCACCGGCCCTCTCGCGCTGCCCACCCGGATGTTGCCGCCGCCCGTTTCAGCCTTGGCCGCTCCGGCAATTTCGCCCAGCGTGATCGTGCCCCCGGCGGTCTTCACGATCAGGTCGCCGCCGCAGCGGACCACCGTCACGCTGCCACCCGCGGTCTGCACCGTGCCTCCCGCCAGCGACTGGATGCTCACGTTGCCGCCCATGCCCGCGACATCGACGCGCCCCGCGACGTTGCCGAGCGAGATGTTGCCGCCACCGCTCTTCACCGAG
>DASPLH010000258.1:0-12836 GCA_035627675.1 Clostridia bacterium
ACCGCTTCCGACGTCGTGAATGTTGAGTCCGACGAAGTGCCCGAGGCCGTGGATGAAGTATTTCCCGAGCGGCTGTCCGTGAAGATCCTTGCCGTGTGTGTTGATGTACTCGTAGGCAACGCGGTAGAGCGACTCAGGCGAGTTGCCGGTCAGTTGCGACTTTCCCGCCTGGAACGCGTTCATGACCGCGCGCTGCGCTCCCAGCACGATGTCGTAGATCTCGCGCTGCCGCGGAGTGAACTTTCCGCTTGCGGGGATGGTGCGCGTGATGTCGGAGGTGTACATCGCATACTCGCCCGCCACATCCATCACGACGAGGTCGCCGTTCTCGATGCGCTTCGAGTTGTCGGAGTAGTGCAGCACGGTCGAGTTGAACCCCGAGCCGACGATGGGCGCGTAGCCGGGGCGCTCGCAGCCGCGCGACATGAACTCGTATTGCATGACGGCCGACAGCTGTAACTCCGACATGCCGGGCTTGACCGCCTTGAAGGCCGCCAGGTGCGCCGCTTTGGACGCATCGGTTGCGTGACGGATGCGCTCGAGTTCGCCGCGATCCTTACGCACGCGCAGTCCGGCGATGAGCGGCTTCACGTCCGAGAACGCGCCGTAGTTCGGAAACGTATTCGCCCGGCGCAGCCACTCGATGGCCTTCGTGGAAGCCGACTCCTCCGGAGCCTCCCGGATGTCGGTCAGCAGGGAAGCCCTCGGCTGCGGAACGATCTTCACCAGTTCGTCGCGCATGCGGTCGAGCACTTCGACGCGATCGAATCCTGTGATCTCCCCGGCGCGCGGATTCTCCGGGCCGAGCTTCGGGCCTGTCCAGCGCTCCTGTGACAGGTTGTGCGCGGGGAGGAAAAGAACCTCCGTGTACGGGCGCGCCTTGGAGGTCTCCGTGGCCGGGACCTCGGGGGCGATCACGACCGCCGCTCCGGGCTCGGCCCAGCCTGTCAGGTAGAAGAAATTCTCATCCTGCCTGAACCCATACAGCGCATTCGGCCCTTCGCTCTCCGTGGCGGCAAACAGGATGACAATGCCACCGTTTGCAGCCTTGCTCAAGGCCACGCGGCGCGCGCGGTAGTCGGCGTTGGGCTGCCGGTCCAAAGCGTGGGAAAGAACAGAGACGGCCAGGAGGAGCGAGAGCAGGGAAAGCAGTCGGGTCGGCTTCATGGTTGAGCGGTAAATATATCGCACACGGGTTGGACGGGGTATGTGGCTTTTAGAAAGCGGGAGGCGCGCAGCCGAAGCCACGCGCCTTCCGGACGGCACGAGCCGAGCCCATCCCGGCGTCTGTGGCACACGCCGGCTGACCGCCCGCTTTCGCCCCGCGATCTGCCGGTTACGCTTCCTGCGTCGCTTCGGGCGCTGCGCCGGGTTCCTCTCGCCGGACGGGCAGCACGGCGCGAACGATGACGTACAGGATGGGGATGATGAACAGGTTCAGCAGCGTGGAGACGATCATGCCGCCGAAGACGGTTGTTCCCACCGAGTGGCGTCCGGCGGCGCCCGCTCCACTGGCGAAAACCAGCGGCAGCACGCCGAGGATGAACGCGAACGAGGTCATCAAAATCGGGCGCAAGCGAAGTCTGGCGGCCTCGACAGCGCTCTCAAAGAGGCCCACGCCACGCTCCTGCAACTGCTCGGCGAACTCGACGATCAGGATCGCGTTCTTGCTGGCGAGTCCGATCAGCATCACCAGCCCGATCTGGCAGTACACGTCGTTCTGAAGCCCGCGCAACCACTGTGCGCCAAGCGCGCCCAGCACGGCCATGGGGACGGCCAGCAGGATGATGAACGGCAGCACGAAGCTCTCGTACTGCGCCGACAGCGTCAGGTAAACGACCAGCAGTCCGAGGCCGAAGAAGATGAACGCCGTCGCGCCCGACTCCAACTCTTCCAGCGCCAGTCCCGTCCACTCGAACGAGTACCCTGGCGGCAGGGTTTCGGCCGCAAGCCGTTCCATCGCCTGCAACGCCTGGCCCGAGCTGTAGCCCGGCGCGGCGCTGCCGTTGATTTCGGCGGAGCGGAACATGTTGTAGTGACTGATGACGCTGGCGCTCGTGGTCTCGCGGACGTTGACGAGGTTATCGAGCGGGATCATCTCGCCCATCTGCGAGCGAACGTAGAACTGGCGGAGATCGCGCGCGTTGGCGCGGAAGTTGCGGTCCGCCTGCACGTACACCCGATAGCTGCGGTTGTTGAACTCGAAGTCATTGACGTACTGCGAGCCCATGAAGATCTGGAGCGCCGAGGTGATCTCCGTGAAGGGCACTCCGAGCGACTTCGCTTTGTCGCGATCGATAGCCACAAGATACTGCGGGTCGCGCGCGCTGAACGAGCTGAACAAGCCCTGCACTTCGGGGTAGTTGCGCCCCTTGGCCATCAGCGCTTGCAGCACGTTCTCGAAGTCCTCGAGACTCGCAGCGTTCTTCTGCTGGAGTTCCATGGCGAACCCTCCGAACGCGCCGAGGCCTTCGATGGGCGGCGGCAGGAAGGGAATGACCATCGCACCCGAGATGCCCGTCAGCGGTCCACGGAGCGAGTTCACGACATCCTCAGCCGAGTGTCCATCCTCTTTGCGCTCCGAGACCTCCTTGAGGTTCGTGAAGATCAGGCCGCGATTGGGCGACGATCCGCCGAAGCTGAACCCGGGCACGGAGAACACGCCGACGATGTCTTTGTTCTGAAGCATGATCTTCGAGGCTTCAGAGCAGATCTTTGTTGTGTAATCCAGCGAAGCCCCCGGAGGCGCCTGCACGACGGTGATGAAATAACCCTGGTCTTCGTTCGGCACGAAGCTGGTGGGCACCGACCGGTACACAACGTACGTGAGTCCCAGGGTCAGCAGGAAGCCCGCCACGACCACATACCGCCGCGCTTCCAGCCTGTGCAGAATCCGCGTGTAAATCTCCGTTCCACGCTGGAGCACCCGGTTGAAGCCGCCGAAGATGCCGCGCTTGTGCTCCTCGGGCCGCTTCAACAGCAGGGCCGAGAGCGCCGGCGTCAACGTAAGGGCGTTGAAGGCCGACAGCGCGATCGAGAAGGCGATGGTCAGAGCGAACTGCTGGTAGAGGCGTCCGGTCGTGCCAGGGAAGAGCGACACGGGAACGAAGACGGCGATCAGCACGATCGACGTCGCGATAACGGCGCCCGTCACTTCGGCCATGGCTGTCTCGGTGGCGCGCCGGGCGTCGCGTATGCCTTCTTCCATGTGGCGCTCGACGTTTTCGATCACCACGATGGCGTCGTCCACCACCAGGCCTGTCGCGAGTGTGATTCCGAACAGCGTGAGGGTATTGATGGAGAACCCGAACAACTTCACGAACGCGAAGGTTCCGATCAGCGAAACCGGGATCGTGATCGCCGGAATGATCGTGCTTCGCCAGCTTTGCAGGAAGACGAAAATTACCAGGATGACGATGATGATGGCTTCAACCAGCGTCGTCAGCACTTCGGAGATGGACTCGCTCACGGCACGCGTCGTGTCGAACGCGACCTGGTACTTCAGCCCCGGAGGGAACGACCGGGAAAGCCGCTCCAGTTCCGCCAGCACGGCCTTCTCGACATCGAGGGCGTTGGCGTTCGTCAACTGCATCACGCCGAGACCCATCGCCTCGTAGCCGTTGAAGGCCAGGTTTGATCCGTAGCCTTCGGCTCCCAGTTCCACCTTGCCGACATCGCGCACTTTGATCAGTGAGCCGTCATTGCTGCGCTTCAGGACGATGTTCTCGAACTCCTTGGGGTTCGAGAGGCGTCCCACGGCGCGAACGCTGATCTGATACGCCTGCCCATCGCCGATCGGGGGCTGCCCGACCTGCCCGGCGGCCACCTGGACGTTCTGCTCGCGCAGCGCGCTCACGACGTCGTTGGCCGTCAGCTTGCGGCTGGCCAGGCGGCTGGGATCGAGCCACATCCGCATGGCGTACTTGCGCTCACCGAAGATCATGACCTCGCCCACGCCGTTGATGCGCTTCAACGCGTCGCGAACGTAAACATCGAGGTAGTTGCTGATGAACAGCGTGTCGTAGCGGTTGTTCTCCGCGTAGAAGCCGACGGCGAGCACGAACGAACCTGAGTTCTTCGTGACGCTGACGCCGGTCGTCTGCACCTCGGCAGGCAGGCGTCCCAGGGCCGTGGAGGCGCGGTTCTGAACGTCAACGGCGGCGATGTCCAGGTCGCGGCCGAGCTGGAACGTCGAGGTGATGCTCGACGACCCGTCATTGCCGCTCCCGGAACTCATGTACCGCATTCCCTCGGCTCCGTTGATCGCCTGCTCGAGGATGGTGGTGACGCTGGTCTCGACCGATTGCGCGTTGGCGCCCGTGTAGAAAGCGTTCACCGACACCTGCGGCGGCGCCAACTGCGGGAACTGCGCGATCGGCAGCGTCGGGATTGTTACGGCGCCCGCAAGGATGATCAACAGCGAGCACACCGTCGCAAACACCGGACGGCGGATGAAGAAATTTACGAACATGGAACCTCGCGGGTGATCAGGACTGCGGAGCTATCGGCATGCCGTCAGCCAGCATCTGTACGTTCGTTGTGATGAGACGTTCTCCGGGCTTCACCCCGTCGTTGACGACGTAATTGTTCCCCACAACGTCGCCGACCTTGAGGAGGCGCTGCTTTGCAACGGTCTTTCCCCCTTCATCTTCCGCTACGAATGCGAACAGTTCGCCGCTGACGCGCGACACCGCGAGCACGGGAATCACCGGTGCCCTGGACTCGCTCCAGAGAATCCTGACGTTCACCACCTGGGCGTTTCTGTAACGCCCGTTGTCATTGGGAACAGGAGCCTTCACCAGCAGCAACTGGTTCTCCGTATCGACTCGCGGGGAGATGAAGTTGATGCGGCTCTCGCCCGCCGGCTCTCCCGAGGCGTCGAGGAACTGCACCTTCATGCCCCTGCGCACGGCAGCGGATTTCTCCGCCGGGAGCGAGATGTATGCTTCGAGCTCCCCGCCCTTATCGACCGTGGTCAGGATGGAGGAGGTGGTCACGCGATCGCCTACTCGCACCGGTATGTCGCCGACGGTGCCGGCGGCAGGAGCCCTCACCGTGTAGTAGCGCAATTGGGCTTGCTGCTCACGCACGGAAGCGCCCATGGCGGCGACCTCGGAACTGGCGCTGTCGTAGGCCGACTGAGCTTGGTCCAGCTCCTGGCGGCTGATCACGCCTTCGGCGGCCAGTCGCTTCTTGCGCTCCAGCTCTCGTTCGGCCAGCACGAGCGCGGCCTGACGGGCGCGCACCGTGGCCTCCTGCGAACTGACGGTGGCCTGCTGCTTCAGCGGATCGATCTGGAGCAGCGGCTGGCCGGCCGCCACCTTGTCGCCCGCCTTCACGTAGATCTGCGTGATGTGTCCTTCGACCTGCGGTTGCAGGACGGACGAGTCGCGCGACCTCAGCGTCGAGAGGTACTCGGTGTACTCGCCAACCGACTCTTCCTGAACGGGCTGAACCTTGACCTGCATGGCCTCGGGCGCCGCACCTTGTGCGACCTGCCCGGACCGGCTACATGCGGCGCACAGACCGACGAGCAAAATCAAAACGGATAGCAGGAAACGTCGCATGCCACTCCTTCGAGGTGAATACCTTAGCCTACACGACCCGCCGCGCGGATAAAAAGGGGACACTCTGTAGATTCAGCAGGGCTGTGGATGGAAGCAAAAGGTTGGAGCGCAAAGTAAAACGGCCCCACGAGGGGCCGTTCGACGGCATCTGGCCGGGGGCTCTTACTTGGTGCGGCCGCCCACTACTTGCAGATTGTTGGTCACTTCGAAGACGCCAGGGACCTGTCGCGCCTGGATGCTGACCGTGTTCTTGTCAGCCTGGTTGTCAACCACGCCCTCGAGGATCACGCGTCCGCGGTTCACGAGGATGTGAATCGACGGAGCCGCGGCCCAGCCGTACCGCGAGAGATTCGAGAACCCGAAGATGCTCCGCGCCACGGCGCGGCGGATACGATCGTCCTGCGTTGAAGGCGGCAGCACCTCGATGTCGTTGACGACCTGCTCGACACCTTCGATCTTCTTCACCACTCGTTCTGCGTCGGACTTCAAAGCCGAATTGTTTACGAAGCCTCCGAGCGTCACCGTGGCGCCGTCAACCCGATAGGTGAGATCGTCGAAGAGGGTATAGCGCGGCAGTAGAGCCAATTCATGGCGCACCTCGCGCGCAAGCCGGACCTGTTCGCGGTTCGCTCCCGAGATCTCCTGGTCGAGCCCAGGCAGCACGCGGAGCATCTGCCCGCCGGTCTTGCCTGCCGCCTGGGTGGACTTCGTGCCTCCCTGAGCCGACTGCGCGCCCTGGGACGCCGTGCCCTCGGTCCCTTGCGAGCCGCCCGTCTGTGCGGCCGAAACCGCGCTCCCCGCCGCGAGCGTGATTGCAAGTGCCACTGCACTGAACCAATTCAACTTGCCTAACATCGTTTCCTCCTTACACCGGTACAAACCCGAGGTGCACTCGGCTGTTTCGATGTCTGTTGCGGGAGGCGGGATGGCGGAGTTGCCACCCTGAGCGCTCAGGCTCTGCTTCGATTGACTGGAGGAGCGCTTGTGCGAGTGTGCAAAGACCCCTGATTGATCGGCACGCAGTCTGCACGTGCGGGCTGGAAGGGTACGGGTGCTCCGTCTGAGATCGTCGCCCTTAAGCGGGCGTTCTCCTCGCGGAGTTCAGCTATCAGCTGCTGGGCTTGCTTCAGTTCCACGCGGCTGTTGCAGCAGGTCCCAGGCGAGGAGATTCTGAGCTGCCAAACCCAGGCGTCCAGCTCTGCGGGAACGCCTATCACCACGTGTCGCGCGAGCCCCGGACGGCGGATCGGGAGGCCTAGCTGCTGCTCCCACCTCTGCACCGTTCGGACACCTTTGCCCAGGTAGGCGGCAATTTCTTTCCACGAGGTTAGGACTCTAGACGTTTGAGGGTTGATCGACATCATGCAATTCACCTGATTCTCGCTCGCGTAAGCCGTCCGGGTATATGCGCAGCGTGCACTCCCGTTTGCTCACAGGGTTGTCGGTAACGGCGTACAGCAGGGCGAGGAACATAATCCAATTATCTCGAACTCGCTCCCAGGAGTCTGTAATGCGGCGAACCGTTCGGAAAGAAATTGGCGGGGAATTGGCGGATGATCATCGCCGTCGAACGCTCCTGTATCTCAGGCCGTCGCCTTCGCCAGTTGCGTGTAGCTGCGCGCGATCAAGTCATAGCATTCGCAGGCGCTCGCGCGCAGCCCCTCACGGTCGATGATCGCGATGTTGCCGCGCCGGTAATCGATCAGGCCCGCGTGCTGGAGCACTCGCGCCGTGAGACTCACGGTGGGCCTGCGGCTGCCAAGCATCTGCGCGATGAAGTCGTGCGTCATCTCAAACTCGTCCGAGCCTGCCTTGTCGGCCAGGACCAGCAGCCACCGCGCGAGCCGCTCGTGCGCCTCGTGCAGCCGGTTGCAGGCTGCCGACTGCGCGGCTTCCGCATACTGCACCTGCGCATAAATCGCGAGACGTGACGTAAGTTGCGGCGCGACGGCCATTATGCCGCGGAGTTCCGCCGGAACCATCGCAAACCCATGAAGGTCGTGTTGGCACGTGTACGCAGGGGTGATCGGAACACCGAAAACATTCCCCAGCCCAGCCACCCCTTCTCTTCCCACAGTGGAGACTTCAACGCTCATGCCGTTGTCCATCGTGACGACGACCGAGCAGATTCCTTCCACGGGGAAGAATACGATGTCACGGGAGGTGTTGGGGCCCGCGAGCTCGGCACCCAGCTCGAAGCGCCGAGGCCTCAGGCGAGCAGAGAGCAATTCGTATTCGGCCTCGGGAAGACTCTTCAGAATCCCGTTAAGGCGTGGGTCGGTGGTCAGGTGTCCGTTTGTGGCCATGTGCTCTCCAGAGCAGGAGGAGAGAGCAGAGCTGCGACTTCACTCTCGGCTTGATATGCATACACAGCGTATGTCGGACTGCCCAGCCAAGTCGAATTGCGCTACTCTCGATTTCGCGGCGCATTGTGCGCGTTTGCCGCGGACCCGGCACGTAAGTCGTGGTCTGCACTAGGCTTGGATGCAGGTCGGGACATGCTGGAGATTTCCGGCGAGCTTGCAAAAAACGAGGGTTGCTGGCATGGGTGACCGGAAAAGCAAAAAGCCCTCCAGCCGGAGAGCTCTTTTGTTTCATCAGTGCCAAATGAATGGCGGGGTCGACGGGACTCGAACCCGCGGCCTCTGCCGTGACAGGGCAGCGTTCTAACCAACTGAACTACGACCCCGCGTCGTGTCACGCGGACGATCCTTGCGGACCGGTACTGCGATTCTGCTGTGCTCGATGGTGGGCAGTGCAGGACTCGAACCTGCGACCTCCTGCTTGTAAGGCAGGCGCTCTAACCAGCTGAGCTAACCGCCCAAACCCTTGCGGACAAGAGTCGCAGTTATCGCTTGCACCGCTCCTCAGCGGAACCATGATCAATATAAATGGTGCAAACACATAGCGCAAGCTCCTGCTGTGGATAACAGTGCCGTCACTGCCTCTATCGCAAGTTCCCGAGTACCGCAGATAGCTCCTGCTGGTGGATAGCCGTTTCGCACGCCGCTGCTTGCCCTCTCAAGTTCCTGCCCAGAGCTGCCCAGGAGCGAACACAGCACTCGCGCACGGGCTACTGACCCGCGGCCGAAGCGGCCTTCGCCTTTGGACGCGCGACCTTGTACATCTCCTTCGCGATCCTCTCGGCCAGCCCTCCTTCATACAGGTTGAAGTGATCTCGTCCTTCGCGGTATTCGAATGTCATGCTGGCCCCGAGTTTCTTCGCCTCCTGCTCGAGCAGGCGCACGGATTCTTCAAGATGGAACGTGTCCTGGCTCCCGACGATGATGTGTATCTTGCCGTCGAGCAACGGCCTCAGTTTTTTCCAGCGAGTACGCAGGATGCGCGAGATGTCGTAACGTTCCCAGTAGCTCGCCACCGCCGGATCGATCGCTCCGGTTTCACGGTGGAAAAGCTGCATCGGGGTGCCATCGACGCCGCGCGGGCTGAACACGGCTTCGAACGACGCCATCTGCCCGCCGTACGAACCCATCACGCGCTCCTGCCGGGCATAGTCCTCCAGGGACATGACATCTTTGCCTCCCATGCGCACCAGCATCCACGGCGTGCCGTCCGGCCTTCGATAGAAGTTCTGCGGCGGGCGGGCGGTGAGGTCGGGTCCGGTGAAGTGGCGGAAGTCCACCGGGTCGGGCGAGGTCGCCCACGACCCGCCAAAGAAATCCGGGTACGCAACCTGCAACCAGAGCGTCGCCCAGCCGCCCGAAGAGTGTCCGGTCAGCAGGCGGCCGCTCGGACGCGCGTCCATCCGGTACTTGCGCTCGAGGTATGGAATGAACTCGGCGGTCAACGCGTGTCCCCACGGCCCGTTGTTGACCGAGTCGGCGAACTCGTGGGTTCCGGTCGGGAACTCCTGTAGCAGCAGGACGTAGATCATCGGCGGAGCGTCTCCGCCGTTCATCCGGGAGAGGTGTCCCCTGGCCGTCTGCTGCAGGTACTGGAGGTTCGCGCCGAAGCCGTGGTTCACATACACGGCAGGGTAGCGGGCGCCGGACTTCTTGTACTCCGGAGGCGTTACGACTACGGCTTTGATGTGTATCTTGCGTCCCCAGAACTTCGATAACGCGGGGCTCACAAAGTCCTCCACAACGACGTTGCCGGTCGCGGCCGCGGCGCGTGGCTGGGGAATGCGCTTGGTGATCGCGAGCGGGATTTCGCCGGCCTTGCCTGGGTCGAGATTCTCGAATGCAACCGCGTCGGCAAGTTGGTCGCCCGGCGAAAAGGTCGTGTAAGCGGCGTTGCCATCCACGTCCAACAGCGGCATGATCCAGTATTTCCCGGCGGGCGCCTGCGAGAACGGCTTAGGTACGGCGAGCTGATCGGGATCGAGGTCGATCGTCGCGCCCGGTTTTGCGTAGTACACATCGCGGGACGCGATCCAGACCGCGGAATCCTCGCCCAGGCCCGGCTGCACGCGTCCTCCCTGGGGTGGGTTCCGGCTCATGAAGACCAGCAGGCGACCGGACGCGGGTTTGCCGTCCGCGGGTTGGAACGTGACCTTGAAACGGATCCGGCCAGCGGCGCTTTGCGCCAGCGCGCAGGAACAGAGCAGGAGAAAGCAAACGAGGAGGCGGACGGCGTGTCGGGAGCGCATCGCGCGGTATTGTACTCGACGGTCCGGCGCCGCCGGGATCTACTTCGCCGTTTTCATCGCGCGGACATACTTCAGCATCGCGGCCGTGCCGTCCTTGCCGAGCACGTTGCCGTAGGCCGGCATCTTGCCCTTACCCTTTTCGATGACCGTCGTCAGGTCGGCATCCGACATCGACTGCGTCTTTGCGGCCGTCAGATCGGCGGCTCCGACATTCTTGCCCATGGGCGTCTGCGACTTGCCGTTGCCGCCATGGCAGATCGCGCACATCTGCTGATACTTCTGCTTCGCATCAACCTTGGTCTGCGCCAATGCAACCGGCGCGAGAGAGAAGACAAGAGCGAGAACAAAGGCCTGTTTCCGCATAAGCCTCTATCTTATCGCGAGTGCGCCGGCTCGCGAACGGACTCTGGATTGACACTGCCGGACGCGGATGCTACGGTCGAGCCATTCCATGCGACATCGGCTCGAATATGCTCCTGTATGGCTGATCGTACAGGTGCTGCGGTTTCTCCCGCGTCCAATCGCGCGCGCCCTCGCGATCGGTCTCGCGCTGCTCGTGTACGTGCTCCACGGACGCCTTCGCCGCGTCGGCCTGCGCAACCTGCAACTCGCGTTTCCCGGAATGTCCGAATCCGAGCGTCGCCGGACTCTGCGCGGAGTCTTCGTATCGCTCGGGCGCCTGCTCGCGGAGATCCCGAAGTTCCCGACCTACACTCGCGAGAACGTGCATCGGATCGCTATCTACGACGGCTTTGAGAACTTCGAGCGGGCGCGCGCGCGGGGCAAAGGCGTGCTGTTCCTCACGGCTCACATCGGCGGATGGGAGATTGGCTCGTTCGTGCATTCGCTCTACGGCAACCGCTTGCGGGTGGTCATGCGCCGGCTCGACAATCCCTACCTCGACCGCCTCACGCGCTGGCTGCGCGGGATGCACGGCAACCGGCTCATCGATAAGGACGATTTTGCTCGGGGCGTGCTCGGGGCCTTGCGCAGGGGAGAGACCGTCGGAGTCCTGATGGACACGAACATGAGCCAGCAGGAGGGCGAGTTCGTGGACTTCTTCTCGCACCCGGCTTGCACGACGACCAGCGTCGCGCGCCTCGCGCTCAAGACCGATGCCGCCGTCGTTCCGGCATTCACAATCTGGGACCGCGACCTCGGCAAGTACCGCATTCACTTCGAGCCGGAGATTCCTGCCATCCGAACCGGAGACGACGCGGCCGACGCGGTGGCGAACACCGCCGCCTACACGAAACTGATCGAGCGCTTCATCCGGCAGTACCCGGACCAGTGGCTGTGGGTACATCGGCGCTGGAAGACGCGCCCAGCGGGATCTCCGTCGCCGTATTAGACCGCGCGTATTCGACTTTTCATCCCTCGTTCATGTAGAACCACCCCATGCAACTGCAAGTTATTGCCGGCCGCCTCAAGGCCGAAGTTCACGGCGACGGCAGCACCGAAATCAAGGGTGTCTCGAGCCTGTCGGCCGCCGGAGCTACCGACCTGGCGTTCGTGGAAGACGAGCGATACCTGGCGGCGGCCAATACTTCGCCCGCAGGGGCAATCATCGTGCCTGCTGCGCTGACGGACGTGCGTTCGAAACTGCACAAGCCGCTGCTGCTGGCGAAGAACCCCCGGCTGGCCTTTGCCTGCGCCGCCGAGATCGTCCGGCAGGAGACGCAGTTCGCCGCCGGAGTGCACGCCAGCGCCGACGTGGACCTGACCGCCTCAATTTCTGACTCCGCCTATGTCGGACCGAACTGTTACGTCGGCCCTGGCGTAACCATCGGGCCGCGCACCCGCCTTGGCCCAGGATGCGTGGTGATGGGCGATTGCAGCATCGGCGCCGGGTGCGAACTGGTCGCCCGCGTCACGGTTTATCCCAGGACGAAGATCGGCGACCGGGTGATGATCCACGCCGGAGCCGTGCTGGGCAGCGACGGATTCGGTTTCGTTCGCGACCCGGAGACGGGCCGCTACCGGAAGTTCCCCCAGATCGGACGCCTCGAGATCGGCAGCGACGTCGAGATCGGGGCCAACGTCACCATCGACCGCGGCGCGCTGGAAGCCACCGTGATCTCCGATGGCGTGAAGCTCGACAACATGGTCCACGTGGGACACAACGCCGTGCTGGGCGAGAATGTCGTGATCGCCGCGCAGACGGGTGTGAGTGGCAGTTCCGTGATCGAGCGAGACGTACTGATCGGCGGACAGGTCGGCATCGCCGACCACGTCCGCATCGAAGAGGGAGCGATCCTCGGCGCGCAGTGCGGTGTCCCAAGCAAGAAGGTGATCCGCGGCAAAGGCGTCGTGTTCTGGGGAACTCCAGCCCGGCCTATCGGCGAGGTGCTGCGCGAACTGGCGGCGCTGGCGCGATTGGCGCGCAGAAAGCGCGAGTAGTTATGGCTGCCATCCTCGGGAGAAAGCGCGAGTAAGGACATGGCTGTAATCGTCGTGGGTGGACATTCGCGTAACGTCGGAAAGACCAGCATCGTTGCCGGCCTGATCGCCGCCACGCCCGAAGTCCGCTGGACGGCGATGAAGATCACGCAGTACGGACACGGCATCTGTTCGGCCGACGGCGCGCCCTGCGATTGCGCCACGCCGGACCACTCCCTGGCAGTCACCGAGGAACACAGTCGCGAGGGAGACACCGA
>DASPLH010000259.1:0-14904 GCA_035627675.1 Clostridia bacterium
CAGGTGAGACCGTGATGGCTGCGGGGCAAGTTGCGCACACGCTATTACGACATATGTCAATCTTCAAGCAGAATACTTTCGTAGTCTGGTGCTAGTACCCCGCTTGCAGTGCGCGTGCGCAGCGCTTCATCGTCGCTCGAAAGAATGCGCGAACAGCACGCCTCCGCAGGCCATCACCACGAGAGCGAACGCCGTAACGTAGTCGGCCCCGGACGTAAAGGTTTCCGTCGCGACCAGCGCGGCGATGACGATGAGCGTTCCGGGCAGAATCGTACCCATGGCTTACCTCCTCAGCGTGCGTTCGGGTTCAAGTGCATGCCGATCAGCACGCTTGCCTCGACGGGTTGATCTCCGTGCAGAACAGGGCGAAAACGCCAGGCGGCGATCGCGCGGGTGAGTTTTGCCGAGAGTTCTGCGGTCATCTGCTGGAGCAAGCGAACCTGCGTTAACCGCCCTGAACGATCCATCAGACAGCCGATGACGATGGGCGTCCCACGCAGTTCCGGTGGTAGTGAAGCTTCCAGCGGCTCGGGAGCCGTCAGGTCAGCGTCGAACGCCTGCCTGGCCGGCCCCGCCTGGCTGAATTCAACAACAGCGGTCCCGATGCCGGTTGCAACGTAAATCGTGTAAACGCGTCCGCGTGGCTCGCTCGCATAAGCCTGGAGCACTCCGCCGGAGCGCGCCGTACCCATGACCATCACCGCGGGATTCTTGCGCGGGCCAAGGGGCATCTGCTGCTCGGTCGGCGGCATTGCGAAGCTGCCGAGGTACACCTGGCCGCTGCCTCCGGCAGGGCCGCCGGTGATCGTCAATCCCTCGATAACGACGTCGCCGTCGGTCTTGCCCCCGCCCGCGTCCGGACCGTAGGGTGTCGCCCCACCGCGCGCGTCTGCATTCTTGCCTTTCCCCGGGCCTGAGGTTGCGCGTCCCGGCCCTGCACCGGATGGCGCGGCTCCCGGCCCGTCGCCGTTTGAAACGCCGCTTCCCCCTTTGGGTGCCATCCCGAGGCCGGGAGTGTCGCCTCCGATCCGGGACATAGCCGTTGATCCGCCCTGCTGCGCCGGCCGCGTCCCGAGCATCCTGCCGGGAGCTTCGGACAGGATGACTGCGGCGCTGTAGCTGCGGTCCGGCAGAGCCGGAGCAGACGGTCCCACCATACCCGCCGTGACGGCCGGCGCGGAGACGTCGCGCTGTCTGCTCTTCCCGGATCCCTGTCGCACTGCCATGGGCTCCGGCGCGGCAGGCAGCTTCGGGGCCGGCACGCCCTCCAGGAGATCGCTCACAACCTCCGGGCGCCGATTGACGTTCACCAAAGGAACCGAGGCGGATGGCGCATCGCGCCGCAACCGCCGTGATTTGCCGTTAGCCACTGCTATGGGCTGCTCGGCCAGCGCCGGCGTGAGTTCGCGTCCCTGCGCCAGCAAATCCGCTATTCGCCGCTGGCTCAGTTTCACGTCCGGTGCATTCGCCGGGTCAGGCGAACGGAAAAAGCGCGGCGACTTGCCATTGGCCACTTCCATCGGCTGCTCGGCCAACTGCGGCGTGCGTTCGCGAGCGAATGCCACCAGGCCCGCGATCGGCTCCGTCGTGATCGGAAGCTTCAAACGCGGCGCGTCTACAATCTCGCGGCGAATCTCGTCCTCGCGCGTGACGCGAACGGGCTGAGAAGGGCGAAACAGGTGTCGTCCCCCGGCTACACCTGAAACGCCCTTCTGAGCACCCTCTGCATCGCCGATGGCGGGCAGCTCTGTAACTGGAACGTAGGTGATGGAATCGTGTTCGGACGCAACCACAACCGGGCGCAGCTCCACCTGCTGCCTCGGTGAAACGCACAACAACGCCCCAACCACGAGGTGAACCACGGCCGATGCGGCAAACGGCCCGGTGCGGCGCGCCGGTGCCAGCGGCGTCTCGCGGAAAAGAGTCGCGCCGTTCATGACGCCACCGCCGTCGAGGCCGTCATCGGCTCGTGAATGATTTCGAGCGTATCTCCTACCCGGGTACCGGTGTCGTACACCGTGTGCGCTGGAAGCTCCAGCACCGACACTGCCTGGGTGAGCATCGGAGCCAGCCGCCAGGGTGCGACATTCTCCTCGATGTGCACGACTGTGCGCTCGTCATCGAGATAGACGACATCGATCGGAATCCTCATGAACAGCGTGTGGACGCCATGGGATGGCACGATCCAGAGTCCGGCGCCGGAGCGAAACGTCGCCGCGCCCTGGCCGATGAGCCCGCACAGACGTTTCCAATGAGTGTCTGCCACCCTCAGCTTGCTCACCAGGAACGCCTGTCGCGTGCGGTTGAATACGTAGCCGTTCATTGGTTCACCCTTGGCCTTACTACTTACCGGAAAGGATCGGTAGAAGCCCGCGCACGAGCGAAATGACAACCGGGCCCATGGTTACGACGAACATCGCCGGGAACACGAAGAACACCAGCGCCGGGATCATCTTGATCGTGGTCTTCGCCGCCGCCTCTTCCGCGCGTTGGCGCCGCTCGGTCCGCAGCACGTCGGAGTGAACTCTCAGTGCCTGCCCCACGCTGGTTCCGAAACGATCGGTCTGAACCAGCACGGCCACCAGGGAGCGGACATCGTCCACGCCTGTGCGGTTTGCGAGGTTCCGAAGGGCGTCCGCGCGCGGTATGCCCGCTCGCATCTCCAGGTGCACGATTTGCAGTTCCTGCGAGAGTTGCGGATGTGCGTGCTCGATCTCGATGCCGATGCGTTGCAGCGCCTGGTCCAGGCCGAGGCCGGCCTCGACGCTGATGACGGCGAGATCGAGCGCGTCCGGAAGCCCGAGCCGGATCGACATCTGCCGCAGGCGCACTTTGCGCCGCAGAGCGTACGACGGCGCGAAATAGCCGACGACCGGGGCAACGATGAGGAGCCATATGTTCTCGTACGCGCCGGTGAGAATGACGGCTACCAGGAAGCCCACCGCAAGCAGCAGTCGGAGTCCCAGGAAGATTGTCAGGTGCGCGGGCTCGCGATAACCGGCGCGGATCAGCATGAGGGTGGAAGCCGCGATCTTGTCTGCCGATTGCGGCAGCATGCGGCTCAGAGGCCCCATCGCCTGCTCGAGCCGTTCCCGGCTGTTCTGCTCTTTCGGTTTCGACTGTCCGAGCAGTACGCGCAGGCGCGCGCCCATCGGCGACGCCGGCGTCATCACGGCCGCTCCGAAGCCGAACGCGGCCGTCGCAATCGCAACGAACAACACAGCAGCAACGATGATTTCCATGGCTACACCTTGATGTCGATAATGCGGCGGATGATGAAGAAGCCGGTCAGTTGCAGCAGCACGGCTCCCGTGACCATTGCCTGCCCGAGCGGGTCGGTGAACATCGGCCGGATGAACTCGGGGTTGCCCAGCATCGAGAGCAGGCCAACCGATGGCGCCAGCAGCATCAGGATGATGAACGAAAGACGTCCCTGCGCCGTGAAGACGCGCACTTGGCGCAGAATCTTGAAGCGCTCACGGATGACGTACGACAGCTTGTCCAAAATCTCCGCCAGGTTGCCGCCCGTCTCGCGTTGCAGCAGCACCGTCGTGACGAAGAACTTCACGTCCATGATGGGGACGCGGTCGGCGAAGTTCAGCAGCGCATCGCGGATCGGCAGCCCGAACCGTTGCTCGTCGAACACCTGCCGGAACTCTCCCGCGACCGGCTCCGGCGCTTCGGCGCCGATCATTTCGAGCGCGGTCGAGTATGCGTGACCTGCGCGTACGGCGCGCGCCAGCAGGTCGATCGCGTCCGGAAACTGCTGTTCGAATTTCTTGAACCGCTTCGCGCGAAGCCATCTCACGTACATCAGCGGCGCGACCGCCCCGAGGAACAGCGCAACGAGCACGAGAAGACTGCCGATCTGTAGCAGGTGGGCCGCAAGTCCGGCGACTACCGACGCAGCGGCGGACACCAGCAGGAACTTTCCCGGGCGCATCTTCACAGCCGCCTGCGACAGCAACATGCTGAGCGCCACGATGTGCCGGGAGCGCGTCAACAGTTTGTTCAGCGCCGGGATTTCGCTGAGCAGTTCGTCCCGCAGCAACTCCAGCTCGGAACTGGGATTGCGTGCCTGCGCGCTCTGCAGAGCGGCGAGACGGCTGCGCAGCAGATCCGCCCTCGCCGACCTCTGTTCCATCAGCGAGAACACGAGGTACAGCGTGGCTATCACCAGCAGGAACGCCGACAATGCGATCGTTGTAATCATGATGTTCCTCCGGCCTAATTGCTCGCGCGTTCGAAGAGGCCGCTCGGCAACCGGAACCCGGCGGCGATCAACTTGTCCACGAACTTCGGGCGAATCCCCGTCGGGCGCATCGCTCCCAGCACTTCGCCCTTCGGCGACAATCCCTGCCGTTCGAATACGAAGATGTCCTGCATGGTGATCGTTTCGCCTTCCATGCCGGTCAGCTCCGAGACGCTTACGATCTTCCGCGTGCCATCCGGAAGCCGGGCAGCCTGCACGATGACGTGAATGGCCGATGCAACCTGCTGACGGATAGCACGGTCCGGGATGTTCAGTTGCGCCATCGCCACCATGGTCTCGATGCGGGCCAGGGCGTCGCGCGGGGTGTTCGCGTGGATGGTCGTGAGCGAACCCTCGTGGCCGGTGTTCATCGCCTGCAACATGTCCACTGCCTCCTCGCCGCGAACCTCGCCAACGATGATGCGGTCAGGGCGCATACGCAGGCTGTTGATCACCAGCTGCCGCTGCCGCACGGCGCCCTTGCCTTCGATGTTCGGCGGGCGCGTCTCCAGGCGCACCACGTGCTCCTGCTTGAGTTGAAGTTCGGCGGCGTCTTCGATGGTCACGATGCGTTCGGTGTTCGGGATGTATCCGGACAGCACGTTCAGCAGCGTCGTCTTGCCCGCGCCGGTCCCGCCCGAGATGAGGACGTTCAACTTCCCTTTCACCACCGCTTGCAGCAGGATGAGCATCTCCGGCGTGATCGAACCGATGGCGAGCAGGTCGCGGTCGGTGAGCGGATCGCGCCCGAACCGGCGGATCGAGACACACGCGCCATCGACGGCAAGGGGCGGGATGATCGCGTTCACGCGCGAACCGTCGGGCAGGCGCGCATCGACCATTGGCGAAGACTCGTCCACTCGACGGCCCACGCGAGAGACGATCCGGTCGATGATCTGCAACAGGTGCGGCTCGTCGCGGAACTTCAGCTCGGTCTTGCTTAGCCGTCCGGCGCGCTCGATGTAAACCTGGTCATACCGGTTGACGAGGATGTCGGAGATCGTCGGATCGCTCAGCAGGCTTTCCAGCGGTCCGAGCCCGAAGATTTCGTCCAGCACCTCTCGCGAGAGTTTCTCGCGCTCCGGGAAACTGAGCGGAACAAGCTCGGCCGATATGAGGTTGCGGATTACTCCCAGCACCTCATCGCGGGCCGAGGGCGTGGGCGTGCGCCCAAGTTTTTCGAGATTCAGCCGGTCCAGCAGCTTGCGGTGCACATCGGACTTGATCTGCTGGTAATCGGTCACGAACACTTGCGGTCCTGTGGACATCCCTGTACTCCGATCTCCTGTCTGCTACAGCCCAAAGAAAGAAAACGAACGCGGCTTCTGCGCCTCCACGCCGTTCGACAAAACCGACGCGAGCATTCCGAAACTGCGGGCAATCTGCGAATGGTTCTGCTGCGCGATGGGCATTCCCTTCTCGATCGCTCCGGTTACAAGTTCGAACTCGTTCGGGATCTTCGAGATCAGTTTCAGTTGCGTTGCGAGCTCGGCGTCCGACTCGCTGAATCCGGGGATCTTCTTGAAGCGGTTCAGCACGAGTTGCACCTTGCGGCCCTCCGCCAGCTGTCCCAGGAACGCCTGCACCCGGTTCGCGCTCCACAGCGAGGTGATATCGGGTTGCGCTACGAGGAGGACGCTGTCCGCGAGGTCGCAGGCCGAACGGGTGATCGAGTCCAGGCGGCTGGAAAGATCGATCACAACCGATTTGTATTGCATGAGCAGCGCATCCAGCAGATGAGCGAGTTCCGATGCTGTGGCCTCAAGCGCGCCCGGGTCCTGCACGCCCGCCAGCAGATGCACACCGCGCTCGGTGCGTGGCATCAGCCCGTCCAGCAGCGAGTGATCGATCCTCTCGACGTTCCGGAGCGCGTCCATCACGTTGAATCCGGAATGCACGTTGAAATGCAGCGCCACGTGTCCGAGCGGCGCGAGGTCGACAATCGCCGTCCGTCCACCTTGTGAAGCGAGGCTGATGGCAAGGTTCACGGCCACGGTGGTTGCGCCCGAACCGCCCTTCGCATTCAGGACCACGTACGCCTTGCCGCGTTCCTGCACGACCGAGCGCTTGCGGCGCAGTGACGCCAGGCGGGCAAGGGCTTCCAGCATCGCCGAGGTGCTGACCGGCCGCTCGAGAAATTCCTTCGCGCCCGCCCGCATTGCCTGGACGATCAGTTGCGGCTGGCGCATGTCGCCGATGGCGAACACGGCGCAATCCGGCAGTTCCGAATGCAGCAGATCGATCGCGCGCACGCCGGCGCTTGATGACGCATTGACCAGATCGATGAGGACGACGTGTGCGTGTGTCTCCTGGATTCTCCGCAGGCTGACGTCGGTCGCCAGCAGCGGATACTCCGCCCATGTGCCCACGGTGTTTGCGACTCCTGTCGCATCCACCGCCATCTGGAGTATCGTGCGGTTTTCCTGGTCGGGCGAAATGATGGCAACTGCCATTTCAGACATGACGACTGCTCTCCCGGGACGAATCGACTCAGTTCTGCGGGTTCTGTATCAGTTGAATGGGAAGTGCCATTGGCCCGGTCGGACCATTGCTCACGCCGCCCGGGTCTCCTCCGGACGGACCGCCGTCCTCTGCCGCGCACGAAGTTGCGGAAACGAAGTGCGCACTCGTGTCCCCTCGGTTCGCTCCGCTCTGAACGACGTTGGAGACGAACATCTGCACGAAGCCGATCACCACGAGCTGCTGCCCGGCCGTGCCCGACGTGATTGGTTGTGCGCAGTCATCCCACACTGGAACGGTCACAAGAGCGCGGCTGCTGTCCTTGATGATTCCGCTGGCGATCTCCCGGTACCTGCCCGAGGAGACCCACGCGTCCTGCGGAGGATTGCCGATCAAGTCGTTGAATCCATCCGTCGTCGGACCGACCATGTTGCCGGTCTTCAGCGGGAAGGAGTTTCCGCATCGGATTGCCGACGAGCCGCCGCAGGCCGTTACGCAGTTCGCCAAAGTGCAGCGGTAATCCTGTCCTCCGGACCCGAAGTCCAGCGAGTAAAACTGGCCCGGAGCCACCGCCTCGCTCGACCTCGTTGGACGCAGGATTTTTGACGTGTTCACCTGTGTCGAGTTGAAGTAGTTCTGCGCGAACGCGGTCAATTGCTTGGTGGCCGGATCGAAAAGGAACTGCTGTTGGTCGCACGCTTCTGTATGCGAGAGATCGCTCAGCACCGTGTTGGGCACGTACACGGGCTTGACACAGCGGGATCCACCGTTGGCCGCGCTGACGGCGCACTGCGCCGTGGCCCTTGCTCTCAGCCCCACCGTATTCACGCCGACGGCGGCGGCAAACTTCGTGCGCACCGCGTTGGCGCCCACGCGATTCACGTTCACGGTCACACGCCGGTTGGGGAGGTCCACAATGACGTCATCGGCCGTGATCGTTGCCGCCTCTCCGAGCACCTGGTTCGCGCCGGCGGCAGCCACCGCCGCTTCCTGTGCCGCTCCGGGCTGAACCGCCAGGTTGTTCGTGAACGTGTAGGCGCCGGCCAGTGCGGCGGCGTCGGCCGCATGCTGCGCATGAGTTCGCGCCGTGTAGATCAGTCCCATGTCGATGGCGAGCGCTGCCAGCGCAAGCAGCGCCGTGATGCTCACCGCGACGGTGATCATCGTGAACCCACGCTGGCCTTTGCTTCGCATTCCCTGCAACAGCGCTGACATCACTTTCCTCCGGTGGGCTTCGTGCCGTTGTCGCCGGCGGGCTTCTTGCCGTTGTCGAACTTCTGTATCTCCAGGAACTCCTTCGGGAAACCTGGCATGGACGGGCGTTGATCGAGAGGCGCGACCTTGCGGGCCGTTACCATCACCATCAGTTCCGTGCGCTGCTTCTGGTAATCGCGGCTGCGGAACAGGTATCCCAGGATCGGGATGTTTCCCAGGCCTGGAACCCTGGAGAGGTTGTCACGCAGGCGGTTGTCGAGCAGTCCGGCGATGACGAAGCTCTGTCCGTCGCGCACCTGTAACTCTGTCTCGGCCCGGCGGGTGGTGAGGCCCGGCACCGTGAACCCGCTAAGCTGTACGCCGTTGGCGAAGTCGAGCGAACTGACCTCGGGGGCCACTTTCAGGCTGATCTCTCCGGTCGGCATGATGTTCGGTCTGAACTTCAGCTTGATACCGAACTCCTTGAAAACAATCGTGACCGCATTGCCGCCTGCACTGCCCTGCACGATCGGGATGGGGAATTCGCCTCCCGCCAGGAAGCTGGCCTCTTTCCCGTTCAGTGCGATCAGGTTGGGCTCGGCCAGAATCTGCAATACGTTCTTCTGCTGTAGCAGCCTGATGAATGCGCCGAGGTGTATGTCCGGATTGAATACGAAAACGTTCAACAGATCCGAAATCTCGAACTCGCTCGAGAATTGCGATCCCGGACGGCGCGGGAAGGTGTCCGAAAGAGTGAGCGGCCCCGTGGAGCCGAATTGACCGGTGGTGGTCTGGCCGATCGTCCGCCCCGCGCCGGTCGAGAGGATGTTCGCCCCGAGTTGCACGAGCGCGGTGCGGTCCACCTCCGCGAATTTCACCTCCAGCAGCACTTCCTGCGCGCCGGTCGCTCCGAACGAGATGACGTTGACTACGTTCTTGGAGTACGCGGAAGCGACCGCCTGCACCCGGTCGGACACCTCCTTGCTCGCCACCTGTCCCGATAGCACAACGGTGTTTCGATTCGCGGAGACGTCGATTTTCTGATCGGGGAACAGTCGCCGTATCTCCTCGGAGGCCGATGTGACGTCAACATCCACGCGCAGGTCGAAGCTGCGCGAGCGCTCCGCGTCGTCCCACAACACCAGCGTTACCTCACCCGGCGAACGGCCATGGATCAACACCTGGTTCGGAGTCACCGCGATCGCATCTGCAATCGCGGGATCGGTGACGGACACACGCTTGAGCCGGTCCGCCGTGTTGATTAAGACGCTCTTGCCCACCATGACTCGCAATGGCGCGGAAGCTTCCTGCGCCTGTTGCTGAGGCGCCGAAGTCGCGGGCGGCGGTGCCTGCGGCGGCTTAACGTCTGCCGCGGCCGCGGGTCTCGCAATCACGGTGGATAACAGCAGGCCAAACAACACGCTGAGGACTGACGGTTGCAGCTTCATATTGGGCTTCCGTTCTTCCGAGTCGGGTTAGAACTTCGTTTGATCGCGTTTGTCGCCGCGAATGATCTCCACCATGTAGATCTGCTGCACCGGCGGAGGCACGCTGATCTTCGCCAGCGGTCTCGGTTTCGCGGGACGCGGCGTTGGTTCCGCAGAACTGCCGTAGAGGAGGCTTGTGTGAACCGACTTCGGCCGCGACGCGTTGCGGTCCAGAGGGTTCCGCAGGCTGAGCTGGATTCGTCCTTCCGCTGCCGCCAGGGTCAGGCGCTGGGCGTCCTGCGGATCGACCAGCAAGGTGATGACCGGCACGCTGGTCGCCTCGCCCTTGGCGTTCTGCTGAAGCTGTGTGCCGGCCGCCAGAACCTGCACGTTCTCCAGCACCGTCGTGGTGGTCACGTTCTCGGACTTGCGCGAAGAGTCGGGGCTGCCCGTCAGCAGGACGTCCACGCGCGTCCCCGGCTGCACGAACCCCGCCACCGACACGACTTCATTCACTTTTACCGATACGGCGCGGTAGCCCTCGGGGATCATCGAGGGCAGGCCGCCTCCCGCGTCTTTCGCCGCAAGTTTGGACTCGAGCAGCACCTCGTTGGCGGCGACCGGGTACAGGACGCCGCGCCCCTGCGCCGATTCCTGCTTCAGAATCGCGTGCTGCGGCACGGCCGAGACGTTGGTACGCGCCACTTTGAGGTGCTTCGCTTGCAGCAGCGTGCCGACCGGGAGATCCTGCGCGGCAACTACCACCGCTACCTGCTGGCCCTGCAAGGACGCACGTTGCAGGATCTGGTAGACGCCGTAGCTCGTCACCGCGGCAAGCAACAGCGCCGCGGTCGCAAGCAGAACTAGCCGTGTACGTTTCATGTGTATCCCCGTCTCAGTAAAAGTTTCGAAACCTGACTCGACCCATGATGTTGACCGTCGGCGGAATCGTGCCCCCGGTGAGCGCCGGCAGATACTGCATCTGGTACGGACAGATCACCGTCACTTCTGAACTGCTGAGCGCGTACCCGCTGGGCGTCATCGTGTAGGCTCCCTGGTCGATGGTCACCGCCGGCACCGAAGTGCACGCAATTCCGTTCTCGTCGACGATGTAGTCCTGCACGCGCTGCACGATCGTGTTGGGTCCCGCGCCCGTGTAACCCGCCTGGTCTTCGGACACCGAAATGCGCGCGCCCTCACGCGCCGCGTTGCTGACGACCTGGTTCGCGTGGATCAGGCCGGCCATGTCGATGATTCCCAGGGCCAGCAACAGCAGGATCGGCATGACGAGAGCGAGTTCTATGAGGTGAGTGCCCCGCTCCGTGCGGGATGTGTCAGTTCGTTTCATTCCGCATCCTCGCCTCGGTGTTGACGTTGATTGGGCCGAAGGGCAGGCCGTGGAATTCGAATGGCGCGGTTACGTGCACGGTCGTGAACGTGATCGGAACGCTGTTGACCGTGGCCGTCGTCGTCTGCGTCACGCTGATGTTGTCGGTACTCACCGGCACGGAGCCGAGCGTGAGATAAAACTGGACGCGATTCTGCACGTCGGTGACCGACGGCAGGGTTCCCGTGGCGGGATCCGGGGCGGCCGAGAACCTTGCGCCTTCACGCGCTGCATTCGTGGCGATCTGGTACACGTGATACACACGGCCGAAGTTCCAGATCCCCAGGATGAGCCAGAAGAACAGGAGGAGCGTGAGAGCAGCCTCGACCAGGGTTGCGCCGCGTTCTGACTTGCGCCGTTTCATCTGAGCACCGTCAGCAGCACACCGACCCCTGCGGCCACTCCGAACGGAGAGCGGATCAGCGCCTTGTTGCGAACGTTGAGTTCCGGGTGCGGCCTGAAACCGAACTTCCACATGTGAACCAGGATTGCGCCCATGTTGCGGAGCGTGGATCCCAGTTTGCGGCTGCCGATGGCTTGCACAAGCCCCATAAGGCCGGCGGCAATCACGGTCAGGACCATCGCCGTGGTCCAAAGTTCAATGCCGAGGATGGCGCCGAGCGCCACGAGAAGCTTCAGGTCACCCGCGCCAATGGCCGCCACATAGAACATCAGGAATCCCACAACGAACCCGACCGCAGCGCCAACGAAAGCCGAAGTCATCGTGTGGTTGAAGCTGTGGAACACCAGACCCACACAGAAGCCGGTCACCGTAATCGCGTTCGGAATGCGCCGGTAAAGAAGGTCCGACGTGACGACCACGACCATGAAAGCGACAACGAATGCTGTGTAGAGCATTGATTCCCTCTTGTATTGCGTAATGCCACTGTTGCGGCTGGATTGGGCGGACACCGATAACGTGCCCGCCCTGAATCCTGAGTACCCGTTTGCGGAGGGTGAGCCGCTAGTCGGCTTCGGGAAGCGCGGTGTTTGCGTCCGTGAAGTAGTCGGCCACCTTGGGTCCGATCTGGGTGATGGCTACCACGGCGGCGACGGTGATGATCGCCAGCAGCAGGCCGTATTCGATGAGGTCCTGACCTTCATCTTCGGTCCAAATTGCACGCAGCATTTCAATCATGGTTCTCTCCACGCGCAGGAGGTTTGGGTGTTCTGCTGTAAGGCCTGCGCTGCTCAATCTGTTGCAATCCAGGGCGCACACCCGGGCAGGAACTCGGACCGCGTCAAGTCCATGAAGAGAAAGAGCGACGGAGATGCGGACAAAAACGAAAAAGGGACTAGCTGTACGATTTGCGAGACACCAACGGGCGAAGCCGGTGATCCACATGGGAGACATCCAAGGATGTCGCGAGTACCCGGTGCGAAATACGGCGGCGCGTGCCTGCCATCCCGTGTTGGAATGAGAACGCGTTGCCCACCGAGTACTTGCTGATCGCGGCCGCTTACGCTCTCACCACGAATGAGGTTGGCGATTCCGCGAAGTCCACGTAGCTGCTACTCTGCTGTGTTGGATTTCGACCACGGGGTGCCGACGCATGTTCCTCCGCGCTCAGCGCATGTCGTTGTTGTTCATCGTCTCAGTTCTGTTCACGGGATTTTGCACGGCGGCAGACTTTGCCGCCTTCAGGGCCGCCTCTTCGAGGCCCAGGGCCGCAGACGCCGAGCTCCGAGCCTCCTTCCTCTTCCTGACAACCGGTTGGGACTTCCGCGCCGATCCGAATGACGACGGCGTGAAGCAGAATTGGCATCGCTCGTTTCCCGAAGATGGCTCCCACACCCTGCGTGCGCGCGAGGTCTGGGAGAAGCAGGGCTTCGCCGGCTACGACGGCGTCGGCTGGTATCACAAGGACGTGAACATCCCCGCCGAGTGGAAGGGCCACGCCGTGGACCTGATCTCGATCGGAGTGGACGATGAGTTCGACCTGTATGTGAACGGAACGCTCGTGGGTCACCAGGGCGACGCGCGAGAGAAGGAGTGGGGTTCGGTTTCGCGCTGGCGAACGGTGACGCCGATGCAGTCGGCGGTGAAGTACGGCGAGACCAACTCGATCGTGCTGCGCGTCAAGGATTGGGGCGGCGACGGCGGTCTCTGGGGCGACATCATGTTGCGTCGCCGTGTGCCCTTTGCCGCCTTCCGAAAGTATCTGCCCGAACCCGTGATCTCGCGTTCGGACTGGGTCGATCTGTACTGGAAGGCGTGGGAGATCGCCTGGCTCAACATCGCGCCCGGCACACCGGAGAACCGCTTCGCGCCGCTCTACATGGACGAGGCCTTCAACGAAGACGTGTACCAGTGGGACAGCGTTTTCATGACCATGTTCGGCCGCTACGGCGACCGCCTGTTCCCGTCCATCGACACGCTCGACAACTTCTACCAGGGCCAGCGCGCGGATGGATACATCCAGCGGATCTATCTCGAAGACAACGGGAAGATTGTCTATGAACCGACGGCCGACGACCCGAACGTGAACCCTCCGCTGTTTGCCTGGGCGGAGTTGGAGAACTACCGGATCACCGGAGACCTTGCGCGCCTGCGGCGAGTGTACCCGGTGCTTGCGCGCTACTACCGCTGGCTCGACCGGAACACACGCACGCCGATGGGCAACGGCCTTTACTTCCAGACGGCCTTCGGCAGCGGCATGGACAACGTCCCGCGCGCGGACCTCAAGAAGGGCACGTGGACGGACGCGTCCCTTCAGATGGCGCTGTTCGCTCGCAATCTCCAGAGCATCGCGGAGCTGGCCGGCCAAAAGAACGAAGTTGAGGAGTGGAGGCGCGAGTACGAGCGCTTGCGGAAGACGATCAATCGCGTCGCCTGGAACGCGAGCGACGGCTATTACTACGACGTCCAGCCCGATGGCCAGCCGACACGAGTGCGGCACATCGGAGCCTTCTGGTCGCTGCTCAGCGGTGTCGCCGACGACGCGCAGGTCAAAGCCCTGGTCGAACACCTGAAGGACCCGAAGGAATTCTATCGCCCGCACCTCTTCCCCAGCCTGGCCGCTTCCGACCCGCACTACGACAAAATGGGGAACTACTGGGTCGGGAGCATCTGGGCCTCCACTAATTACATGACCATCAAGGGCCTGAAGCGGCGCGGGTACCGTGATCTCGCGCGCCATGCGGCGGAAAACCACATCGACAACATGGCCCGGGTCATGGCGGCGGACATTGACGAGTCTCTGGTCAACCCCGCGGAGCGCGACGGGGACTACCGGAGCATATGGGAGTGCTACGCGCCGGAGTTCCCCTTGCCGGGCACTACATGGGACGCGAAGCACTTGTCGCGGCACCACTTCGTCGGCTGGTCCGGCGCCGGTCCCATCGCAATGCTGTTCGAGGATGTCCTCGGCTTCGAGGTGAACGCGCCCGAGAACAAGGTGGAGTGGCACATCACCCGGACCGACGAGCACGGCGTTCGCAACATGCCGATCGGCACGCAGGACGCCTTCGACCTGGTGGCCGCAAGGCGCAACGCACCCGATGACAAGGTCGTGATCGAGAGCAAGTCCACCAGGGACTACACACTGGTGTTGCATGTCGCTGGGTGGCCAACGAGGAGCTTTCAGGTCGCAAAGGGCAAGTCGAAGATCGAACTTTCTCGATAGAGGATACGCGGGCAGAGGAAAATCCCGGCACATGAGCCTTGCTCATGTGTCGGGTGCATTTACAGCAGTCGAGTCTGGAGCCGCAACTACTTCGGGGTCACTTCGAACTGTGCAGGCGTGGTTTCCAGCGCGCTGCTGGGTGCGATCCAGACGGTGACTCGCGCCGGCTCCACTGCGTTCTTCATATCGAGGTTCCAGAAAGCAAGCTCGTCGCGGCCGATCGTGAATTCCACCTGCTTCGATTCGCCTGGGGCGAGCGCTATGCGCTGGAAGCCTTTCAACTCCCGCGTCGGGCGCGCAACGCTGGTCCCCTGCTGGCGGATGTACAGCTGCACCACCTCTTCCCCGGCTACCTGTCCCGCATTGCGAACCTCAGCGGACACCCGGATGGGCTGCGCTTTGCCGGCGTTCAACGCCGCGGCGCTGACGGCCTTCTCGCCAACCGTGGCCGGAGAGTATTCGAAGCGGGTGTAGGTCAGGCCGTGGCCGAACGGGAATAGCGCTGCGTTCTGCGAATCGAGGTAGCGTGACTTGTACTTCTCATCGAGGCTGGAGGGG